>JAKFXE010000005.1 GCA_021731545.1 Coxiellaceae bacterium
GCGCAGCTGAGCCCTGCCTCTGCACGAAAACTGCATTCATCCAAGGCGTCCAATGCATTCAAACGATTGAGCGTGAGTATGACCGTGCCTTTAATCCCCTCATCACGAATTAAGCTATTACTTCCCAAACCGATCCACGTTAAGGGTTCTTCCACAGGAAGTTGCTTCAGAAAATTTTGCAAATCGAGCAAATCCGCGGGCCAATAAAATTGCTCTGCAGGACCGCCCACGCCCCATGAAGTATAAGAAGCCAAAGAATGATTTTTTTTGAATTCACCGCGCAGATTAATCATGATGAGCCAATTGCTGCGCCATCAAACCGATATCTCCAGCGCCTTGTAAAATTAAAATATCTTCGTTGTGCAAAACACTTTGCAGTATTTCCGGCAATTGATCGAGTTGTGGGACAAAGATAGGTTTTACTTTTCCTATTTTTTCTATCGCGCTGGCCAGCGCCTGTCCACTCACTCCCGGTATTTTAGCTTCACCGGCTGAATAAATTTCCAGCAAAAGTAAGGCATCGGCGGTTGATAGCACTGTTGCAAACTCCTGCATTAAATCCTGAGTTCGGCTATAACGATGCGGTTGAAAGGCCAAAACCACACGACGATGAGGCCATACTAAACGCGCCGCCTCCAAAGTGGCTGCAATGGCCCCAGGATGATGTCCATAATCATCAATAATCAGTGCACTCCCCTTCGGAAGTCTTAATTCCCCTAAGGCGTGAAAACGTCGACCTACTCCAGAAAAATTTAACAAAGCGATTCGAAGTGTTGCATCAGAAATGCCGATATGGTGCGCCACAGCAATCGCTGCCAGCGCATTCAAGACATTATGTTTGCCCGGTAAATTAAGCGTGAGAGACACATCCGGAGAGTTCGCTCGCCTTAGAACAAAATGACTCTGCATTCCTTTTTGCTCAAATTGAATCGCTCTCATATCGGCCTTCTCACTAAAACCAAAACTTAAGTGCGCGCAATGCAACTCCGGAATCAAGCTCATCACCACTGAATCATCTGCACCCAAAATAGCCAAGCCCGTTTTAGGCAACTTATGCAAGAAGCGTGCAAAGGTCTCGGTGAGTTGCTTAAAATCCCCTCCGTAGGTTTCCATATGATCCACTTCTATATTATTGACAATGGCTATTTCAGGAGACAGCGATAAAAAGGAAGCATCACTTTCATCGGCCTCTGCCACAAAATAATCACCCAAGCCTAAATGCATAGGGCTCAAACGATGGTTCATATAACCACCGATCATAAAAGAAGGATCCAATCCCGCCTCTTGCAATACCGCCGCAATTAAACTCGTGGTCGTTGTTTTTCCGTGCGTACCCGAAATGGCAATACCTTTAAAATCCCGCATCAGTTCTGCCAACATTTCGGCGCGCTGCATCATAGGAATGCCCGCTTTTTTAGCAGCGGCTAGCTCAGGATTGTCCGAATGAACCGCGCTGGAATAAACTACTAAATCCGCATCTTGAATATGGGGAGCCGCATGATCTAAATACACCGTAATGCCTAAACTTTGTAGGCGCTGCGTTATTTTGCTGGCCATTTTGTCAGAGCCACTAACCTCATAACCCTTATGCAACAAAAATTCTGCAATGCCGCTGACCCCGATGCCACCCACACCGATGCAGTGTATTTTTTTAATATTTTTATTTAACACAATGAATAATTCCCAAGCAGTGTTGAACCACCTCAGCGCTTGAATGAGGCCAGGCCTGTTGACGCGCCGCTTTTGCCATTTTCAATAATGACTCACGCTCTTTTTGATAACCTTCTAATAATTCTAAAAACTCATTCAACCGAAAAGCATTTTGTGGAATCACGACTGCTGCACCCACACTCGCCAAATAGTGTCCATTGTAAAACTGATGATTATCCACTGCATGGGGGTATGGAATTAAAATACTGGCCACTCCCGCTGCGGCTAATTCAGCTACAGTCAGCGCGCCGGCACGCGCAATCACTAGATCAGCCCAGGCATAGGCCTGTGCCATATCTTCAATAAAGGCGCTCACTTTAACCTCTATTTTTAAAGCAGCATAGTGTTCAATCAAGCTTTGTTCTGCTTCACGACCACTTTGCTGCCACAAGAATGGCGTAGGCATTAAAAGCGGCATGGCCTCTAAAAGCATTTGATTCAAAAAATGCGCCCCTAAACTGCCGCCCAAGACTAAAATACGCAAAGGGCCTGTTCGCCCTGCTAAACGCGCTTCGGGTGTAGGTAAAGCAATAATTTCAGGACGCACAGGATTACCCACCGTAATAACCTGCGTTTTTTCTGAAAAGGTATGGGGAAAGGCTTGCAATGTGAGGGATGCGATTTTAGATAAAAGGCGATTCGTATAACCGGCAATAGCGTTTTGTTCATGGATCAGCAAAGGAACTCGAGCCAGCCAAGCCGCCAAGCCTGTGGGACCCGTGACAAAACCTCCTAAACCAATGACCAATTGCGGCTGAATGCGACGAATCGCTTTCCAGGCCTGCCAAGTAGACTGAATTAAACGCCAGGGTGCCCAAAACCAGGCACTGAAACTCTTGCCCCTCAATCCCTTAATCGAAATGGATGAAAAAGGAAATTCTGTGACGAGACGCTCTTCGAGCCCGCCCCGAGATCCAATCCAATGCACCTCAAGGCCCTTTGCTTTTAATTCACGAGCCACGGCTAGCGCGGGAAAAATATGTCCGCCCGTTCCCCCGGCGGTAATGATAACTTTAGACACAAGCACTCACCGCATATAATGAAGCTTGCTCATGGTACCACTGCTAATTTGAGTCTCATAGGAAATCCTAAGCAATATCCCCACTACGATACAGTTGATCAGCATGCTCGATCCTCCATAACTAATAAAGGGAAGTGTGAGCCCCTTAGTAGGGAAAATGCCCGCATTCACCCCCACATTAATTAAAGCCTGCATAGCAAACCACGCGGCACACCCATAAGCGACATAAGCTTCAAATAATTTTTCTGCACTAAAAGCCTGTCGTGCGATAATAAAAGTTCGAGCAATTAAAATAAAAAACAAAGCGAGCACCAAAACTTCACCCATCAGCCCCAACTCTTCTGCCAACACCGCGAATAAAAAATCGGTATGGGCTTCTGGCAAATAAAATAATTTTTGCACACTATTACCCAAACCCACCCCAAACAAGCCACCTCGGCCAAAAGCAATCAAGGATTGTGTTAATTGATAACCTGAATCAAATTGATGGCTCCACGGATTTAAAAAAGTCGTTAAACGCGCCATGCGATAGGGAGAAGTGATCGCCAGCATTCCCAAACCTACTGCCACTAAAGCAAACAAAGTGATGAAGGGCCATAAACGAACCCCCGCAATAAACAATAGAATCAAAAAAGTTGCCGAGATCACCGCCAGGGCACCAAAATCCGGTTCAAGCAATAACAAAATCGCAATGACCCCCAGCAATAACATGGGTTTAATAAACCCCTTTAAATCTTCTTTAACGTGCTGTTGATAACGTTGCAAATAACTCGCCAAATACAAAACAGCTGCTAACTTAGCCACTTCAGAAACTTGCAGCGTAATAAAACCCAACTGAATCCAACGTCGGCTTCCATTGACCACGCGACCAATGCCCGGAATTAAAACAATCACCAGCAATAACAAAGACGCCAACATAATCGGTGCACTGTATTGCTGCCAAAATTTCAAGGGAATTCGCGTAGCCAGCCAAGCCAAGACCAAAGCCATCACGGTATAGATGCCTTGGCGTATAAAATAATGGAAGGGATAATCAAATTGACGATCTGAAATTACCATGGAGGCTGAGGCCACCATCAACAAACCAAAGACTAATAATAACAACGTGGCACTTAACAACCATTTGTCATAAAACCAAGAAGAGCGAGCGGGGGCTTTGGAATAGGGCTTGGTTATACTATTTTGCGCACGGGCATCCATAAAAATCCCTTTATAATTCCCTAACCGCCTTTACAAATTGATCGCCCCGATCTTCAAAATTCTTAAACATATCCAAACTAGCGCACGCCGGAGACAACAACACAATATCCTCCGATTCTACAGATCGAGCCGCCTCTGCCACCGCCGCCTGAAGACTCTCAACTCGTTTGATCGCTACTATATCCTGCCAAGCTTGCGCGAGTAAAGGCGCGTCTTGTCCAAATACAATCACCTGTTTTACATGCTGCTTTAGCGCTTCATTCAATACGCTAAAGTCTGCATTCTTACCCTGCCCCCCCGCTAGTAAAATAATTTTTTGAGTTTTTGTGTTTTCACCCAAGCTTAGAATCGCCGCTAAACTGGCCCCTACGTTTGTTCCCTTAGAATCATTAAACCAATCCGCACCCCCTACACGCGCCACCCACTGACAACGATGCGCCAAGCCCGTGAAATTTTTCAAAACTTCCGCCATAGCTGCTATCGGTAATTTCAAGGCAGAACCTAAGGCCAAAGCGGCTAAGGCATTTTGCAGGTGATGGCGTCCCTTGAGCTTCATGTCATGAACAGCAATCCGTTTTTGTGTGCCGCGACATAAATAGGATTCACTATCCTCACTCCGCACAGAAAAAACCGAGTCATCCGGCTCAGTCAAAAGGGCTGTATCCACGGTAAAGCTTAAGGGCTTGGCTTCAAAAGACAGCCCTTTCCAAATCGCCGGCTCATCCGCATTCACAACAGGCTGCTGGCAGCGATCATAAATACGCTGTTTAGATTTCAAATACTCTGCAAAAGTCGCATAACGATCCATGTGATCTTCACTGACATTCAGCACCACCGCTGCCGCTGTTTTTAAACTATAGCTTGTGTCTAATTGAAAACTGGAGAGCTCTAGAACATACAGATCCGGTTCTGAAATCTCCAAAAGCGCTAAAGCAGGCGTGCCTAAATTGCCACCCACTTTTACTTTGAGTCCTGCCTTTTCGGCCATCAATCCCAGCAAGGTTGTCACCGTCGACTTACCATTGGAGCCTGTAATCGCCACGACAGGTGCTCTAGCCGCACGTGCAAAAAGCTCAATATCCCCTATAGGCTGAATACCGCGAGCTTTAGCCTGCACAACTAAAGGTTCTGTCAACGCAACGCCGGGACTTAAAACCACTTCTGAGGCCGCCTCAAATAAAGCCGGAGAAAACCCGCCTATGGCTATTTCTACTGTAGGAAATTCACGACGAGCTTCCGCTAACGCAGGCGGATCGCGACGACTGTCCGTCACAGCTACCCGGCACCCTTGAGAAACCAGGTAGCGAAGACAGGAAAGGCCCGTAGGCCCTAAACCCACAATCAATGTCAGTGCATTTTTATTCATCATTAAAGGATCGAACGAAAGAAAAGAGCCAGAATAGCAGGCCGTTTAGGGAGAAGCTAGCGCCCCCTGTTCGATCAATTTTTGATTGTTTTGTTGAAAAACCTCTTTTGTTATTGTAAATTAGAACTCGGAATTCTAATTTACAAGGTAAATATGCTAAGAGCTCGATACCTAGATCAAATAAGAGAAGGCTTTAAGACAGCCAAAATCGTTGCCTTGCTGGGTCCGAGGCAATGCGGCAAAACCACACTCGCTCGCCAATACTTTGAACAAGAAACTGGCAAAAAAGAGCAGTACTTTGACCTAGAAAATCCTATTGACCTGATGCGACTGAGCGACCCCATGTTGGCACTTGATGATTTTGACGACCTTATCGTCATAGACGAAATTCAACGCCAGGCTGATTTATTTCCCATTTTGCGCGTATTGGTCGATCAAGAAAGAAAAAATCAGCGTTATTTAATTTTAGGCAGCGCTTCACGAGAACTCATCAAGCAAAGCTCTGAATCTTTAGCAGGGCGTATTCACTACATAGAATTGACTCCGTTCTCTTATCCAGAGGTTGATCACCTAGAAAATTTGTGGGTGCGCGGTGGATTTCCGCGATCCTATCTTGCAAATAATGCAAGTGAAAGCATGCAGTGGCGGCAGGATTACATAAGAACATTCTTGGAACAAGACATTCCAAATCTAGGAATAAAAATTCCGGCTGAAAATTTAAGACGATTTTGGATGATGCTGTCACACTATCATGCTCAATTATTCAATGCATCAGAAATTGCAAGCGCGCTTAACCTAAGTTACCACACTATACAGAAATACCTAGATATATTGAGTGGGACTTTTATGGTTCGACAATTATCACCCTGGCATGAAAACATCGCAAAACGCCAAGTAAAATCAAAAAAAATTTATTTTCGAGATAGCGGGATCTATCATTCTTTAATGAATTTTCCAGACTACACTTTTCTATTAACTCACCCTAAAATGGGAGCCTCTTGGGAGGGATTTGCCATGGAATCCGTCATTCGTCATTTGCGCATAGACCCAAGGGATTGTTATTTTTGGGCTACCCATGCACAGGCAGAGCTCGATCTTTTTATCGTAAGAGGCATAGAGCGCATGGGCTTTGAATTTAAATTCACCAAAACACCCAGGTTAACAAAATCCATGCACAGCGCTTTAGCCGATTTAAAACTAAACCATATCACCGTTATTTACCCTGGTGATGTTCCCATTCACCTCAGCAAAGAAGTGAGCTGCATAGGATTAAAACAATTTTTAGAATTGTCATAGTCAAATTTGCCCGCAGCCATGCCAATAAGCCACAGATACGAGCTAAGCAAATTCACTGCTCCACTCATCCAGGAAATCCGGACTCATTCCCTCTGCCCGACCAATTTCGCGACCATCGTAAATTAGTCTTGACTATTATAGGATGCATCGTATAATAGTCAGGATGAAGCGAATCTACGAAAGCGTTCTAGCCCAGCATTTTCAGCACTACAAACAAATGCTGTTTTTAGGTGGCCCACGTCAGGTGGGAAAAACAACTATTAGTCTATCTGCCAAATCTTTATCCGCTCAGTTCGTTTACTTAAATTGGGACAATCAAGACCATCGAAAAATTATTCTGGAGGGACCCACAGCAGTAGCTAACTATGCTGGCGTGGAGAAAGTCTACTCTAGCACACCCATAATGGTATTCGACGAATTGCACAAGTATCGTCGATGGAAAACATTCCTGAAGGGATTTTTCGATTCCTATCGCGATCACTTTCACATTATTCTCACCGGAAGCTCAAAATTAGACATACATCGCACCGGTGGAGATAGTTTAATGGGGCGTTACTTCCCTTATCGCGTTCATCCTTTTTCAGTCGCTGAATGCCTAAGAACGGAAGCAAACGATCAAGCTATCCATGCCCCAACCCCTATTAAATCTGATGTTTTTGATGCTTTACTGGAGTTTGGCGGATTCCCAGAGCCTTTTTTAAACAGAGATAAACAATTTTCACGACGCTGGAAACAATTGCGCACAGAACAATTATTTCGAGGAGATATTCGTGATTTAAATCATATTCATGAAATTGATCAGCTGGAAATATTAGCAGAATTACTTAAGCATCAAGCAGGACAACTTACCAATTACACGAATCTCGCCAATAAAATTAATGTGTCAGTAGATACTGTTCAGCGATGGATTAAAGTATTAAATGCTTTTTATTATTGCTTTACCATAAAACCATGGTCAAAAAATGTTGTTCGCTCACTCTTAAAAGGGCCTAAAATTTATTTATGGGATTGGTCCGAAATAAGCGATATAGGCATGCGCTCAGAAAATTTTATAGCTTCACACTTGCTAAAAGCAGTCCATTTTTGGACTGACCAAGGCCTAGGAAAATACGATTTGTACTTTCTACGCGATAAAGAAAAAAATGAAGTTGATTTCTTGGTCACTCAAGACAACAAACCTTGGTTTTTGGTGGAGGCAAAACACAGTGACAATGCTCGCATCAGCTCAAATCTTAAAAAATTTCAGCAAGCAACGGGGGCAAAGCACGCATTCCATGTCGTTATAAATATGGATTATGTGGATGTCGATTGCTTTTCTTATCAAAAACCCGTAATTGTCCCAGCAAAAACGTTTTTGTCACAGCTCGTATAACGATTAAGGGCGCTTCTCGAAATGAGAGATTTTGGCTTAAGACGCGGCGCGGGCTTTTCGAAAACCGGAGTTTATAGGCCATAAATGAGGATTTGAGGAAAGTCCGAAACAAAGTATTAAGGCAAAATAGCCATTTCGAGAGCTGCCCTTAACGCAACTTCAAGGTAGCCAATCCGATCAGAACCAGAATAAAGGTGATGATCCAAAAGCGCACAATGACCTTGGGCTCAGGCCAACCCTTTAATTCAAAGTGATGATGCAGAGGCGCCATTTTAAAAATACGCTTTCCCGTTAGTTTAAAGGAGGCTACTTGTAGTATAACAGACACCGTTTCCGCGACGAAAACGCCGCCCATAATGAAAAAAACAATTTCTTGTCGCACCATGATAGCCACTAGGCCTAATGCCGCACCCAAACTTAAAGAGCCCACATCGCCCATAAAGATTTCGGCAGGATAAGCGTTGTACCACAAGAACCCTAAACCCGCGCCCACAATGGCGCTGCAAAAAACGGCCATTTCTCCATCGTAAGGAATATAGGGAATCGACAAATAATGAGCAGTAATATGATTGCCGCTGACATAGGCAAAAACCGCTAAAGCGGCTGATACCATTACGATGGGCATTAAAGCTAAGCCATCCAAACCATCCGTTAAATTAACCGCATTACTGGCACCCACCAAGACAAAATAAGCCAACAAAATATAAAAAGGCCCCAACTGAAATACAATGCTTTTAAAAAAAGGAACAATCAATGCTGTTTCTACCGGCTGTGAAGCAATATGATATAAAGCATAAATCGCTGTTAAGCTCACCACGGATTGCCAAAAGAATTTCCAGCGTGAGGCCAATCCCTTACTGTTGCGTTTAATCACTTTGCGATAATCATCCACCCCACCAATCAAGCCATGAGAGAGCATGACAAACAGCGCAATCCAAACATAGGGATTTTTTAAATCACACCACAAGACCACACTGATACTAATCGCCATCAACATCAACAAGCCCCCCATCGTGGGAGTTCCTGTTTTCTTAAGGTGCGTTTGTGGGCCATCATCGCGCACAGCTTGTCCGATTTGCAGGCGCTGTAATTTTCGAATTAAGCGAGGACTAAAGATCAGTAGAATAAGCAAGGCGGTCAGCGCACCGACAATAGAACGAAAACTTAAATATTGAAAAACCCGAAAGGCGGGAAAATACTGCATTAAATACTGCGATAAAATTAACAGCATATTACTTCTCCTGTAATGCTTTTACGACTCGATCCATGCCCATGGATCTTGAACCCTTCACCAAAACAGTGCTGCTGGGCTGAAGATCCTGCTGTAATTGATTAATCAATTTATCTAAATCATCAAACCAAAAACCCGCTTTTCCAAAAGACTGTGCAGCACCTTGGCTTAAGGGGCCAAAACAATATAAAGCATCCACGTGATGCTGCGCTGCTTGTCGACCCAACTCTTCATGATAGTGCTCTGCATTTTCACCCAACTCTCGCATATCACCCACCACAAAAACACGGGGACTTGAATGATGACTCAATACCTTAAGAGCGGCTAACATCGCGGTAGGATTAGCATTGTAACTATCGTCAATAATCTGTGTTGACTTGATACCAGGCTGTGCTTGTAGACGCATTTTTTCCGCCTCTGCACTTTCCAAACCTTGCTTTATGGTACTCAAAGGCACTTGGCAGGCATGCGCAATAGCCGCTGCGGCTAGAGCATTCATCACATTATGCTCACCAATCAATTGCAGCTGAACGGGCACAGAATTTCCGGCTATGCTTAATTTAAACGATGCCTGTGCGTGCTCGTTAAGATGAATGTCTTGAGCACGCACATCCGCAGAGTCTTTGAGTCCAAAACTAATTGTGCGATGACTGCCAATACGTTTACGCCAAAAATCCGCATAATGATCATCCTGATTTAAAATCGCAATGCCGTCTGAACCCAAACCTTGATAAATTTCACCCTTGGCACAGGCCACCCCATCCAAGCTACCAAAACCCTCAAGGTGCACGGGAGCCGCACAGGTAATAACCACTACCGTCGGTCTGAGAATATGGGTTAGCTGTGCAATTTCACCGGGGTGATTCGCGCCCATTTCCTGAACCAAATACTGATCTTGAGCCGATAAACGCAACATCGTTAGGGGCACGCCAATATCATTATTGAAACTAGATTGACTCGCCAAGGTACGGCCGCACTGGCTAAAAATGCTAGCGCTTAGAGCACGAACCGTTGTTTTTCCACAACTTCCGGTGATCGCAATGACAGGAAGCTTAAAATTTTTCCGATGCGCAACAGCCAATTCAATCAACGCTTTGCGTGTATCTGACACTCGAATAACAGGCAAACTATAGGTGCCTTCCTCACTGACAATTGCCAAAACAGCACCTGCTTTTTGGGCAGCCTCTACAAAATCATGTCCATCAAAACGCTCGCCCCTCAACGCCAGATAGACATTGCCCGGCTGTAGCGTTCGGGTATCAATACTAAGGCCTGTGTAATCAGAATCTTCACAGGTTAACGAGGCATGAAGAGCACTGGCAAGATTGGATAATTTCATTATGTTTTTAACACTCCATTTCACGTAAAGGCAGGCATAAAACCCACCCCCACCATTACAAAAAAATCTTACGTCTATTCTCTAATTGCATCTCTGCCTGCTCTTTATCGCTAAAAGCCAAGCGTTCCGTCCCCACAAGTTGATATTCTTCATGTCCTTTTCCAGCAATTAAAATCATATCATCGACAGAAGCCTTTTGTATTGCGTATTTTATTGCTTCGGCTCGATCAGGAATAATGCTTAAGGGTACCGCAGAACTAAAACCCTGCTGAATATCTGTTAAGATCTGCGCCGAGCTTTCGCTTCGCGGATTATCATCGGTCAACACTACATAATCACTGTAGCGCTCTGCAATGGCTGCCATCATCGGGCGCTTACCGGCATCACGCTCGCCCCCACAACCAAAGACACACCATAATTTACCAGAATGGTGCTCTTTTAAAGTGAGCAACGCTTTTTCCAAAGCATCGGGGGTATGGGAATAATCTACCACCACCTGAGGCAGACCACCTCCGCCCAAAAGCTCTAAGCGTCCAGCAACTGTTTTAAGTTTTGACACAGCCTCCAAGATTTTTGTTAAAGGCAGCTTTACAATACCTAATACGGATATCACCGCCAATAAATTACTAATATTAAATTTTCCCAAGAGAGGGCTTTCAAGTTTTCCCTCACCCCACGGAGAGTACAGTTGTGCCTCAAAACCTTGCACATCCAAATGCACCTGATCTGCCCGCACAAGCTCAATATCTGACACAGTATTAGCTTCTTGAGAGTAGCCGTATACCTTTAGTGTCTTGCGCTTTTGTTCGGCCAAACGATAACCCATGGCATCATCCAGATTTAACACAACAGCTTGTAATCTTGGAAAATGGAACAATCGCTCTTTAGCCGCTGCATACGCTTCCATGCTGCCGTGATAGTCCAAATGATCTCGACTCAATTGCGTAAAAACCACAATACTAAAAGACACGCCATCAACACGATACTGCGATAATCCATGCGAAGAAACTTCCATCGCGACGACTTGAATTTTCTGATCCCGCATCTCCGCCAATGTTTTTTGCAAAGACAAAGCATTCGGTGTGGTATGCTGATCTGCTTCCAAATGCGGTGGAATACCATGACCCAAGGTGCCGATCACCGCACACCGAATTTCATTTTTATTCAAGGCTTGTGCGATAAAATGCGTGCACGAAGTTTTACCATTGGTCCCTGTAATCCCTACTACAATCAAATCTCGACTCGGATGCACATAAAATCGTCCTGCAATTTCACTCACATGACGCTGCAAATGAAGCACTGGAATCACCCGCACTTGATTCTGAATAGCCTGAATAACAGCTTGATACGCCTCTAAACCACTTTGCTCACACAGGATAACGGTGGCTCCTTGATTCACAGCTTCTTGCAAATAATGCCTCCCATCCGTTTTACTGCCCAGGTACGCAAAAAACAAACCCTCTGTATTGGGTTCACGACTATCGATGGCCAGAGATTTTATTGAGAGATCAGGTATCTGATCTAAAGGAATAATATCGTTTAGTAAAGCCTGTAAAGAAGTATTTAAGTTCATATTAATTCACAAAAGGGGCCGCTACTGTATCCTGTGCATGCTCTAAATCATCGGGCCGTATATCCATAAGACGCAACGCATCTCCACTGACTTTGGCAAATACGGGCGCTGATACAATAGCGCCAAAATGTTGGCCTTGAGGATCGTAAATCACCACCGCTACCACAAAGCGCGGCTGTGAAACCGGAACAATCCCCACAAAAGAAGAGACATAGCGATGATGTTTGTCATAGCCCTTAGGTCCTGCAATATACGCGGTTCCCGTTTTTCCGGCTACTAAATAACCCGGCACCCGAGCCCGGGTACCTGTACCTCCGGGAGCCACTACAGCCTGCATCATCGTTAAGACTTGATGTGCAATTTTTGGTGAAATAATCTGTCGGCCTTCAGGTGCTTTAGCCAACTTTAAAAAAGTAACAGGGCGCTCCACTCCATTTTCCGCAAACACGCTATAAGCTTGGGCCAACTGCAATGCCGTTACCGACAAACCATAACCATAAGCAGAGGCCGCAATTTCACTGGCATACCACTTAGGTCGATCCTCCAAAGAGCCGCGCGCCTCTCCCGGAAAACCGCTTTGTGTGGGCTCACCAAAACCAAAATTATGCATAAGTACCCAGTAATCGTGTGGCTTTAAAGACAACATAATTTTTGCCGCCCCGATATTACTCGATTTTTGTAAAATCTCCGTTAGATTCATGATGCCGTGCACATGACCATCGTCCCGAATTTCAAAGCCCCCTACACGCATCCAACCTGGGGCCGTATCTAGTGTGGATTCGGGTGTGTACTGTCCGCTTTGCAAAGCTAAGGCAATGGTGAAGGGTTTAATGATGGAGCCGGGTTCGAATTGATCCGTAGCCGCACGATTGCGATACGAGTTTACAGGAACATTTTGGCGTGCATTGGGATTATATGAAGGTTGATTCACCATCGCTAAGACTTCGCCCGTTTGTGCATCCAGCACTACAACCGAACCTGCTTGTGCATGATATTGTTCTACCGCCGCTTTTAAATCGCGATAGGCCACATATTGAATGCGTTGGTCAAGGCTCAAGGGTAAATCATTCCCCTGCTTTGCATTTCGAATAATCTCTAAATCATCGATGATGTGCCCTAAGCGATCTTTTAATACTCGTTTTTTTCCGGGAACACCTTGCAACCAACGATTATAGGCCAACTCCAAGCCTTCTTGACCTCGATCATCAATATTGGTAAACCCAACGACATGCGCGCTAACTTCAGCCTCTGGATAAAAACGTTTATATTCTTCTTGAAAATACAAGCCTACAATATCAAGTCTTTTAATTTCAAATGCCAACTCAGGCGTAATCGCACGCTTCAGATACACAAACTCATGATGGTCTTTTTTAACAGCCCGTGTCTTGATGACTGAAATAGGCAGCTGCAAATAGTGCGAAAGTTGCTTCAGCTGATCAGCATTTGCTTCGAAAAGTTGCGGATTAATCCAAACGGATTCAACGGGTGTGCTAATGGCTAGAGGTGCCCCATTGCGATCTTTGATCATTCCACGATTAGCGGGAATCTCTATCGTACGAATAATACGTGCAGCGCTTTGCGCCAATAAAAAAGGGCGGCTAATGATCCCTAAATCAATCAACCGCCCTAATAAACCCAATAAAATCAGTAAGAGTACAATGATGGGAAGATAAAATCGCCAATAGCGCTGAGGGGTGTGCTGCATAAAATGTCTATTCTTCGGCAATCATAATGACATCCCCTGAAGCTGGAGCAATCATCCCTAATTCCTCTGCGGCTATTTTCTGAACTCGAAGCTGTGCTGACCAAGTGCCCTGTTCTAACAATAAACGATTCCACTCAACAACAGAGCGCGCCTGCTGCTCTTGTTGTTCTTGATATTGAATAAACAAGCGTCGCTCCAAATCTTTGGCATAGATCATAGAAAATGCAGACAGCAACAACCCCACCACCAACACACTAAGCCAAAAACCCTGACGCGCAGATTGAATATAAGCAATGCCGGGCTGCGCCAATCGCAGCGCCTGAACTCGCTGCGCTTCTAATACCCGTGTTGCAACATTCATGCTATTTTCTCCGCTATCCTTAATCGCGCGCTCCGCGCTCTGGGATTCCTGTTAACTTCATCCGCTGAAGCTTTGACCGACGCTATTTTTTTAAAGCGACGATTAAGCTGCACATTCATCACAGGCAGTCGACTCGGAAAAGGATCGTGCCCTGATTCATGCTGAATAAACTGCTTCACCATTCTATCTTCAAGTGAATGGAAGCTAATCACACATAAGCGCCCACCCACCGCTAACACCCGCAAACACTGCTGCAAACAAGCTTGCAACTCCATCAATTCTTGGTTAATCCAAATACGAATCGCCTGAAAACTGCGTGTTGCCGGATGATGTTTAAGCCCTCGCGAAGGAACAACTCCACTGATGACACCGGCTAAGTGTGTCGTGGTCATCAGCGGCTGTTCGAGTCGCTCCCTCACAATGGCTTTGGCTATTCTCCGCGAATAGCGCTCCTCACCGTACTCCCATAATACTCGTGCAATTTCAACTTCCTCGGCCTGGTTAATCCAAGTCGCGGCATCCATTTCCTGTTCCTGATTCATTCGCATATCTAAGGGTCCTTCCTTCATAAAACTAAATCCCCGACCTGGGTGGTCTAACTGAGGGGATGAAACACCCAGATCCAGTAAAATGCCCTTAACTTTTCCGTGCCATCCTAGCGCGTTAACGACATTTTCTAACTCAGCGATTGAAGTGTGTTCACAATAAAGCTGTTCATCCTTTATTTGTTTAGCCGCTTCAATGGCCTCTAAATCTTTATCGATCACTAACAATCTGCCTTGGGGAGCAAGATGCCGTAATATTTCACGACTGTGTCCTCCTCGACCAAAAGTAGCATCGATGTAGTATCCTTCGGGCTTAATCGCAAGCCCCTCAATAAGCTCCGTTAATAATACGGGCTGATGTTCATTATTCATCGTTACAGGGATATATTTTGTAATTCAACGGGAATCCCTTTTTCATTATCTATAGGCTCTTTTAACCAAGCCTCTCTACCCTGTTGCCACTGAGCTTCACCCCAGAGTTCAAATTTCTTACCCTGTCCTACCAACATCACACAGCGATCCAAGCCCGCATACTCCCGCAGTAAAGTGGGCAACAAAATACGACCCGAACCATCCATTTCCAACTCGGTCGCATGGCCTATCAACAATCGTTGAATTCGGCGGGTAGCTGGATTGAAGCTGGACAAGGCCTCTAATTTCGCCTCAATGACTTCCCACTGATGGTGGGGATAGAGCAATAAGCAGGGTTGCTCTGTATCAATGGTCAACACCAGTAGGCCCTGGGCATCTTGCTCCAAAGCCGCACGGTAGCGCGCTGGCATGGCCATGCGCCCCTTAGCGTCTAGATTGATGGAGCTTAATCCTCGAAACATTCCACTGTCTCCCACAAAATCCCACTTTCTACCACTTGCCAGTCATTATAGTAATAAATGAGGAAAATTCCACAGGCACGGAGACTTTTTAATGAAATAGTTTAACTAAGGGAGCTAAGTCAAAGAATGCTTTTTCAATTGATTGAATAATAACGAAATAATATCTTTTGCTCAGAAATGCTCAAGCATTCTGCCACTAAGGCTTATATTCATCCTGTTCCCTTTCAGATACAGGCTCTAGCTCCATGGGAGGACAGCTTAACTCACTATGAGGAAAATCCGGGGCGCTCCAAGAACGATGCAATGGAACATGTTCCGGCGTACCTTTGGTTTCCCGGCTTTCCTTATCCATATAATCACTATCGACTCGAACCCTTCCTTTAGCCGCAAGAACCTTCTGCTCTAAATCAGAAAGCCCCTCTTCGCCGCGTAACACTAATTTAAGCCTACCCGACCTCACTTGCGACAATTTCGACAAAGACTCGGCACCCGCATCAGTGAGCTCACAAGCATACAACTCTAAATACCTTAAGCTTGTATTTTTTTTCAACATTCTTTTCAAAAGCTCCGCCAGATCATCGGTCATCGCGATGCACACCAAGCAAATAGAGCGTACTGAAGTATTAGCTCTTAGCGCCCCTATCAAGGCTCTCAAAAAACGCTGTCGTTCATCATAGTGGATGATTTGTATAATTCGGTCTTCACTCTGACAGTAAACAATGCGCTCACGCGTAAATTGAAGCAAATCAATTTGTTCTATTGCATTGTCCTCAACATCGATTAGGATTTGACCCAGAAGTGCAAACAGCTCGTCGCGCTTTTCCTCTATAAAACGATCCATCTCGAGGCTCGGTTCTGAAAAACAAGATACCCCTTGAGCGACTGTACGCATAATAGAGTTCCGATCTTGCCCCTTTGCTATCCCAAAAGAACTGTCTTTGCCTTCGGAAGATGTGGTTGCAGTAGCACTTAAACTGGATTCAAAAAATGAAGCTCTTCTGGACATGGTTTTCCTTAATGGGTGTGGCTATTGGACTTCTATTTGGCCCATTGTAAGGAGAAGCCGGCAAATTGACAAGAAGCTTTAATCTCTAAAATTCTTAAACTGCAGGGGTATTGAGATGTGTTCTTGTTTGCGCAAGAGGGCGATAACTTCTTGCAGATCATCTCTTTTTTTACCACTGACGCGGACTTGATCGCCCTGAATGGAGGCCTGGACTTTCATCTTCTCATCCTTAATCAGCTTAACGATTTTTTTAGCCGCCTCAGCATCCACCCCTTGACGCACCGTCACATTTTGCTTGGCGCTTTTTAGTTGAATCGTGGGCTCACCATATTCTAAATGACCCACTTCAATACCACGCTTACTGAGCTTAAGTTTAAGAATCTCAATCATTTGCTTGAGCTGAAAATCACTTTCAGTGCTCACCGTAATGACATTATCTTTAAGCGTGAAACTGGAATCTGTGCCTTTAAAGTCGAAACGAGTGCCCACCTCACGATTGGCTTGATCAATCGCATTGGCTAATTCATGGCTATCTACTTCTGAAACAATATCGAATGAGGGCATTTTACTCTCCTGATAATACTAAGCTTGTTACAGGGATCGTCCAAAAGAAAAGCGGGCGGGCACAAGGTGTATAGACCGGGGACATAGGTAACAAACGTGCGGAGACATAGGTAACACACCGCAGCCATATTAATCCTTTTTCAGGTCAATGCCAAAGAGCTTTTGCTGACAAAAGTAAATATGGTATTTGTCC
>JAKFXE010000092.1 GCA_021731545.1 Coxiellaceae bacterium
TATCCGTCTCTGGATTGAATATGCGTGAGGGAGTAAGGCCGCTTAGATTGGCCAGTGTTTCGTTCACCTGTGGCGCTGCAAACAGGCGCGGGACTTCCAGTATGACCGTCACATTCTCATTGCCGGGATAGTTCACCCCTAAGTTGGGTAAGCGTGCCGAAGCTTGGTTTTGACGCAACAAGCTTTGAGTGCTCGCCGCATATAAGTTCAAAGCAATTTGATTGCGCCATTGAAAGGAAAGGCGTTGCACACTGCCGTGTTGATCATCGTAGAGTAATTGAAAGCTGTAGGTGGCGGTATCCGTGGAAGGCACGGTGCCATTTAAGTGATAAAAACCATCGTTGCGTAACTGGATCCAACTAGGCGCCAATCCACCCGTTGCCGTTTGCAATCCTATCGTGTAATTATTACCTACAGCACTGATCGCGCTAGGAACACTCACATCAAAGGGGTAGCCAGCCAAACCCACTTGATCGTTCATTACACCATTCAGCGTTAAGGGAACATTACTAACCACCAACAGAATCGCTTCTGGTTTAATCAATTTGTCTGCGATCAGAGCATTCGTTATCGCATCATAGGCCTGTACCATAAATTCAATTTGATAGGCTGTCTGACCTGGATTACCTTGAGAACCTACGGGCGGAATCACTAAATACGTTCCTCCGTAACTTGTTCCCACGGGCAGTTGAGGGAAAGTTTGAATAATAAATCCGGGTACCGCTGTTTTATTTTGAGTCACTGTTCCGCTAAATAAGAGAGTATCACCATCAACATCCTGAATCGTTGGTAAATTTCCTGAAGAGGCGCGTAATGGAACTGCGCTAATAGAAGTACTACTCTGCTGAACAAGCACTTTAAGTGGATGGGAAACGGAAATACTCGCAAATTGTGCAGAAAGACTTATCGGCGCATTTGACCCATCATAACCAACCACGGTAACGGGCACCTGCCCTTTAAAATAAGGCACTGCCTGAAAAGCTAGCGAAGCATTTAAACAGCGCTCCATGTCCGTAGGTGCTCCTACCAACATCAATACACCCGCCTGTGGATTTGTGATATTCACTCCATTCGTGGCATTCACCACAAAATATCCACCCTGCGTATTCAATGAGGTGAAGATAAAGCTCACCACATCACCCTGCACCGTAGAAAAACTAAGCCATTGCGGTAATATTTGCCGTGAATCTTGTAGAAACTGAACAAATGAATGGGCTAGGCTCATAAAAAACCCTCGCTCTAAGCTCACGGGTATATTGCTGGTCGCATAAGCGCCCCCAGGATCGGTGCCACGCACCACAAAATTAAGACTGCTCGGCGTGTTAGGACCCGTGGGATATACAATGCGCAGCCCGGTGCCATTGTTAAGGGAAGTCAGCTGCGTGCCGCTGGGTGGATTCAGTACCTCCAAGACAATCGCGTCTCCATCGGGATCGACAAAGGTATTGGCGGGCAGGGTCAGATTTAAAACGCCTCCGCGTGCCACAGACTGCGGAGGGGGGGCATTAAATAAAACCGGGTTGCGATTGGGAACCGTCACGGACCACGGGATATCCAAAGTATGGCTGGCATTGCCTTGTTGCGTCACGCGCAGCATAAGGGTATTGACGGATTGATCGCCCGAGCGTGGGGTAAACACCATATTGCCCAACAGCGGATCAAACTGCATCCAAGGCTTTAATCCACTATCCACCGTATAGTTCACTGGAAAAAAACCGCGATTGCTGAAAGCATTCGCAAAAACGTTTTGTGCACTCAAACGATCACCTGCAAAGACGGTGACAGGCGCAGGCACTTGGTTCAGAACAAAGGGATAAAAAATCCGGTTGCCAAAAATGACGGTGTCTAAACCCACAGGTGCATTCACGCCATCTTCAAGGTCAAAACGAATCGGGATATTACTAAAGACATTGGGCGCTGGATAAAACATTAAATAGCTTTGGTGTTGTTTAGCCTCGTCCGCCATCGTGACAGTGAGCGTACCCGTGATGGCATCGTAATGATTACTCACCCCCGGAAAGACATTGCTGCCCAAAACACCCGCCTGAGGCGAGGCCCTAACGATTAAACGGCGCACACCCGGAACCGGTGTGGTTATATTTAAGCGAGGAGAAGTGCTGGGATTTAAACTCAACACAAACCCTGCATCTTGTTGATACTGCAACTCTCCTATGACAGAAAGCGCGCTGCTGCCTTGCACATTAATAATAGCCGTGGCAGTGGCTTCCGCATTTTGTGAGTCCTTCACCTTAAAGAAAAGAATCGTGGGGCCCAATAAAGAACCGTCAACATACGCGCGCTCTAAACGGATCGTTAAAGCATCCACCTGCGTTACATTCAAACCCGCGGGCACACCGCTCACACTCATCGAACGAAGATCCGAAAGGCCCGGCAAACTGTCAGGATCATTAAAATACCCTTCAGCACGATAGGTCTGACTCAACGAATCATACACACGCAGGTTTTGATTGGGAATCGCATTTTGTAAAGCGGGAGGACGGTTAACAACTCTCAGTGCCAACGGAACTTGTGCCCTATTTGTCACATTATTTGCATCGGCCACATAAAAAATAAGATTATAGTCTCCTTGTGATCCGGAAATGGGATTAAAATCAAGCTGCCCCGTTTGACTATTGACAACCCCCATCCAGCTTAACAAAGGCGCTCCTGTGCTTAAAAATGCGGAATAACTCAGGGTTTTCTGATTAAAATTGTTAACCGAAGTAGCGGGCAACTGATAACTAGCTACTGTTCCGACATTGGTTGTATAAAGGGGCAATGGAATATTGGGGGTGATTGGAATATAGGTCATTTTGCCTGTCAGGGTAATTGTAGTGCTATGAGTCACTGAATTCCTGAGAACAACTAAAATAATTACGTTCTGGAGTGAATATAAGGTTGGAGTAAAAATCACATCGGCTCGACCTACACAGTCACCTGGTACACGATAACAATTCGTTAAAACTTGAGAACCGACTTGGCTGCCATCTAGTTTTTTTAAAGAACCTACTGAAGGGTCTTGTAGTGTAAAGGTGGTAGTACAAGCAGAAGTCTCGTCTTGAACGTTAATAAGAATATGAAAAATAAGGGCCGAATTTTGAATATACTGATTCTGTGAAAGAATTTTTAGGCTCAAAGAACTACACAACCTTCTAGCCCGAGAAAACTCTTTTACTTCATCGGTTTTGCTATCAAAGAATATCTGTGTGGCGCCTCTTAAAAAATGCACTTGCTGCGCTGAAATCAAATCTGTTGCATTGGCTGTACCAATACTCGGATAATTTAAATCAGGAGACCAAGAAGTGTTGTGATGGCTATTCGTTATGACTGACTGCAGCGCCAATACTCGAGTGCCCAAGCTAAGCGCTCGTTGCGCCCAAGGCGCAAGGGTTTTCACAGTAGCATCTAAAGCGTTGCTGGCGGCAGTCCATACTGTTTCAAACATAATGCACACTCTTTTTTAAAATCAGGGTGAGTAATTCCTGCAGCCTTTTAATCTTCGTGCAGGTGACATCGTGTCTAGACTTAAAAATAACGCAGGACAGTTGAATCTAAAGTGAGCAAATTCTAGCCGACTTGAGGGTTGAACGCAATCCGCCCCGTAGAACTCCTAGGCTAAAACCCCATGTTTTAAGCTTCTGTTAAGGGTTTTGTATATCAACAGGCCAACACTCCAGACTGAATGTGCAGGATTATTGTACCAACCCATCCATTAGCCTTGCCCTTATGAAAGAATATCGACTCCAACTTGCTTGGTTTTTTTCGTCGATGGGGATAGGATGGGAAGCTCTCAAATTCCACTGTGGCTTCACTATGCATATTATTTTGGCGCGAACTGACAATATCGGCGACATGTTACTAAGCTTTCCCTTGGCTGTTCGATTGAAGCAATTTTATCCTGGTCTTAAGATATCAATACTAGCTCGTGAATATGTTCGAGCGTTGGTCGATGCCTGTCCTGACATAGATCAATTTCTAAGTTATGAACAATTATTGGAATCGGGTGAAATAGGAGCGCTTCAAACTCTAAAACAACAAAATGCACAAAGCATTCTGTTAATGCATCCTCAACCCATCATCCAGCAGTGGCTAAAACAATTAGCCATTCCACACAAAATTACAAATTTACATAAATATTTTTATTACTCCTCTAAAAAATGGAATTGGAAAATATTAAATATTAACTATGGCTCAAAAAACAAGCCACTGCACTTTGCTCAACGATGCATGCTGTTTTTAAAAGCCTTTGGCTTGCCTGGAGCAGTAACACGCAAAGAGTTGATAGATTTAATTCATTTGCGTATAGAGCCTTCTGAAAAAATCAAAGCCTATCTAAGCCCCAACCATTTTAATTTACTTATACACCCTGGAACTAACAACAATACGATCGAGTGGCCGAAAAAACACGTGGAAACTTTACTAAGAACCTTACCACAAACTGTTAAAGTACTCTTGACGGGTAGTGAACAGGAAGCTGAGAAATTTTCATCTCTATTGAATTGCCGGCCTGGTACTGAAATTTTATTTGGCAAGCTTACATTGACCGAACTTTTTTATCTATTACAACAAGTGGATGGCGTCTTAGCTAATGGCACTGGACCTTTACACATCGCCGCAGCACTCGGCACTCAAACTTTAGGTTTGTATCCAGCACAAGCCACCATTAATTCGCTGCGTTGGGGGCCCATCGGCCGAAATACAGCGACTCTTGAGGCGCCCCACTGTTCTTTATCGCTGCAAAAAAAGCGCTGCAACTGCATGGAAAAGCTATTGCCTGAGCAGGTGTTGTTATACATTGAGAAACATTGGCTTTAGAGCCGATTGGAAACCTCATCAAAAAATATAACGAAAAAACAAAAGCGGGCGCACGCAAGGGGCGCCCTTTGCGTGAGAATTATTTTTCTATTGCCGGAAAACTCAACACAAACTCGATGCAATCAGCATCGACCAAATGCGCTTCAATCTTCCCCCCCAAAGCCTCCATCGTGTGCTTAGCCGAAGATAAGCCCACACCCGTGCCGCCTTCTTTGGTGCTTTTCATCTCGGCTTGATTCACTTGATCTATAATGCTTTGAGTGACACCGCCGGCGGTGTCTTTGATCTTAATGTGATGGAAGGCATCGTTCAGTTCAGTTTGGATAAAAATCTCACCTTTTCCCTTTAACTGAATCTGCTCAAAGGCATTCTTCATGAGATTTTCAAAAAGGCGACTCACAAAAATTTCATTGCCCATAAAGTTAAAGGTGACTTCGGTGTTTAAATGCACTTTAGCTTCATCGCCGGATTTATAGGGATAATCCTTCACACTGCGGCGCAATAAGCGCTCCGCATCACACAGCACTAATTGTTCTTTGCTTAAGAGATCACCCCCTTGAGAAGCCACTTTTAAACTCTTTAAAGAAGCATCGATATAGGCATTGGCCTCTTGAATAGCCTCTATCATACTGCCTGGAATTTGTGCTAAGTCTTTTAAAAAACTCGAGGGCAGAAAGGGGATCTCCAACTCTGCTTCGGATGCTTTTTGATAGGTCTCTATTAAACCCGGTAATCTTTGGTTCAAAGCCACAGCTCCCATACGAGCGGTGGCCAGAGGTGTGCGTAAATCATGGGCGATCATGCCGGAAAAGACCATAATAGCGCGCTTTGTCGCCGCTTCATCCGCGGCTTCTGCAATCGCTTTCTTTTCACGCTCTTGAGTTGCTTTGAGTTCGGTGATGTCAGAGGAAATACCTAATAAGCCCACAATATGGCCTTCTTTATCTCGCAGAGGAACTTTCTTAGAAAGAAAGGTGCGCGACTCACCACTAGGGGTCACAAAATTTTCTTCCTCAACAATCGTTTTACCCTCTTTTGTAACTTTTAAATTATTTTGTATAACAGCTTCCGCATTCTCAGGCGTTTGAAAAGCTGTAACGTTCATTCCAATTGCCTCTGTAGGTGATTTTAACCCAGAACCATGCGCCTGAAGCTCATTACAACCCAAAACAATATTATTAATATCGACCCAATATACGTGATCTGGCAAATTGGCCATAATATTGGACAGAGCAAGTGCTGCGCTTTCATGTTGCTGCTGTAGTGCTTCATATTTCCTCTTGCTATCCGAAATATCATAGGAAATACCCAACAAACCAATGACCTGCTTATTTTCATTGAATATTGGGATTTTATGAGACCGGAAGATCTTTTTCAGCCCATTTAAATCGATTCCCGGCTCTTCAAACTCATGGGGAGTGGCCGATTCCATTACAGTTAAATTATTGCTTTCAAGCATTGAAACCAAATCAGGCTGGTTTTTAAAAGCGGGCAGCTCTGCTATTTTTTTACCGACTGCTTCGATGTTACTGGACAGTCCAAGCGCTTTGGCCTGAAGATCATTGCACCCTCTGCAAATACCGTTGCGGTCTAATAGGTAAACGTGTCCAGGCATTAATGGGACCAAACGCTCTAAACTGGGAAAATCACCGTTCAGATCCATAAATCTAATCCTTAAAATTAGTATCGTTAGAGTACATGCTCATTCAGAGAAGATACAATCATTCTCTGTGCTTTAATGTGTCGATCAACATTATGAGGTGAACGATTTTTAAATTTAATGGCAATGGCGCGCAATAAATTTGGGTGTAAGCCAGAAATCACGTTTTGATGAATATAATCCATCGCCTCATTCCTTCGGCTAGGATAAATTTCAAAATGGTAATCATTTTCCATCAAAAGCAACATAGCCGCACACTCCTCCTTCAGATATTCCTCACTATAAGACAACAAAAGGGTTTCTTTGTCTACCGTATCCATCCCATTTCCTTGATAATGACCCAAAAATGTCTGAGCGATTCTTTCAACCGCCCCCCTAAAAGTAGACTCAATTTCATATAGCTCTTCAATAAAATCCTTAGCTTGACTGTAGCCTGGATGAGAGAGCCAATAATCCCAACGTACAATATCATAGGGAATGTCGAGTTGCTGAATAAAGGTTAAGTTTCTAGCTAGCCAAAGATCACCCAGATCATTAGCCCGTGCATGCAAAGCTTCGGCACTTTCACTGGAATTTATCCGTAGATTATGGCGCTGTAAACTATCACAAACCATAATCGTACACGCCTTAAAATGTGATTCCACTGCAATTAAGGTTGCCTTAAATTTATCTCCCTCATGAGCGGGCTGACCCACGCTAATAGGTATATAGCACGCTGATTTCTTAAATTCCTCCTTATCAAAATTACGGGTGTCTTGGCATTTCAAAATAGCCTTTCTGGTCAAATTATCTTTATTTAACATACCTTTCTCCCTAAAATAAAGCCTATTTAAAGAAAAATTCAGCCTGAGCTTTTTGAGTAAAAAATTACTTTTTCCGATAACATAAAATCAACAGAGTCACACATCCACACGTTATTAAACTTAAGGCATAACCTAAGCTTAGATAGTAATCTTGCTCAATATAGCCATAGGCAATGGCTGAAAGTTGGATTAAACAAAAGCCACCAAAGGTAATCAGTGATAATCCTTCAGCGCTTTTGGTGCGTACAATGCGAATTATTTGAGGAACAAAAAGAGCGGCATTGATAAACATGCCAAAACCAAAGACAATGCGAATAAACTCTGCAATCATTTTTATCATCCCACTGGGTTTTATCGAACGCTTGATAGTCTGCCACAGTTTGTGACAGTTTGTAAGTCATCGCTCACGCCGTAAATATACGATGGATTACAGCAAGGGGATTGAGGAATTAAAAAATGAGGGCAAAAAAAAGGAGGCTAAAAGCCTCCTTTTTAAGAAACGAACGTTTATTACATAGCGAAAGTATAAGCAACGCCCAATGTGTAAAGACTAACGCTAGGTGTGTATACAGTACCAGTTCTTTGTTTGCCCATGAAGTATGCATATTGAGCATTCAAGTTCCAGTCTTGAGCAAAATCATAGCCCAAACCTAGAGCGAACATGGGTAGTACAGAAGAGTTAGTGCCCGCAACAGAGTTAGTTGGAGCCGTACCTGTTCCTGAAGTATTGCTGTGTGCGTAAGCCGCACCCACTTTGGCGAAAACATCAATGTTTTCATATAAAGGTACTGTGCCTTTACCCGCTAAGTACAGGTTCCAAGTTTTGAAGCTAGTAGGACCCGAAGCCACCACGTAGTTAGTCTTAGGCAACCAGTAACCACCGAACTCTAAGGCTAGGTTTTGGTTAAAGGAGTAGCCCAAGTCTGCACCGGCTGTCCAACCAGCACTGTTCTGCCAGTTAGCACCAGCTGCGCCAATCAATTGGTTCTTCCAACCCATTTGAGCATAACCACCGTTAACGCCCACATAAAGACCGACTTGGTCGTCACTGGACATAGAAGCTGGAGCGCTATAGTTAGAAGCACCGCCAGCGAAAGCAGAAGTAGAAACTACGCCTGCCGCTGCAAGTATAAGAAGTTTTTTTACCGACATTTAATATCCCCTATTTTTGTCTAAATTAATGAGTTAACAACTAACGTAAGAATTTTATCCAAACCCCTACCCCAAATGCAACTCCTTTCAGCAACCAAGAACCCTTTCCTAATTGCTAGCCCGGACAGAATAGCGAATCAAAAGTGATTAAACAAGTTTTTTTTTGGGGTGCTTTTGTGTTGATTTAGGCTTTGATGGACGCGTATATTTTCTGCACAAATTCATTCTGGGGGGCTATTCCTCGCTCAACTTTTAAAGAGGGGCCAATGGCCTTAGCTTTTATCTTCCTTTTTTTCTTTGATGCAAACATTATTATTTAACAAAAAGACCGTATTTTATAGGATATTTTACACCTGTGCGTACTGGGCCTTAGCTGCCAGCCAACGCTGAATAATCTTAGGGATTTGCGTGGGGTAGTGCTCTTTCAGTTTGGACGAAATTTGTACAATTTTGGGTAGAAGTTTTTTATCGCGCATAAGGTCTGCCACCTTCAATTGCATCAAGCCGGCTTGTCGCGTGCCCAGCACTTCACCGGGACCCCGCATCTCAAGGTCCTGTTGGGCGATGATAAATCCATTTTGACTGGCGCGCATAATGGACAATCTCTTACGCGCTGACTCAGACAAGGGGGCTTGGAACAGCAAAATACAGTAACTTTTCAGGCTACCTCGGCCCACGCGACCCCGTAATTGATGCAATTGAGCTAAACCCAAACGCTCTGGATTCTCAATAATCATCAAGGAAGCCTTAGGAACGTCGACCCCCACTTCCACAATGGTGGTAGCCACCAGAAGCTGAATCTCTCCGGCCTTGAAGGCAGCCATCAGGCGCTCCTTCTCCTCAGGCTTAAGACGCCCATGCATAAGGCCCACGCTAAGCTCAGGCAAAGCTTCTCTCAAAGCTTTTGCTGTGCATTCAGCGGCCTCGCACTGAAGGAGCTCAGATTCTTCGATGAGGGTACAAACCCAGTAGGCTTGATTGCCGTGTTGGCAGTGAACACGCACACGCTCAATCACTTCTAAACGACGCGCATTGGCGACCAGACACGTGCTGATGGCTTGTCGGCCCGGAGGCAGCTCATCAATGATGGAGGAATCCAGATCAGCATAAGCGCTCATCGCCAAAGTTCGAGGAATGGGTGTGGCGGTCATAATCAATTGGTGTGGGTATTCGGCACCCTGCTCTCCCTTCTCTTTCAAGGCTAGGCGATGATGCACACCGAATCGGTGCTGCTCGTCGATGATGAGCAGCTTTAGCTGCGCAAACTCAATCTCCGATTGAATTAGAGCATGAGTGCCCACGACCACGGACAGTGAGCCAAGAGCCAAGCTTTTTAATACGACCGTTCGCTGGGCGCGTGGCAAGCTACTGCTGAGCAAAGCCACGCTCACACCCAAAGGCTCAAACCAAGATTTTAGGGTTTGATAATGTTGCTCAGCCAGCAATTCGGTGGGTGCCATCATGGCCGCCTGAAAACCGGCGCTTACGGCTTGAAGCAACGCGCAGGCCGCCACCACGGTTTTACCCGAGCCCACATCCCCTTGCACCAAACGCAACATGGGATAGGGCTTAGCTAAATCACTGTGTATTTCGGCGATCACACGTTCTTGTGCTGAGGTCAGTTTAAAACCTAAGGCTTTCGCTAATTTTTGTTGTAACGGTGTTGCCGCGGGCAACGGTGTGGCCGCATGATCTTGAATGTTGGCACGCACCTGCAGTAAAGCTAAATGATGGGCCAACAACTCTTCAAAAGCCAAGCGTTGCTGCATGGGATGACGACCTTCTAATAATTGTGCTTGATCTGCCTCTGGCGAAGGGGCATGCAAATAGGCAACCGCCGCTTGTAAGGGAGGAAATTTTAGTTCATTCAATAATGCGCTGGGCAAGAGTTCTTCTACTGAAATTTTGTGTTGCACCATCCATTCCAATGCTTGCTTGATCAGTTTGCGCAAACTAGTTTGCTGTAAGCCTTGAGTCGTTGGATAAAAGGGCGTTAATCCGGAACTGAGCGGCAAGGCCTCACCCGGCTTAACTTCATAACACTCAGGGTGCACCATTTCTAGACCTCCCCGAGTTAAACGCACTTCTCCAAAGCAACGCAGTTTAAGCCCTTCACGTTTAAAGCGCTGAAGTTGCTGCGCATTAAAATGAAAAAATCGAAACTGAATAATGCCGCTACCATCGCTGAAGCGGCACAACAAAGTGGAGCGACGCGAGCGAATCACTTGTGATTGAATCACCTCCCCTTCAATCAAAGCCGCTTGACCTACCTGTAATTGTCTAATGCTCATTAAGCGTGTGCGATCCTGGTAACGCAGCGGCAAATGAAATAATAAATCTTGAATAGAGTGAATACCCAACTGTTTTAAATTTTCAAGAGTGCGCGGACCCACGCCAGACAAAAGAGCCACGGAAGCGCTAGCGGCGGGAAGGCTGGTGTGTTGTGCCAAAGGAATCTTGTGCGTCACGATCATAGAAGCATCTTAGCAAAGGATGGCTCAGGAGTATTGCCCGAGGTTTTAACGGTAGATTCAATTTAAGTTTGGGCACTTAAATCCACTAAAGCAAGAAAGCAGATAGAGCAAACTCTTTGCAAAAAGAGCTGAATACTGCACCCCCCTGAATTTCAAAACTACGGTATTTTTTAGTTAAAATTGTGGGCTTAATGGAAAAAACATCATGAGGAAACCGATACTGTTGGCTGCGCCATTCGAAGAGAAAAGCGATTAAAAGAATGGCCTCGACAATAGAAACTAAATCTTATTGAAGGGAGAAACCCTGGCTGGGAGGACTTATATGATGGCTTGGCTGAGTAAAATCTAAGCCTCCAGCCCTTGGGATTTGGATAAAAACCACCATTCGACTATGTTTTATTAGACCATATGGTATACTAGGAAAAAATGAAGGCGGAATTAATTTATCGTCACAAAAGCGTTGACGAAGCGGGTAATATCCAAGAAATGGTTATCTGGAGCTTACCCACTAAAACGCCAGGCAGACCCCATGGTATTAAGTATCGCTGCTATTATGGTGACTCTCAGGATCGATGTATCGTGCGCTACGACAATGAGTCTGGGAAGGGTGATCATAAGCATGTGGGCGAAAACCATGAAGAGCCTTATTGCTTTAGTAGTGTTGAACAATTAATGCATGATTTTTTGGGCGATATTCGAGCCTCTAGGAGAAAAGCTTCATGACCAAGAAAAAATTAATCATCGGTGTAGGCAATATTGAAGATGCTGCTAGTGACTTTATAGAAGTTTGGCATCAAGTAGAGTCTGGAAAACTGCCTAAAGAGGCGCCTATTGAAAAAATTAGTTTTTCAGATCAGCGCTTATTGTTTAAAACGCTCACTCCTAGACGCTGTGATTTGCTTCGCTACGTCCATGAGCACGGGAAAATCAGTATTCGTGCTTTAGCGAAGGGCATAGGTCGTGACTATAGTAATGTTCACCAAGATGTTAAAACATTGCTACAAGTCGGCCTTATTTTAAAAGAGGAGAAAAATCATCAGTACCATGTGCCTTGGGACATAATTGTGACTGAGATCCCCCTGTTTTATCCCCCCGCTGCAAATGAACACGCAACCCATAAGCGTTACGGCGGAGGAGCCTCCACACAAGCAGCGCAGCGCTAACCATATTAAACTTTACCCGCCTTACCTCGAATGAGAGAAATCCTAACCCCTAACACACAAAATGGCATCCATCTCAACGATCGCATTTTTAGGCAGAGCTGAGACGGCAAGGACCGCACGCGCAGGATAAGGAGGAATACAGAATTCAGCCATGACCTCGTTAACCAGTGGAAAATGATTCATATCCAGCAAATATACAGTTAGCTTAACCAAATCACTTAAGCTGGCGCCCGCAGCCTCTGCAATGGCATTCACATTCTTAAAAACTTGGCGCAGGTGCTGCTTAAAATCGCCCTCCACTAATTGCAGTGTACGTGGATCCAGAGGAATTTGGCCGGAAATATAAATCGTATTGTCTATGCGCATGGCTTGCGAATAAGTTCCAATAGCCGCAGGTGCCGCGTCGGTATTGATCACAGTCTTCATAAAGCTCTCCTACTTGGGACGCGTAATTTTGGTGACGGATTTTATTTTGCGCAAACTGCGCAAGACCTGAGCCAGATGAACACGGTCTTTCACCATGAGTCTAAAGCTCGCAAAATAATAACGGCCATCTCGATCTTCGATTTTAATATCATCAATGTTGGCATCGGCATCAGAAATAGCCAAAGCCATATCGGCCAAAATGCCTCGTTGTTTTAAGACTTGCACTAAAATCACTGTCTTAAACTCGCCTTCAGCTTTTTTTGACCAACGCATGGAGACACAATTCTCTGAATGGCGGCCTACATTTTTAATTTTTGGACAGGCCGCCATATGCACCATAATTCCTTTGCCCACGGTTAATATCCCCACAATGGGATCCCCGGGAATAGGATGACAACAGCTGGCAAAATCCACCATCATGCCTTCTGTGCCTTTAATAAAGAGCGGGGTTGATCGCACCTCAGGAGGTGTTTCAAGCCCCGTTGCTTGATTGTCCCCTTGCCGTTTAATATCAGACAATCGTTGTGCTACTACAGCAGCGGCACGATTACCCAGCCCAATCTCTGCAAATAAGTCATCTTGTGATTTTAATTCTGTCTCCGCTAAAGCCGTCCCCATCATCTGAAAAGAAATACTACGCAAGGCCACACCTAATTTGCTTAAGGCTTGTTTCAACAATTGCTTACCCAGAGCCACCGATTCAGAGTGGCGCTGCGTTTTTAAAAAGTGTCGAACACTGCTGCGTGCTTTGCTGGTGACCACAAAATCCAGCCAGGCGGGATTGGGGCGCGCACTGGGAGCTGTGATGACCTCAATCGTTTGGCCATTTGACAAAGGGGTTGATAGAGGCACCAACTGCCGATCCACCTTAACCGCCACACAGGTATTGCCCACATCCGTATGTACAGCATAAGCAAAATCAACCGCAGTAGCATTGGCGGGCAATTCCATAATTTTTCCGCGCGGCGTAAACACATACACCTCGTGTGGAAACAAATCCACTTTCATGCTTTCAATAAACTCCAGCGGACTTCCGGTATTTTGCTGTAACTCTAATAAACTTCTGACCCAGCGTTGAGCGCTCAACTGTGACTTATCTTGTAAGCCATCATCGCTCTTATAAAGCCAGTGCGCCGCAATACCACTGGTGGCCATTTTATCCATTTCTACAGTGCGAATTTGTATTTCAATGGGAAGACCATAAGGGCCAAATAACGTGGTGTGCAAGGATTGATATCCATTAATTTTAGGAATCGCAATATAATCTTTAAAGCGCTCTGGTACCGGTTTATACAGGCTGTGTGCAATTCCTAAAACACGATAACAAGTATCAATATCATCCACGATAATGCGAAATGCATACACATCCATGATTTCGTTAAAGGGGATACGCTTCACACCCATCTTCCGATAAATGCTGTACAAGTGTTTTTCTCGACCCCGTACCGTACAAACTGAAGCAATTTTACTTTTTTCAAGCGCTTCTTTGAGCGTTTTATCAATAAGGCCCAATACCTTTTTGCGATTACCTCGCGCTTTACGCACCGATGCTTTTAGAACACGGTAACGCATGGGATACAAAGCGGCAAAACCACTTTCCTCTAATTCTACGGAAAATTCTCGCATTCCAAGGCGTTTGGCCACAGGCGCAAAAATTTCAAGAGTCTCGCGAGAAATACGCCGGCGCTTACTGGGCGGCAAAGATTCAATCGTGCGCATATTATGCAGGCGATCGGCTAGTTTAACCAAAATCACGCGAATATCTTTGGCCATCGCCAAAACCATTTTACGTAAATTTTCAGCCTGGGCTTGAGCACGGCTCACAAATTCAATTTGTGTTAATTTACTGACACCATCTACCAACTCAGCAACCTCTTCACCGAATTGCTGAGTAATCATTTCTTTGTTGATAGGGGTATCTTCGATAACATCGTGCAAAAGAGCTGCCATGAGAGTGTGATGATCTAATTTGATATCTGCTAAAATGCAGGCCACAGCAATAGGGTGGGTGATGTAAGGCTCGCCCGTGCGTCGCTTCTGACCACGATGTGCCTCTAAGGCCATTAAGTAGGCCTGATGGACTTTATCTACTTCTTCCGTGTTGAGATAGTCTAATTTTCGACGCAGCCGTTTAAACAAACGCACTCACATTCTCCACAGATTGGAAAACGGGGGGCACTAAAAGTGCCTCCTCTGAAATTGCTAGCCTTGTTTTTCTTCGATGCTTATAAACACGTCTTCAACCACAGCTTCTTTTTCAGAGAAATCGAAACCCGCTGCGATTTCACGTAAGGCAATAACGGTGGGCTTATCATTATCCCGGGGAACTAAAGGATCAACCGCACCCAATTCCAACTGATGGGCGCGCTCAGCGGCCTTAATGACTAAATCAAAACGATTTTTTACATTTTTCAAACAATCCTCAACGGTGACACGTGCCATGACTGACCTCAATTCAAATAAAATGGATAGACCTACTTCTTATACTAATTCCGGGGCCAGCACAAGTTTTTTGGCTTTTTGGGCCCAGACAAGGACTTTTCTTGAGCTAACCCACGGGCCCTAGGTTGACAATTGAAGGTGGGCTTATTTACAAGGGGCGGGCTGCCCCTTCTTTAACTCAAAGAAAAGCGCAGCTTTTTACCAATTGCTCTAGCAGCTTTATCAAGAGTACGCAGGGTGACAGACGTATTTTCAGGATCAAGCAATCGATTCACGCCGACTCGCGTGGTTCCAATTCTATGTGCAAGTTCTGTTTTGCTGAGCTTATGCTGCTTTAATGCATGATCCAACTCCATAGCAATAATTCGCTTAATAGCGACCAACTCGCTCTCAAGCAATAAACCTTGCTCATCCAAAAAGCTGTTTAAACTGCTGCCTACGTGCCGATTCATATTTCATCCATCCTGTTGAAGACGTTTTTTTCGCGCCCTTGCTAAGGTTAAATCCAAAATCGAAATTTTCTGTGTTTTCTTAATAAACCCATGCAACAAAACAATACACTCTTTCCACTGACAAAAAATAACCCTGGCAATTCGATGACTCGGCAATGAAGTTCTTAACTCCCACATTCCCTTGTCCAAAGTTTTAACCAAAGGTTCCCGAATAACGCCTTTTTTCCACCCCAGCTGGACAGTCTGCAGATCATCACCGATTCGCTTTCTATCAGCAGAGTCTAAGCTTTTTAGCCAGACTCTAACGGGCTCATTATTGTTGAGGCTACGAAAAAATTTTATAACGATCATAGGGAGTGTACCAAAATTGATACATATTGCAAGCTTTTTACTGAAAAAGAGGGCGACACAAGAGTGCTGGCAAACGGAGCTCGCTTCAATACCGTATTTTTATAGGGGGCTTAAGGGGACACCTCTATTTATTCAAAATGTTTGATTTTTATTTTGGAGTCAGGCACCGCAACACATTAAATCAATGGGTTAAAATCTTTTTCAGCGGAGCCAGACACCAAAATAATCATTTCGCGCTTCAATACTGTATTTTTATAGGGGGCTTAAGGGCGTAGCAAATCCTGCAGAAGCGTCAACTCATGCACCGCTTGATTTTGGCAGCGCAGACGCCCTGCCTTGATGATGCATTCTAAATCGCTCAAAGCGGGTTCAAATTCATCGTTGACGATCAGATAATCAAATTCTTGATAATGCTTAATTTCAGATTGCGCCACAGCCAAACGTTGGCTAATGACTTGGTTATCATCTTGTTGACGCTGCACCAAACGTTGCTCCAGCGTTTCGACCGAGGGAGGCAATATAAAGATACTGATAGAAGAAGGAATTAAATGGCGAATTTGTTGCGCACCCTGCCAATCAATTTCCAGTATAACATCGATACCTTCAGCTAATTGTTGCAACACCCATGAACGAGAAGTGCCATAGTAGTGACCGTACACTTCGGCATACTCTAGAAAATCGCCGTGATCCACCATAGACAGAAACTGTTCTCTCGCCGTAAAGAAGTAATCCACTCCTTCAACATCGCCGGGCCTGGGCTTGCGTGTGGTATGTGAAATAGAAATTTTGATCTCTGTTAAGCGCTGCACCAAGGCTCGCACCAAACTGGTTTTTCCGGCACCCGAAGGTGCTGCGATGACATAAAGATTGGCTTGTTTACTCAAGATTTTGCACCTGTTCTCTCATTTGCTCAATTAGGACCTTAAGCTCAACATCCGCCTGGGTCACGGCGCTGTCCACCGATTTACTGCCAATGGTATTGGCCTCACGATTCAATTCTTGCATTAAAAAGTCTAAACGTCGACCCACCACACCGCCCTGGCTCAAAATACGCTGCACTTCATGTACATGTGCCTCCAGGCGCTGCAATTCTTCGGCAATATCCGTTTTCTGAGCTAACCACACAAACTCTTGCTCCAGACGCGCAGGATCTAAGCTTAACTCGAGCTCTGAAAAACGCCCCACTATTCTGTCCCGCTGATTTTTTAATACCTGAGGTAATCGCTCTTTAATCTGCTCTCTGTGCGTTGCTATCGAGGCTAGGCACTGATCTAAAAAAGCATAGATACTCGCGCCCTCTCGTTGACGTGTCGCTATTAATTCTTCCACGCTAACCTTTAACAAAGCCATGACCGAATTTTTTAAATCACTTATGTCAATCTCA
>JAKFXE010000119.1 GCA_021731545.1 Coxiellaceae bacterium
TCTAGACTGGGGAGAGCAGCAGCTTTTTCCATCGGGAGAAGTTAGCGTATTGCCACTTGATGTCTATGAAATGGATATTCAATCATCTTTTGAATTAAATGGAGAAATTGTTTTGCAGGGAATACCCGTCTTGCATTCGGGATTGGGGTCTTTTTTACCACAAGACCAGCAACGTATTTTTTCAGACTTGAACCATTTACAGCATTCGCCTATCTATCTGAAAGTCGAGAATGGAATCATAACTCAACTCGAAGGAATCAATAGCAAAAATAGCCCTGCTTTAAGCATGCTGAGGGCACTTATTGCAATGGATTCTCGCTATGCTGTTATGATCGAAATTGGATTTGGCCTTAATCATTGGCTAAGGCTCTTTTCTGGCAATGCGGCTATGAATGAAGTTTATGCTACAAGCCCTTCAGGAACGGTTCATTTCGGCCTCGGTCTTACCCCGTTTACACAATATCATTTAGATCTTATTTGCCCCTATACTGAAGTATTCAACCAAAATAATGAACGCTTATTTGGTGACAGTAATTTTGCAAAATCATCAATAAAAGAGGAAAACTGTGTCCACTTACAACAAGTCTGTTAACTCGAATTATTTATGCACGATAGCGACAGTCGCCATTACAGATACCTTAATTTTCCATCCGATAGACGCATTAGCTAATTTTCAACAATACGCAAAATCTCAATATCGAGGTTTATTTTCCTATTGGCGGGAGCAAGGGCTACTCGGAATTTATCGCGGCTTAACTATGCCTCTACTTACCAGCGTGCCAGGAAGACTTATGATGTACGTCCCCTATAGATATACTCAAAATTATCTTTCGAAAAATTATTCTTATACAACTGCCAGTATTTTAGCAGGAGCTGTATCAGGGATTGGCTATAGCTTAACTAATACGCCCGCCGAATATTACCGGGCCGCAAAAGCAAATGGACTTCGCCTTAATCTTCATTCCTCGTATCGAGGATTACTAATCGTTGCAGTTAGAACAGCTATCTACAACATGCTAGCAATAGGGTCTTCAGATGCCATTTTAGCAAGCACACATCTAAAGCAATACGCTTTATTTTGCGCAATGGTCAGCATGGCAACAAGTGCCTCTGCTGCCGCTTTAATGACACCATTGGATGTGGTTAAAACAAATTATATGCTCGATTCCTCCAGAGGCTTCTGGAAACAGGCACAACGTTGCCTAAATAAAGGGCTTTTGACTCGATCATTATTTGCACGCGTGATACGTGTTGGCTCAAGCCACGCTTTTGCTTACAGCGCCATTCGATACGTCGAAAATTCTAGTGAAAAAAGCACCTCCCTGTGCTTAGGCTGAATAAGGAAGGCCACATGATCGAAAGCTATTTAACTTACTGCTGTTCTGGTCTAATTAAAATAGGCCAGAGCAAGGCACCAACAAGTTGACAAGTTACGTACGTCCCCTTGCTACTGCTACTTAAACAGCGCCTCTGGCGACAATTTCCTTGATATAAACCGAAAAAGGCGTACAATTTCGGTTTAAGCGCAGAAATATGTCGGGAGTACGGGGATGATCCCACGCCTACTACAACTACCAGAAGATGAAAGCCTATTCCTCTTTGGGCCTCGAGGCGTAGGAAAAACAACTTATCTCAAGTCCCTACCTTGGTTTGAAAATGCGCTTTATATTAATCTGCTGCACTCTTCGAGTGAAAATCGATTTTCCCGCAACCCTGATGAACTGATTAATATCGTGAAAGCTCTACCGACAAAAACTCGGCATGTGATCATTGATGAAGTCCAAAAAATTCCAAAACTATTGGATATTGTGCACGACCTCATTGAGTCCTCTGAAACAAAAGTACATTTTATACTGACTGGCTCAAGCGCTCGAAAATTAAAACACGGTGGCGCCAATTTATTAGCAGGACGGGCCTTTGTTTATCACTTATCACCCTTTAGCTTTACAGAAGTAAAAGCATCGTTTGACCTTGATCGTGCTTTGCGCTGGGGCATGCTACCTAAATTATTCGAATACGAGGACGATGAAAAAAGATTCAAGTATCTGGAAACCTATGTGAATACTTACTTGAAAGAAGAAGTATGGGTGGAGCAATTTGTTCGGGAGCTAGATCCTTTTCGCTATTTTTTGCAAGTAGCAGCTCAATCCAATGGAAAAATAATTAATTTTTCCAACATTGCCCGAGATGTAGGCATCAGCGATACTACCGTTAACAAGTATTACAGCGTACTGGAAGATACTTTATTGGGATTTTTTCTGCAGCCTTTCCAGCATTCATTCCGTAAACGCCTAAGCAAAGCGCCTAAATTTTTCTTTTTTGATCCTGGCGTTACAAGAGCACTCTCTATGCAACTTTCCGTTCCGCTGGAAAAAAGCACAGGGGCCTATGGAGATGCGTTTGAGCATTTCATTATTTTACAATGCCAAGAATTAGCTCAATACTATAAAAAAGAATATCGATTCTCTTATTTAAGAACAAAAGATGATGCGGAGATTGACTTGGTCGTAGAGAGGCCAGGTGCGACACCTCTTTTTATCGAAATAAAAAGTTCCGATCATGTGCACGCCGCCCAATTGAGTACATTAAAAAAATTAGCCCAAGATTTCGGCGAATGCGAAGCTGTTTGCTTCAGCCGTGACCCCTATCCTAAAGAAATCAATGGAATAAAAGTACTTCCCTGGGAGCAAGGAGTGAAGGAATATTTTGCTCAGAGCACAAAAAAATGAGCACAATCAGGATGACACACAGAGCCTACGCTTTTTGCTTTAAGCAATCACTAAGCCACATTTTCTTGATTTTCTAAACGTTGCCGCGTCATAGCTCTGCCAAAACTCATTAAAACAAGAGCAATCAGCCCTGAAACTGCCATCCCCATAAAAGCACCTGCAAAGTGATTGGAAAAGTAGGCCGCAAATCCCAAAATAATTTGACCGCAAAACGCTCCTCCCAAATGTCCCAAACCATCGGTAATTGAAACACTGGTCGCGCGTGATTCTGTGGGAAAATTTTCAGCGGTATAGGTATACATCAGTGGCACCATAAACCCGATACTACCGGCTGCAAGAAAACTACTGACAATGATAATGCTCTCTTGACGAAATCCCGCGATGCACAGCAATGCCACAATCCAAACCACACAGGCCAAACAAATAGACCACTTTCGCTCTATGTGATCCCCCACATAAAAAGCTAAGAGAGGTCCTGCCACAAAACCCAAGGATGCAATCGCCACAAAGCCCAAACTCTGAGACAAACTAAAGCCCTCTTGATTCAGCAGGCTGGCGCCCAGGGTTAACCAGGCATAATTTCCGATGTAATACACAAACCAAATCGCTACAAATAAGAGTATTCGGTAAGCAAAGGGCGCTTTAAACACAGAAAAGAAACCATGATGAGGCGCCCTGCTAGCAACAGAAATTGCTTCTGGAACAGGAGGCAAATCCACCCTTAAAGCCGCACGATTTTCCGCTGCGACAATAATTTTTTCTGCCTCAGACACTCGACCCTGTGTGATTAACCAACGAGGTGAATCCGGCATATGGCGACGCATAAAGGCAATTACTGCACCGCCCAATCCCCCCATTAAAAACATCGCCCGCCAACCCCAGACAAAATTTGGAACCAACCATAAGGCAACAAAGGGCACTACTGAAAACCCTAAAAAACCAAAGGCGATACCCAAAGTAGTATAACGCCCACGACAACGGGCAGGAGACATCTCCCCAAGATAAGTAGACACTTCGGAAATTTCAGCACCAATACCAATGCCAATCACAAAACGCCAAAACAAAATATCATCAAAGCTGCTTGAAAAAGCGATAAAAACCGAACCCAACGAAAAAAACAAAATAGAAAGATACAAAGCCAAGCGGCGCCCCAATAGATCCGAGATGCGCGCAATTACAAATGAGCCTAAGATATAACCCAAAAGACTGCTGGTAATACTCCAGGCGGCTTTAGATAAAGGAATGGAGAAGGCCGTTTGAATCTTGGGCAAAGCCAAACCAATGGAAACGATATCAAAAAAAGCAAAGAAAAAGCCAATACCCACTATCCACAATAAATGCATAGGATAAGGCCAAATAGGAATACGATCTAATCGCGCTAAGAGTTTTTCACCCGACATTTTGGATCCCTCCGACTTTCTTTTAAATCCCTGCTCTCTACATTACAGTCGAGGTATAAAAAAAGGAAGGGGGCGGGCAAGTTGACAAGTTACGTACGTCCCCTGTGCTACGCTCGAATTGTCTATCGCCAAAACCGGGATTTTGTTTGCTTCACTGGTCTCAGGGTTTTTGGCTTATTTCTGGTTCAAATTTATTACCACACCGACAGAAACGCAGAACCCCCCTCAGTAGCTAGAGGCGCTTTCGAGTACTTCAGCCTTCTTTTCAGAAACTCGACTCCTTAGGAAGGCTATAATGACCCCCACCTGCGCCGACAGGCAATTCTTCGACCGATACACCGGAATTCAAGTAAATTGGCAATTTACGTACAACTCCTCCTATATTTTTAATACAAAGACGAATCGCCAACTCCAACCCCTTGTTTATACTGTTTTTTTAATTTTATAAAACGGATCTTCTTAATAAAACCTTAAGTTTTTTAGGGTACACTGCTGCGAGAGCTAGAATACTCACACTTAACAGCTCTAATGAAATTTAAGTTTTTTTAGACTATACTACTGTCAGCGCTGCAATACTCACGCTTAGCAGCTCTAATGAGATTTTAAAATAACATTAAGGAGAGGCTTATGCGCACCCAAAAAGAAATATTAACATCAGCAGCAGATGAATTTGACCGCTGGATGAAAGACTTTGAAGAATCTCACCGTGAATTTGGACATTACGATAATGCTAACAAAGCCCTTATCGACTTCTTAGATGGAGATAGAGGCTTCGCATTGATTAAGACCTATGAACAGTTCTGTCAATTGGCCGATTTAGTCCGTCAAAAAGGTTATACTACTACCAACCCTCCTTGCACCCCTATGGATTTCAGAGAAGCCATTCTAAAGGCTGACCCTAAATCCTTTGCCGATCAAAAACCTGTTATGCCTGAAGAAGCTACGCTACCGCTTGCAGCATTCGCAGAAGCCATTCTAAAGGCTCACCCTGAATCCTTAGATAAGGCGCATGCTAAAGAAGAAAGAAAAACCGATAATCACGAAGAAGATGCTGGCTCTACTTTTAGACGGTAGCTAATTAAAAAATAATTGGTGCTGGAGGAGCCTTACTCTAGCACCGACACTAGCTCGCATTTAAAATCAGACTTTCTTCCAAATTTGTGCTCATAGCTGTTTCGAGCAGATAAGCCTATACCCTTAAAGTGTTACCTTCTTGAGATCGCGCCCTGTGAAACGCGAAAGAGCCTTAGCCAAGCCTCTACACTGCCTCTGCATGAATTTTTGAAATTTTTTGAAGCGCATATACTCGATTGAGTATATGGAGCTGGCGGATGGATTCGAACCTCCGACCGGCTGATTACAAATCAGCTGCTCTACCAACTGAGCTACGCCAGCTTATGCGCAAGGAAGGGGGATTTTAATGAATCCTCCTAAGGAAAGCAATGCATTTTAGGCCATTCCCGGGCTTGCCCCGGCCAAAAGTGCCTGCCAAACCAGCAGGGCCCCTACCACAACCAGGCCTGCGCTGAAGCTTATAAATCGAGCCCCCTCTGCGGCGGGCAGCTCTTCACGAAAAACATTATACAAAATGGATCCACTCAAAAATGCGATCATAAAGCCCACGAGTGTCACATTGATGGGGTCTGTCACCACAGTGATAAACCATCCTGCGAACAGACTTACTAATAAGAAGGAGCGCCCATTGCGATTAAACAGCGCGGGGAAGTATTGATTAAAACGTCGATCCACCAATACAAAATGAAGACCCATCGTCAGGGTAAAAATCACTGAGAAAAAGAGGCTCGTTTGCACGCGCAAGGGCATCGTGTAGCTGATTAAAAAGTTATATAGGCTAAACATGGCCAGGTGTACATAATAATTATCTGAACGGCTGCGGGCACTTTTCGCCTGATGCTGCGCCAAACATTCCAGACCGTAATACACATTGAAGCCCAACAGCGCTACGATAAAAACCATGATGTCAAAGAGGGGTGAAAAACCCATCGTATGGTGCAAGGCGCGGCCCACGGGTTCTTTGGCTTCAATCAAGCCGGGCAACATATGTAAAAAAACATAACTGACGGCAGCGCCTCCTGCGAAAGAACCAAAGCGTATGCTTTGAAAAAACCTATGATTTAAGAGAAAGGGGGCGGCGATATGACACAACATCAAGCCTAAGGTAATCAACAAGGCTATGTACAGACTGCCTAAATGAATTACATCCATGATAAAGCTCCTTTCTCGCTCAATGCTAACAGCTCAAGCTCATGATACAAACAACTATGGGCGTAGCTTTTCATTTTGGCAAAAAAAATCCCCTGCTGAGTGAACAACAGGGGATTTGTTTGATTAAATTTCTGGCAGTGACCTACTTTCACATGGGAAACCCCACACTATCATCGGCGCACAGCGTCTTCACTTCTGAGTTCGGGATGGGATCAGGTGGTACCCGCTTGCTATGGCCGCCAGAAAAGCGTTTTGATTTATTCCAGAAGGCCAATTCGTGAATTGGCCCTACCAGAAACAAATCGAATTCAATGAAATGTAAAGGATTAAGGATATTGTTTGTTTAAGTCTGTACCCCTAAATTTGAAACCATTTAGGGTTGCAGATCAAGCCTCACGGTTAATTAGTACTGGTTAGCTTCATACATTACTGCACTTCCACACCCAGCCTATCAACGTTGTAGTCTTCAACAAACCTTTAGAGACCACAAGGGTCTAGGGAGATCTAATCTTGAGGGAGGCTTCCCGCTTAGATGCTTTCAGCGGTTATCCCTTCCGAACTTAGCTACCCGGCAAATGCCACTGGCGTGACAACCGGAACACCAGAGGTTCGTCCACTCCGGTCCTCTCGTACTAGGAGCAGCTCCTCTCAAATCTCCAGGCGCCCACGGCAGATAGGGACCAAACTGTCTCACGACGTTTTAAACCCAGCTCGCGTACCACTTTAAATGGCGAACAGCCATACCCTTGGGACCGGCTACAGCCCCAGGATGTGATGAGCCGACATCGAGGTGCCAAACACCGCCGTCGATATGAACTCTTGGGCGGTATCAGCCTGTTATCCCCGGCGTACCTTTTATCCGTTGAGCGATGGCCCTTCCATGAAGAACCACCGGATCACTAAGACCTACTTTCGTATCTGCTCGACCCGTCGGTCTCGCAGTTAAGCAACCTTATGCCTTTGCACTCATAGTACGATTTCCGACCGTACCGAGGTTACCTTTGTACTCCTCCGTTACTCTTTAGGAGGAGACCGCCCCAGTCAAACTACCCACCATACACGGTCCCCGATCCGGATTACGGACCTAGGTTAGAACCTCAAACAGATCAGGGTGGTATTTCAAGGTTGGCTCCACGAGAGCTAGCGCTCCCGCTTCAAAGCCTCCCACCTATCCTACACAGATATGTTCAAAGTCCAGTGTAAAGTTGTAGTAAAGGTGCACGGGGTCTTTCCGTCTAGCCGCGGGTACACTGCATCTTAACAGCGATTTCAATTTCACTGAGTCTTGGGTGGAGACAGTGTGGCCATCGTTACGCCATTCGTGCAGGTCGGAACTTACCCGACAAGGAATTTCGCTACCTTAGGACCGTTATAGTTACGGCCGCCGTTTACTGGGGCTTCGATCAAGAGCTTCGCCTTACAGCTGACCCCATCAATTAACCTTCCAGCACCGGGCAGGCGTCACACCCTATACTTCCTCTTACGAGTTCGCAGAGTGCTGTGTTTTTAGTAAACAGTCGCAGCCACCTGGTTTTTGCAACCCTTCTCAGCTCCAGTCGCAGGACCTTCACCTAATAAGGGCGCACCTTCTCCCGAAGTTACGGTGCTAATTTGCCTAGTTCCTTCACCCAAGTTCTCTCAAGCGCCTTAGTATTCTCTACCTGTCCACCTGTGTCGGTTTGGGGTACGGTTCTGTAACATCTGAAGCTTAGAGACTTTTCCTGGAAGCATGGCATCAATCACTTCGCCTGTCTTACGACAAGCCCGTCGTCACGTCTCAGAATTGAGCTCCCGGATTTACCAAAGAACTCTTCCTACTCGCTTAAACCACCAACCATCAGGTGGCTGACCTAGCCTTCTCCGTCCTCCCATCGCAATGTTACAAAGTACGGGAATGTTAACCCGTTTTCCATCGACTACGCATTTCTGCCTCGCCTTAGGGGCCGACTAACCCTGCGCCGATTAACGTTGCGCAGGAAACCTTGGACTTTCGGCGTGTGGGTTTTTCACCCACATTATCGTTACTTATGTCAGCATTCGCACTTCTGATACCTCCAGCAGACTTCTCAATCCACCTTCGCAGGCGTACAGAACGCTCCTCTACCACTCATGCAAAGCATGAATCCGCAGCTTCGGTACACAGTTTGAGCCCCGTTACATCTTCCGCGCAGGACGACTCGACCAGTGAGCTATTACGCTTTCTTTAAAGGATGGCTGCTTCTAAGCCAACCTCCTGGCTGTCTGAGCCTTCCCACATCGTTTTCCACTTAACTGTGATTTGGGGACCTTAGCTGGCGGTCTGGGCTGTTTCCCTTTCCACGATGGACCTTATCACCCACCGTGTGTCTCCCACGCTTGAACTTCTTGGTATTCGGAGTTTGCATCGGTTTGGTAGACCGAGATGGTCCCCTAGCCGAAACAGTGCTCTACCCCCAAGAGTTAATACGTGAGGCGCTACCTAAATAGCTTTCGAGGAGAACCAGCTATCTCCGAGCTTGATTAGCCTTTCACTCCTACCCACAGCTCATCCCCTAATTTTTCAACATTAGTGGGTTCGGACCTCCAGTCAGTGTTACCTGACCTTCATCCTGGCCATGGGTAGATCGCCCGGTTTCGGGTCTACTCACAGCGACTAAACGCCCTATTCAGACTCGGTTTCCCTATGCCTCCCCTATACGGTTAAGCTTGCCACTGTAAGTAAGTCGCTGACCCATTATACAAAAGGTACGCAGTCGCTCCAAAGAGCTTCCACTGCTTGTACACATACGGTTTCAGGTTCTATTTCACTCCCCTAACAGGGGTTCTTTTCGCCTTTCCCTCACGGTACTGGTTCACTATCGGTCAGTAAGTAGTATTTAGCCTTAGAGGATGGTCCCCCTATCTTCAACCAGGATACCACGTGTCCCGGCCTACTCTTCGTGACCCCCTTTACCTGTTCCTTCGCATACGGGGCTATCACCCTGTATCGCTGTACTTTCCAGAACATTCTGCTAAAACAAGTAAAGTTTTGGTCACTGGGCTGTTCCGCTTTCGCTCGCCGCTACTAACAGAATCTCAGTTGATTTCTTTTCCTCCGGGTACTTAGATGTTTCAGTTCCCCGGGTTCGCTTTGTTAAGCTATGAATTCACTTAACAATAACCTTAAAAAGGTTGGGTTCCCCCATTCGGAAATCTTCGGATCAAAGCCTATTTGTCGACTCCCCGAAGCTTATCGCAGACTAACACGTCCTTCATCGCCTCTTACTGCCAAGGCATCCACCGTATGCGCTTAATTACTTGATCATACAACCCTAAATGATTCCAGCTGACGTTGGGCATCTAGAGCGCACAATACTCAAAGCTAGATTCAAAGAACAAATCTAACTGACTTAAACGTTACAACTTTTAAGATACAATATACCCTAATGTAAATCCTAGTGAGATAACACTAGATTTACGCGCCTTTACATTTCATCAAATTTTAAAAGAGCGTTGCACTTTTTCTACGAAGAACGTAGCCAAAGATACATTTAAAAATCGCGTGCGATTTTTAAAAATAGCTTCTATTCAACAGCAATACTGTGTATCGATTTGGTGGAGCCAGGGAGGATCGAACTCCCGACCTACGGCTTGCAAAGCCGCCGCTCTCCCAGCTGAGCTATGGCCCCTCGGTCTTTATGACTGGTGGGTCTGGGTGGACTTGAACCACCGACCTCACCCTTATCAGGGGTGCGCTCTAACCACCTGAGCTACAAACCCAAATCTGTAAAAAAATAGAAAGACAATTTGTGTGAGCACTTATGCAGTAACCTAATCACAGTTGTAAGGAGGTGATCCAGCCGCAGGTTCCCCTACGGCTACCTTGTTACGACTTCACCCCAGTCATGGACCATACCGTGGTGAACGGCCTCCCTAAGGTTAGCCTATCCGCTTCTGGTACAATTCACTCCCATGGTGTGACGGGCGGTGTGTACAAGGCCCGGGAACGTATTCACCGCGACATTCTGATTCGCGATTACTAGCGATTCCGACTTCATGAAGTCGAGTTGCAGACTTCAATCCGGACTACGAGCAGCTTTCTGGGATTGGCTCCATCTCGCGACTTGGCAACCCTTTGTACTGCCCATTGTAGCACGTGTGTAGCCCTACTCGTAAGGGCCATGATGACTTGACGTCATCCCCACCTTCCTCCGGTTTATCACCGGCAGTCTCCTTAGAGTTCCCACCATGACGTGCTGGCAACTAAGGACGAGGGTTGCGCTCGTTACGGGACTTAACCCAACATCTCACGACACGAGCTGACGACAGCCATGCAGCACCTGTCACTGAGTTCCCGAAGGCACTCCCGTATCTCTACAGGATTCTCAGGATGTCAAGAGTAGGTAAGGTTCTTCGCGTTGCATCGAATTAAACCACATGCTCCACCGCTTGTGCGGGCCCCCGTCAATTCCTTTGAGTTTTAGCCTTGCGGCCGTACTCCCCAGGCGGAGAACTTAACGCGTTAGCTTCGATACTAAAGGGTCGCCCCTCCAACATCTAGTTCTCATCGTTGACAGCGTGGACTACCAGGGTCTCTAATCCTGTTTGCTCCCCACGCTTTCGCACCTCAGTGTCAGTATTAGTCCAGGAAGCCGCCTTCGCCACTGGTGTTCTTTCCGATATCTACGCATTTCACCGCTACACCGGAAATTCCACTTCCCTCTACTATACTCTAGATACCCAGTATCGGACGCAGTTCCCAGGTTAAGCCTGGGGATTTCACACCCGACTAAAGTATCCACCTACGTGCGCTTTACGCCCAGTAATTCCGATTAACGCTTGCACTCTCTGTATTACCGCGGCTGCTGGCACAGAGTTAGCCAGTGCTTTTTCTATAGGTAACGTCAAAGCTCGTGATTATTCATCACGAACGTGTTCTTCCCTATTAAAAGTGCTTTACAACCCGAAGGCCTTCTTCACACACGCGGCATTGCTGGATCAGGGTTTCCCCCATTGTCCAATATTCCCCACTGCTGCCTCCCGTAGGAGTCTGGGCCGTGTCTCAGTCCCAGTGTGGCTGGTCGTCCTCTCAGACCAGCTACGGATCGTCGCCTTGGTAGGCCGTTACCCCACCAACAAGCTAATCCGACGCAGGCTCATCTTATAGCGTGAGGTCTTACGATCCCCCACTTTGCTCCTTAGAGATTATGCGGTATTAGCTCGAGTTTCCCCGAGTTATCCCCCACTACAAGGCAGATTCCTACGCGTTACTCACCCGTCCGCCACTCGCCACCCAGGAGCAAGCTCCCCGTGCTGCCGTTCGACTTGCATGTGTTAAGCATGCCGCTAGCGTTCAATCTGAGCCAGGATCAAACTCTTCAGTTTTATCTGGTTGCAGCTTTCGCTGCGTTTTTATCTCATTTTGACGCAAAAAGCGTGTTTACGTATCAAAATTAACTGACATTAAAACAGGCATCTTGCATCGATATATCTATTATGATCAGACTATCTACACAAGTGCCCACACAAATTGTCTTTATATATTGCTGTCAAATTTTAAAAGAGCGTCTCCCGAAGGAGGAGGGTGATTTTACGCACCCCAACACCATTGTCAATCTAAAATCCGCGCTTTAACGACGAAAGGCTCTGACCAGATCATCTGATCAAATCTATCTAAAGCTAAGGAGGTCACAACAACGGGAGGATCATTCTACTGACTTGACAAGCCCTGTCAATAAAAAATCCTATTGCTTTAGCGCTTTAGGGCAGCTGAAGGCGTTGCTGCGTTGCCATCGTCGAGCTCTTCGGCTTTGACCGTTTCGACGCCAGCCAATCCAGGAGCTATATTCAGAGCTGGCGCAAACATCCTGCAGGAAGGATACAGTCCTTTAAGGCTCAGAAGGATTTCAGTCAAATCCTGCTGTACAATTAATCCCTGAGCGCAAGCATGCATTATTTTTATCGTCAAGGCCTGGCCTGAGCCCACAATATACAAAGCCGCTTGAGCATGGATAGGCTCTTTCAAACTTAAAATCAAATCGGGGGCATCCAGCTTAAGCTCAGCTCCCTTTAGGCAACACCTCGTCCTCCAATAACAATTCCATAAGCCGAGTGTTTTTTGCTGAAGACATCGATACTCCAAAAAACCCTGGGCTAAGCCATTTTGAAAATCACAACCCAAATTCATCATGCCCACTAAGACGGCTAATGCGCTATCAAAACGGGAGAAACCGCCCTGGGCATATATAAATTCCCGCATGCCATCAAGAAGAGGCCTGTGCTGATAAGCTCGTGTTAATTCTGCCATAAAAAATAATAAGTTGCCGGATTGAATGAAAGCCTCTTCCCACTCCTTTTGACGCAAAACTTCATCAATCAACAAACGGCGTCGTACTCGAGTTAAAGGCTGATTCTGAATCGAATCAAAAGTAAAGTGCCCCTCTTTAAACTCCCAACCCATCATCCAACCGGCATAGATAGGATCTGAAATCAGCGCTCTGAATAAATTATTGGAAAAATGACGCGGGCAGTACAGCAAGGCCTGCAATTTGATTTCATTCCATTCTGCTGGAGAGTGCGACTCAAGCACCGCTTTGATCCACCCCAAGCCATTAGGAGCTTGCAACAATCGGCACCAAAACTCCTCATCATCTGGATCGGAGAAATTCGCCGTCACCAATAGCCTCCAAATGCACTCCCGTATTTTTGCTACGGCTTCTGCGCTTAAGCTCAAAACACCTGATTGCTCCAGAGCTTCACGGTAGCGCAATTTAATGCGATCAAAACTGAGCGTGAGTCGAATTCGCTGATTAAAATCACCCGCTTCATATTTTTCCAGTAACTTCTCTATTTCATTTCGCGAAAGATCGCTGATAAATTGAATAACATCGATTCGGCACTCTTGAGGATCCTCCTTCTTCCCAGAAACTAATCCCACTGCCCGCAAAATCTCCGCATCTCGCTCCAGTGCATTAAAAAAACGAGCATCAAAAACCACTTCCTCTTCTCTCCAGCAGGGAATCGTTTCTAAATGGGGCAGGCTTTCGATCACCATTCTTTCGGGCGTCAATTGAGCAGCAGCCTGATACAACATGGCTTGAAAATAGGCGGGGGCCAAGGGTAGGCGATAAGGATCGTAGTGAATATTGGAGTCTACACCCAACTCAGGCCAGAGCCGATCTTTAGAAAGATGCACCTCATTACCCTCTTCAATTTGAAGCAATCCTATCAAGAGCCTGGTAGCCTGATCCAACACAACATCCACCACATTTCGAAGCGATTCGCTCGGATTTAAAGAGCGGGCCATGCTTTGTAGAGCATTAATCGCTCCTTCTGGACAAACACTCAACTGATCACAAGCATCTAAGTACGTGGCCAAAGCACGCATTTGAAGCCCATGCTCTACCTCTGAGACAGGAGGCTTTTGTTTCATTAGATAGGCATCTAGACATAGCACAAAATGCTCCAACGCCTCTAAAACAGTTTCAAATAATGCAGCACTTCTAAAAAAATGATTCTCTTCAAGTGCTGAAAAATAGAACTGATATTCCCTCAAAACAGGATGTTCTTTTAGCCAACATGTCAGCTGGAGAAATCGCTGGATATGACTTGCGTCTACACCCACTATCTGCCAAGTGGGCGGCTCCATTTGAGGCAGACGCTCTGTAGGAAAATGAGGCTCTATACGTCTTATTGAGCTTAAATTAAAACCCCAATATCGGCCGGCTTTTATGTTTCTTAACTGCTCCGAACCAGCCATTAACTTGGAAACACGCAAAGTTTTTTGCTCCAAGCTAAGGCAGGGAGCCTGCATGATGTGCATCATTAAATTCTGAGCACGCCCGTTTAAAGAAAAATCAGAACACAAAGGATGCTTCAAGAAAAATTCAAAATCCGCCTCACGCTCAGGATCAGCAGCCGCCGAAAATAAAAAAGCGTTAAGATCCAGCTCACCCAATGAAGCCATGTGCCGCGCAACAGGATCGCCGAACAACGCAGCTCCTTGCCTGCCCACTTTAAGTTGATTAAAAATATGAATACGCGCATGGCATTTTATAAAAAATTCATTTTTTTGCTCAGGCAATAATTCACTCAACCCTGGGATCGAAAAAAGCATGTCCAATTCAGCAAGTGTCTCAATTTTATGTCGAAGCAATTCGGCAAAAGGTAAGCGATCACGCTCAGGCAGACACCTAACAATTGAAGCCAACCCAACTCCGTTCCGAACTTTATTTTGATGATTTCTGGCTAAATTTAAGCGCTTTTCCTCATTTACAGAACAGAGCACCTCAAGCAAATCCTCTTCATTTTGAATTTTATATTCCTGGGCCTCAATGAATCGGGACTTCGTTTCATTTTCAGGTAATCGATGAAGCAAGTGCCCTAATTCAAGTCCAGTTTGAATTTTAATCTGGTAAATCTCAGCAAATAAAATTCTTTCATTTTCAGGAATAAGCTCCAAGGTGCGGGCTAAATCGAATCCGTCTCTAATAAGCCTATTAAGCCTTTTGGCAAAAACAAATCGTTTTTCTTCAGGCAATAATCTAAAAACGAACATAAACTCATCAAAATTACAAATGGCGCCCAGGCTCTTCATCGAAAAATAAAAACGATCTTTTATCAAAAGACAAGAGAGAACTTGCCCTAATTCAACTCCATTCCGAATTTTGGCTCTATTAGCACGGGCTAAAAAAACTCGACTACTGGGAGGTAATTCGCTTAAAATTATGGCCAACTGAGCGCCATCGGTAATTTTATTGAGATGCAACTTAACAAAAGTCAAACGATCCGCTATGGGTAGCAAAAAGAGCATTTCCATAAACTGCTCAAAAATAAAATGATCTGGGCAGGTGGACAACCAAAATAATCGGGTGTTTGGTTTGGCATACCCAAGATATGCCATAAACTCACCTAAATCGCCTTTATAACTAAAATCAGGCCAAAGACCGCTATTATCTTCTCTACTCACGATAACTACCTGTTTTTTGCTTCATAAGGATTCCAAGGAACGACTAACCATCGCCCGATCGGAAAGAATAACAAGGAATTATTAAGGTTTTATTAAGAGAAAATTTTTCTGATCTAAACTTCGGCAGTTCCACAAAAACAAGAGCTCAGTAGGCTTTGGCAAAAATCATTTTTTTATGGGTCTTTTGCCCCGTAAAAATGCAATGACCCTCTTCACCGCTTTGATTAAAGGGTATGCAACGCGCTGTTACTTTCAGGGGTTTTAAATAACTCTCCAGCTGAGCATCATCCACAGCATAACTCAGTGCAAAGCCCTTGGCGTGTACGGATTCATCCACTTCAGCTGCACCAAAGAAGGCTTTAAACTCCTCGAGCGTATCTATTAATACCATATGTTCATCACGACGTTTTCGGGCGGCCTCAAATAAACGCCTTTGCATCGCGCTCAATAAAGTCTCTGCCTGTGCCACGCACTCATCTCGAGTGATGCTCGTTTTCCCCGACTCAAGCTGATCTCGGCAACTGAGCATGAGTGAATTTTTGGCTACATCGCGCGGGCCAATCTCTAAACGCAGAGGAACTCCCTTTTTAATCCATTGCCAATTTTTCTCACCGCCCCGAAGATCACGATCATCGATGTGCGCTCGAATTTTTTGCTGATTAAAGCTTTTTCCGCTCAGCTCTTTTAACAAATCCTTGCAATAATTTAAAACCGTTTCGCGCTCAGCCTCTGTTTTATAAATGGGTAATAATACGATTTGCTGAGCGGCCACCGCAGGAGGTAGCACCAAGCCGTTATCATCGGAGTGCGTCATAATGAGGCCGCCGATAAGGCGCGTTGAAGTTCCCCAAGAAGTGGTCCAGGCATATTCAATCTGCCCTTCTTTATTCAGAAATTTAATATCGTAGGCTTTTGAAAAATTTTGGCCGAGAAAATGTGAAGTACCCGCCTGTAAAGCCTTATGATCTTGCATCATGGCTTCGATACAATAGGTATTCACGGCTCCTGGGAAACGTTCATGCACAGGCTTCTCACCCTTGATAACAGGAATAGCTAAAACGGTTTCTACACACTCTTGATAAACATCCAACATTTTTAAGGTTTCTTCTACAGCCTCTTCTGAGGTGGCGTGCGCTGTATGACCTTCTTGCCATAAAAATTCCGAGGTGCGTAAAAATAAACGTGTACGCATCTCCCAGCGCATCACATTGGCCCACTGATTAATCAGAATGGGTAAGTCGCGATACGATTCCACCCATTTGGCATAGCTCTGACCAATAATGGTTTCACTGGTGGGGCGAATAATGTAGGGCTCTTCCAATTCGCCATCCGGCTTCAACCCTCCTTTGCCATCAGAGCTTAAGCGATGATGGGTGACCACCGCACACTCTTTAGCAAAGCCCTCAATATGCTCGGCTTCTTTTTCTAGAAGATTGAGGGGAATTAACAAAGGAAAGTAGGCATTCACATGTCCCGTGGCCCGAAAACGCTCGTCCATTTCACGCTGAAGATGCTCCCAAATCGCATAACCCCAAGGCCGGATCACCATACAACCCCGCACTGAAGAAGTTTCGGCTAGCTCTGCGGCTGAAACGACTTGCTGATACCATTCTGGGTAATTTTCAGCCCGGGTGGGCTTAATCGCTGTATCTTTCATGATCTACCTTAGATTAATTTATAGTAATTTTAAGTGGGAATTAATTTTGGCTATTTTCAGATAATCTCGGTCATTGTGCAATAAAACAAGATCATTATCCACGGCAATTTGTGCAATAAGACAATCCACGGCACTTCGGATAGTCAATCCTTTTTTTCGACA
>JAKFXE010000088.1 GCA_021731545.1 Coxiellaceae bacterium
AAGTCGCACCGTGAATCCCTTAGTGGCCGCCGCCGCCCCCCTATTAAGCTTAGCCACTCGCTTGGGTGAGTTGATGAGCACACCGGATTTAAAAAAACTCTATGAGCAACTTTCCCACGAAGTAAAAGTCTTCGAATACAAAGCGCAATCCTTGGCCTACAAAGCACAAGTCATCATCGCCGCTCGCTATATACTCTGCACACTCATCGATGAAACGATTCAAAACTCCGCCTGGGGAGAAAAGGCTCACTGGGGGAAAAATAATCTACTAAATCATTTTCAACATGAAAGCGAAGGTGGAGAGCGATGCTTTTATATCTTAGAACAAGCCTTGGAAGATTCTGTTTTGTATTTTGATTTACTGGAACTCTACTATCTGTGCTTAAGCTTAGGTTTAGAAGGAAAATTTCGTGGAAAACGAAATGGGGTAGATGAAATCCATGCACTGCTCGAGACTTTATTTCAACTCATACTGAATCATCGTGGCGAACCCTCTAAAAAATTATGGATTGAACCCCAGGAAAACACACAAACTAAAAAAGCACTGAGCTGGCATCTGCCACCCGTCTGGGTCACAGGCTCCTTGGGTGCCGTACTCTTGCTCGCTATTTACTGGCCTTATCATAAGCATTTGCAAGAATTAGCCGCGCCCGTAGATGAGGCCTTAAAAAATTTAAACACCCTACAAATCCGTGTTGAACCTGCATGAACAAACTGCTCATTTTCATTCAAAAATACCTCTTCAATCCTAGGATTATTCTTAGCCTGGTTGCCCTTATTTTTATTTGGAATTTAATTCCTTTGCTAGCCGAGGGCTACCATATACCCCTACCCCAACCTTTATTTGAATTAGCCAGCACCACAGCCCTTATTTTATATTGGCTGGTCTACGGTGCCTACAGCCTATTAAAATCACCGCTGATTAAAGCCGCTGCGCAAACACCCTCGATCGAAAAAAACGCTCGCCTAGCGCTGAAGACCTCCTTTCACCGCGCGCTGAATGCGCTGCAAAAATCCAAACCCCGTTATTTACGCAGCCGCTATCAAAGACCCTGGATATTATTGATGGGACCTCGATCTTCTGGAAAATCAAGCTTACTCGATCACACTCAACTGAAACTCCTGCACTCAAACCTAAGCACCCAGACTTCAGCGACGTGGGACTGGTGTTTAAATGAAAAAGCTATTTTTATCGATGCGCCGGGGAAATATAGCCTCCCCAACTGGAGAGATAAACACGCCTATTCCCTCTGGGGATATTTTTTAAAACTCATTAAAGGCTATCGTCCCCAACAACCCTTAAGTGGAATTTTACTGGTCATCGATGTCCCCACACTCTGCCAAATTGAAGGCTCTGCCACAGATGAGCTCATCAAAGTCCTTAAAAAACAAATGCTGTCTTTGCAGCATTTAAAGCGCTCTATACCCATCACGCTGCTCATTCATAAAATTGATTTAATGACGGGTTTTAATGAGTTCTTCAGCGATCTGGGCATTGAAGAGCGCAAGCAGTTATTGGGTTTTACCTTATCCCCCACACACAAAGCACCCGAGTTTCAAAAAAACCTTCACCAACAGTTTAATCACTTAATTGCGCAAATGAGTCAACGCCTATTGTGGCGCTTACATCAAGAACGCAGCCTAAGCAAGCGGGGAAAACTAAAAGACTTTCCGCTACAACTGGAACGACTCAAGCCGTTCATAGAAAAATTAGTTCATCCTCTGCCCTGGAGTAAAGAGCTGCAACTGAATGGCATTTATTTCGCCAGCAGCATGCAGCAGTCCTCAACTTTATTACTGGAACACTCTACCAAGGCCAATCGACCCAAAAACACCGCAGCACTCACACCCAAACCCTATTTTGTCGATGGTTTGTTAGCCCATCTGAGCCACGCCTCGCACTATGAAGAACAGTATCAACTGCGCAAGGTGTGGAGGCGTTTAGGCGCTTATCCCACTACGGCCGTCATACTCACCGCCGCGGCGTTAATGATGCACTATGTGTATCAGAAAAATGTTGAAGGCATTCGTGAAATTCAAATAGGCTTAAGTCTATTATCTTCCACGCCTGAAAATGCACACCGCCCCAATTGGATCACAAAACTCAACACCCTCAATAATGCCCTACAACGCTTTGATACCCAAAAAAATAGTCCAAACTATCAACTCCTAGGCATGGGCGAAGCCAGTCAACTCCAAAACAAAGCCTTTGCAAGCTATCATATACTGTTGGCACAAAGCTTAATTCCCTATCTGCAAGAAACACTGATCCGGCATATTGAGTCTTCTATAAAACACAACAAAACCTATCCTCTCTACAGCAGCTTAAAAACCTATTTAATGCTCACTCAGCCAGAACACATGGATCCCAACTATGTGACTCGATGGTTTACGCATCGCTGGGCCCTTCAATTTCCACACGATGAAAGCTATCAAGAACAACTTAAGCATCACCTCAATCAAATGCTGCATTCTCAAAATGCTCATTTTGAAGAAGATCCCGCCCTCGTGCGAAAAGCACAAGCTACACTACACAATTACCCGTTGAGCGAACAAGGCTTTTGGGTATTAGAAGATCAATACTCCTACGAACAACAAGCCTTGCTGTCTCAAAAACATGCGATACCTGGCATTGATTTTTCACAAGCGTCTATCTCTAACTTATATGCGCTCAATCATTTTAATTTTATTTACGATCAACAAATTCCCGATCTTTTGAAAAAATTACCCAGTGAAGCTTGGGTGTTGGGCGCGATGGAGTCCATGCCACACTCCGCTGAAGAAGAAGCCCAACTCATAGAAGGCATTCGAGTCAGCTACCTGCGACACTATGCCAGCAGCTGGAAAAAAGCGATCTACAGTGTACAGTTCACAACCCCCACCGATTTTAAAGCCGCTCAAGAAGCTATGGGTAATTTAGCCAATCCACACTCTACTTTTTGGCAACTCATCAATATCATGGTGAGCAATGCCTCCATCAATGCCCGCTACAATAAAGACAGCCTGGACCCTAATTTAGCCAGCATCACGCGCTTCATCACAGAGAATACGGATTTCAAAACCACTCAAAATTTACTGGGCGCCCTGAGCTTATATTTGAATAGTATGGCCCAAGCCAATGATCCGAATAATGCCGCTTATATCGCTGCGATTAAACATATCCAAAACAAAAATCCAGATGACCCCATCAGCGCCTTATTACAACAAGCGCAACTACTACCGCCCCCTCTTCAAAACTGGCTAAAATCACTAACTGAAGGAACGTGGGGACTGATACTGGCGCGATCAGCAGATTATTTGGATTACCTCTACACCACCAACGTCTTTCCTGCCTATCTATTACACATTAACGATGGATATCCTATTTTCAAAGACTCCTCTAAAAATATTTTGATCGACGATTTCAGCGAGTTTTTCAAGCCTCAGGGAACCATGGATACCTTTTTTAACTACTATGTAAAACCTTTCGTGAACACCTCTCACTTCTATTGGAGATGGTCAAAGATTGATGGAAAGACCCTTCCCATTTCACAAGCTAAATTAGAAATGTTTTTGCGCGCCAACTTAATTCAAAAAATGTTTTACTCCACCCAAGAGGGAGGCGAGCTGGGCATTGAATTTGAATTAAAGCCTGAGAGCCTATCCAACTCTGTTAAGCAATTTACACTCAATATTGATGGGCAAATGTTGAAATTTAACAGCCACTCTTCAGAGCCCAGCGTCATTCACTGGCCGGGGCCCGACAGCAATTTTGTCACACTGCGCTTTGAGACACGCACACAACCACAGCCCACCGAAACCAAAACAGGCCCCTGGGCCTGGTTTAAAGTACTCGATGCCTCAACTCTGGAAACAACCCCGGATGCCAAAGAATATAAGTTGAGCTTTGAGCTGGATAAAAACACTGCCCGCTATCGCCTAATCACCCCCAATGTCATCAACCCTTATCTGCCCAATGTCCTAGACAAATTCAGGCTCAGCCCCAGTTTGTTGGAAGAGAGCGGGGTCAGATAGGTGTCTGACACCTATCTGACCCCTATCTGCAGTACGGTATAGTATCTTTCCTTTTTTTATTTAAACTGATGGCATGCCTAGATCAAATCGAATCCATTATGTCGGAGCTTTTTATCACGCAATGATACGCGGAAATGACGGTCAAATCATCTTTCAAGATGAAGCCGATCGAAATCATATGGCAGCACTCTTAGAAAAATCGGTACGAGAATTCAACTGTGTAATTCACGCTTTCTGCTTCATGAACAATCATATTCACTTGCTAATTGAAGTTAAAGATATCCCGCTCGGAAAAATTATACAGGATATCGCTAGAAGATATGTTCTTAGCTATAACCATCGACTTAAACGCATAGGCCACCTATTTCAGGGAAGATACAAGGCCATTTTAATTACCAAAAACCCTTATCTTTTAGAAGTGTGTCGCTATATTCATCTGAACCCAGTGCGAGCTTATATGGTAGAAAAAGCATCTGATTACCCGTGGAGCAGCCATAATGATTATTTTGGACAAAAGCATTTCTCGTGGGTAACAACTACGCATCTTTTATCTTATTTTAGCGAAAATAATGAGATAGCCATTAAGAGCTATGCAAAATTTATGGAATCTCAAAAAGCCTACCCCATCGAGCTAATGCTTTAGTGGGGCCATGTTGGGGTCAGATAGGTGTCTGACACCTATCTGACCCCCAGTTCTTTTTGCTGGGCAACCCCCGAAAAGAGGGGGTTCCTTTAATGGGTGCTCTCTGAGGCCCCTGATGTCCTCTTTTTTTCAAATTTAAGGCCACCTCTCGAAATGATTATTTTGGTGTCTGGCTCCGCTGAAAAAGATTTTAACCCATTGATTTAATGTGTTGCGGTGCCTGACTCCAAAATAAAAATCAAAAATTTTGAATAAATAGAGGTGCCCTTAAGATTTCCCTAATAATTTCATGCTTAAATTGAAGAGTAGGCTAAATAATCCACAAACCCAAGAGGATAGAAAAATGCGCTTTAACCCCCACGAGTACACCCACGATGCACTGGAGAATCGCTTTGTAGATCGACACACCTATCGCAAATGCGTAGACGATGCCTTAACTGATTTCGAGCAAGAACTAGCGCAGCCTGGATGCTGCCCCTCTTTATTTAGAGAGTCCACCGAAGAAAAGTTACGACGCGCACGAGAAGCTAGGGCCGAGCTATTATCCGTAATAGACAATCCTTATGCTTCTGAGGAGCTCATGCGCCTAGCAAAACCTTTTAATTTCATAGAGGTCGGTACGTGCTTAAACACCCCAGAAGAACTAGCAAACAGTGCCCAAAAGCTCCTCATGGAACTTCGCGACAGAAAACCGTATCTTGCCATCGGGGAGAGGTCTATCTTGCAGTTAAAAATGGACACGCTTGAGAGCCATCTGTTGAATAAAATTAATGTTCTATCAACTACCTTTAACACTAGGCCCCTCATTTTGACTAACCTCAAAGGAGCAATCAAAAGCATCACAGGGCGCTTTCATGGCTTAACTTTGTACATTAATTTTCTTCATTGCGCTGATGTACATAAATTCAAGATGCAAGTATCCCAATTAGTAAAGAGCAACAACAGCGTAGATGAGGCAGTAGCCCTTGCTTCCAAGAGTGAACTTATGGTTGCACGCTCATTAGCTTTTTTGGAGGAGCTGGGCGATGAATTCTCCACGATTGCTAAAGACTATTTTATGGAATTACAACGGGAACGCAGAGGGCCAACCCCACATTAAAAAAAAGCCCCCAGTGGGGGCTTTTTTTATTGCATCAAACGATTGTACTCATCGACAATTTCTTCGACCAGCTTGTCCATAACACTTTGCTTGGCTTGGTCGTCCAGAGGCTGGCCTTCTTCACGATAACTGGAGAAGCGCTCTTCCACCACCTTAACCGCAGAGCCTGAGGGAAACTTGGTGGAGAGTATCTGGCGAGCGGCCTTAGGTCCAATGCGCTTATACAACTGATTACGTAAGTTGGCATCTTCGGCATTGGTGTTGAGTGCCCACAATTCTACAGGGCCCAGAGTTGAGGTGAGCAACTGCGCGTTTAAGCCATCCTTAGTAAAGAACTGGGCCAAGAAAGTAGCACCCCCCTCTTTAGGTCCATGCACGCGTGTTTTTAAAGCATATTGCGCACTTTCTGAAAGACCAAAAACCTCTGCCGTACGTCGAACGGATTGTTCGGGACCTGCATCCATAATAAAAATGGAGGTTGCAAACTCTACCATTACGGAATCAAAATCTTCTAGGGATTGAGAAAGCAAGGCTATTTGAATCTTCCACTTTCTACCCTCACGCATATCCTGAATTACCTGCTCGCGCACAGCAACGGCTTTGGACGTTCGGTGGAATTCATCGAATACAATGCGCTTGGGGTCTTCGCGAATTTCGCGAATGCGTTCTTGGTGATAACTGCGATACACCTCAGGCATATCGTTCACATTATCTTCAATCAAGAAATAATGACGCACCAAAACATGGCGCGCCAACATATACATCACTGCGGTTTGACGATTCGCGGTATCCCCTCCGCTACGCGCCACCTCGTCCAAATCCAAGGAGACAATACGCGCCTCACCCAAGTCAAATTGCGTGATCTGCGCAATCACAGGATATTCCCGCACTGCACTGGAAATCATGCGCGCAAAAGCATGGATTAATTGCTCACCGGTAGGCGCTACAATTTTTCCATATAAATCCTGAATGGCAGGCAAACGACAAATGGTGGCCACATCCGCCAATACTGGCATCGCGTGACGCTGTGAGAGCATAGCCTCATGTGCAAAACCCGCCATAAACAAAGCATCGGTAATTTCCCACCAGGTAGTTTGAGTATCGCTTACAAAGCCGATCTCTTCCAAAATCCCATCAATCACCTCTTCCACACCTGTGGCATATACATTGGGATTGCCTTCATCGGCTAGACTCTTATACAACTCATCGATGATAAGGCCTGACATATCTGAGACACCGTCATAACTTTTTTCTGAGTTTACGGGCGTTGCTAATAAGGCTAAAAAATTCACCAAGAAACCGCGCTCTGTGGGCGTGGGAAAACGACAACCCAACTGAGTATCAAAGGGATTAATGGCATAATCCGAGCGCATGCGCAGACGATGATAGGCCACTAAATGTTTTTTATCGGCCGGCAAGGCATCCTTTAGCAATAAAATTAAACCGCTGCTGGAGGGCCCAATATCGACAATGGCAATACGAGGCAGGCGTTGCAAACCCACCGACAAACACACCGCTAAGTTAATCGAGTTTGATAACACCGATTTACCGGAACCTGGGCGCGCATAAAACAAATCAATCCAGGTTGTTTGTTGCGAAGACCCTGGTTGATAAGGCCAAGGCTTACCATCGGGTGAACGAAAGAGTACCGCCCCTGTTTTCCAGCTGGAGGCTGGTCTAAATAAAGGCAACATATAGAGCACATCTGAAAGAGGGGCGATGGAGGCTGAGGCTACACTTTGTGAGGAAACCCCCACCATGGTGGAGACCACGCCTTCATAAGCATCTCCTGAAATTTCTGAAACATCACAGGAGCCCCAGCCTTCGATAGCTTTAGCCAACATGGCCTCACGAGCTCGCAACAAACGCGGATCACCTTCGGGCGCCCACGTCACTGCAGCGACTTTTAACTTAACGATGGCATCATCTGCAGAAGTATTAATGTACTGCAAAAGATTTAAAGAATCATTGATCAAACGATTTTGCGATGAGGTGAAACTTAAGATGGAAGAGAGTGCTGCTCTTAATCTAAATGAAGTGAGCCCATTACTTTCAATTAAAAACGAAATTCGCCACGGAATTTGCGTCTGCAGCACACGACCCAACAAACGCGCAAAAGGTTTAATATCTTTTGGAAATAAATCGATAAAGACCGAAGAATAAATACGATCGCCCACGCGCGCCGTGCGCAAATTAAGGTTTTCAGCATCGCGCGGCAAAATTTGTTTCGCCAACTGCGGCCATAAAATATCCGAAATCTCGCCCTTCATGTTATTGAGTTCTTTAATGGTCAACTTGTCACCCGGAAGGGAAGGTAACCAACTCAAATCCGTAAATTCAGGATCTGCGCAGCGACGCATAACATAGACTGCTTCATGCACTTCTAATAAACTCGCCACCAAACCCCAGGTAGACAAATCCGCCACAAAGGCGCGCACAAAGGAATCGTGATTTTCACGCAAATCGGCCACCGCCGCTAATACATTTTGAGTTTGACGAAAAGCGGGGATCTTCTGCTGGGCCATCATTTTTTTCTTATCTTTAAAAGCCCGCTTATTTTGCTCTGTACTCAAAGAACCCAGGCGTGTCCATAAGACAATATAGGTTTCTTCATGACCACAATATTGTGACAAATAGTCCACACGCTCTTTGAACAAATCATCGAGCTGCAAATCTAAGCGTCGGGACGTTTCTTCGGCAGGCATTAAAATTTCAGAAAGCTCTTCACGAACTTCGTCACGATTATAACTAAACACCATTTGCATAAGGTGTCCAGACTGTGACATAGTGGTTTGCAGCGACTGCTGTAAACCTTGATGAATATAATTAAATTCAGCCTCACCCACCAGCGCTTTGGCGCCGGACAAACGAATAACAGAGATTAATGAACCATCATGCGCCACTAAAACGGTAGAACTGTCCGCCGTTTGCATATCACAATAGGCAGCGGTGGTCTGCTTCAGCGAAGTACTCGCCCACGCCAAGAACGTATCAACACCATTCAAAATACCTTCTACTATAGACGCCATGGATTCCCTACCATTTTATTTTATCTACTGCACAATCCATTAAAAGCCATTTTACACAACTAATTTTCTTTTTACTGATTTCCCGCGCCAATAAGATTGGAAATATCCGTGCCCCAAATGCTCGCCGTACTCGTCGTATTGCCCGTTATAATCGATTCAAATGAGGGAATCAAGGTAGGCAGTATCATCAGGGCTGCGCCAATCAAGAGCAACACGATTCCCTGCCCCACAGTAATCTGAGTGGGATTTTGTTTGTGTTGATGAAACTTGAAAAAAGCGCTTACGATAAAGCCTATACCGCTTATGAGTGCAACGGCTGACATAATTTTTGCGGTTAAATTCATGGTGTGCCCCACATTGCTGGCAACCGTGTACAGCGTTAAGGCAAAAGCACTTTGTGTCACTCCCATAAAAGTAAATGCCAAAATTGCGCCCATTGAGCGCTTGACTGGTTTAGCACACATCCATCGACCCATCATAAAATTTTTTTCCATCATTGCACCTTAGATAATTCCTGCATGGCTGATTTAACCCAGGACTCAATTTGCACGGTAAAACGTGAAGCGGTGGGCAGTAAACGCAAATTGGCCGAAAACTTTTCCAATACCGTTGAATGATTTTCGATTCGCGCATCCACCAACAAACGTCCATACAAAGAAGGGCTGCTGACCCCCTCCCCCAATTCCTTTTCTACCACTTGTGAGCGTAACTTAAAATTACGGTAGGTATTTTTCATCTCTGAATCATAACTTAAACCCAAAGCCATGGCACTAAATAAACTGTGGCAGGTGGCGTTTAATTCAGCTTGTGTCATTTCAGGTAAATAAATAATCGTGCCGCCACCAAATTCAGCTTGCCCTACCGACTCCAAAAAGAAACACTGGGAACAATAAGGGCAGGCTGTTACCAAATTATCACGTGTGTTGTTCGTGTAATTTCCATCTCCATTCACCACATCCAAATAAGAGTGCGCCTCAAAACCACAAAACTGACAACAATATTGATCCCGCTCCCAAACAGACTGCTGAACACCGAGAAAGGCGGGATCCGCCTTTCTGAGTGTAAATAGACGCCAGTTGTCTGCACTGGCGGATAATGTAAGTTCACGATAGCTCATTCCATTGACCACCGTCGATATGCCCTGGCATTAACTACCAATGAGTTTTGAAATGCTGGTACCACTGACCTTGGCTGTACTACCTGTGGTACCCGTGATCACCGATTCTGCTGTGGGAATCAAGGTTGGGATCATCACAAGACCAGCACCAATCACCAATAAAGCCAGGCCCTGGCTCAAAGGCACTTGAGTGGGATTTTGTTTATGTTGGTGAAACTTAAAGAACGAAGTGACCACAAAACCAATACCCGCCACCAAAGCCACGGATTGCATGATTTTAGCCGTCGTTGACATTGCCTTGGTCACATGAGTACCAATCGCTGTTGCTGTTAAAGCAAAAGCCGCATCACTAAGCAAAATCACACCGGCGAATAAACACACTAATCTAATTATAACTGACACATTGCGCTTCATTAATATTACCTCCTGATTAAAATACGATCCCATAAGGACCCGACCACTTTAGCACAGCTTAGCTGTACCCACCAACACCGACAAAACAGATAAAACAGATAAAACATTCACAAGCAGCGCTTTTAGCATGAGCCTAAACTTCTACGAAGTCGCCCCCGTAAATCCTAAAATGGATTCAATCAACTGCGCCGCTCCTACAATATGGATGCATAACACACCCGCGCCTATGAAAATAAGACCCTTGCCCAAGCCACCATGCTGCTGCCCACCCTCTCGCCCCAGCTTTGAGAGCAAAAGCACCCCTCGAATAAAAGAAACAACTCCCAGAAAGCGCACAAACATGATGATGGTATTCATGATGGCATCCACATTCGGATCGCCTGTGGTCGGAAAAGGCAGCGGATTAGTCGTGCCCCAGAACGCGAGTAATGCCGTGCTCAGCATGGTGGGAATCATGAGCAAAACCACACCCCCAAACAGCATGGCCAAGGAAGAGGCTACGGAGGCATTATGGGACATCATGGAACGCATTTCGCCGTAGTGTTTAAGCTTCAAAATGCCGCCTATAACCAAACCCAAGCCCATGATGATGGCAATCGCTTGAGTGATGCGCGCCAAAATTCCAATATTTTCCATCATAACGGTGACATTGGGGGCGGGGAGTGCTAAAGCGAAGGAAGGTAAGAGCAAGAGTGTGCAAATCACTAAACCGTGTTTTAAGTGGCGCTGATTCAGCATGATTGCATCTCATGTTTTAAACAAAAGCAGGCGCCCACAAGGGGCGCTCTAGCATTAACTATCATCATTGTTAAACGTAATCACTTTGCCTGAGGTTGTCGTGACCGTGCCTGCATCCGGATTAATCGTCTGAACGGTTCCATACTGTTTAAGCGAATCGCCCACTGCAATGGATTTAGCACTACCGTTTGAGCCTTGAATCCAAGCTCTGCCCGGTATAATCGCTCTCAGCGTATAACTAATCAGCCGAGGTGCCACTTTTTTAACAACAGGCTTCTTAGGTTGCAAAGAAGCCTGAATTTGATTGACCTGTTCTGTCAATGCAGCCAAGGTATTACTAAATTGCGCCTGTGCTGAATTGATGCTGTCAATGGAAGACTGCAACTGCTGAAGTTCCGTATGAAGCTCTGTCACGGCCACTTTATTCTGATTAGCCGCATCCATAGCCGATTGCAACTGGCCTGCATTCATATCTTTCACTACAGGAGGTGCTGCTTGCACGGGAGCCGAGACCACCGCCGGTGCAGCGTCTTTGTGTTTTCCCGTACATAATTTAAGGCCTAAAGCCACAAAGAGCGCGATCACGGTGATCACAATAACGCGCTTGTTGGCATGCCATAAATCTGACAAGAGTGTATTCACATTCGGCGGGGGCAGACCTTGATCGGGCCGATGCGCCTCCCCTTCCACCACATACTCTTCATCGGGGTATTGGTATTGTTGATCTGGATCTTTTTTATCGTCCTTCATACTATTTCAACCTCACTATTAATGAATCCATACTCACTTACTGCTGCTCGGGTGGCGCAATGGGCAAAGTCAAATCGCCCATCAACAGCAATCCAATGCCGGTGCCTCCTGGAATTGTCACCGTAGGGGGCGTGGTAAAATTAGAACCCATCACAGTCGCATACTGAGTACCCACAGTACCCAAACCGACCATCACTGACTGTCCTGTGTTTAAGGTACTGCGCGTGACCTGCGTACCAAAAATACCGCCGCCCGTTGTCGTACTACCTGAAGATTGAATCGCGGTGGAAATTCCCGTTAAGAAAGAAGAAGCAAACAAAGTACCATAACGCAGCATATAATGATTATTCACAGCGCCGCTGATAGCGGTTCGCGCGGTATCAGGATCAATGGCCACCGCATTCACCGTAATACTCTTGTTGTAACTGGGCAAGCTCAGCGTTTTAAACGAAATCAAAAGCGCTGTATTCACCCGACTAAATTGCCCCAAAATACTAGATCCTGCTAAGGGACCGCTGACAATTCTTGCCAAAATGGGGGATGGCTCATCACTGTTAATGGAAGATTCCAAGACTGCAAACATTACCGTACCGGCTTTATAGGTAGGACCTGTGTTCGCGGCTACTTGCGAGCCTGTAGCCCCCGCAGCACCATCACTGCCTGCGGCACCCGCACCAGTACCCCCGCCTCGAGTCGAAGGCGTTTCTGCTTGATAGGTTTGACCATCCACTTTGCTCCAAGAGGTTAATAGTTGGCTGGCTTGCGCGGCCATTTGAGCCTGCAGAGTTTGAATCATGTTTTGCTGTTGCTGACGCGAAGCCTGCTGAGCTTGCAAAGCTCGAATGGCCGCTAATTGTCCCTGGGGTGTGCTTTGATCAATGGAGGGCAAACTCACCTCCGAGGGATTAGCATTATTGGCACCCGCATCCAATGCCCCCACAGAGGCTGCAACACTGTTCGCAGCCGCCAATTCGGCGGGTGTAAAACCCGCAGCTCTGAGTTCAGCGGCATTAAACCCTGCCTTTGCTAAATCCGCTGCACTCAAGCCTGCGGCCTTTAATTGTGCCGCTGTAAAGCCTGCAGCCTTCAACTCAGCCGGACTAAATCCGGCCTTGGCTAAATCTGCCGCACTAAAACCCGCCGCCTTCAATTGAGCCGCTGTGAATCCCGCAGCTTTCAATTGCGCCGCACTAAAGCCTGCGGCTTTTAATTGCGCAGCGGTGTATCCTGCCGCCTTTAAGGCTTCTGCACTACAGCCTTCAGCCTTCAATTGCCCGGCATCGACACCCTTAGCCAAGTCGGCTTGTAATGCACCCACACTACACACCCCTGAACTAGAGCCTGCCGCTGCATTTCCATAACCTGCATCCGCTGGACTAAAACCCGCGCGCAATAAATCACCTGAGCTATAACCCGCTGCTAATAACTGAACAGGCGTAAAGCCTGCTTTTTTCAAGGCTGCCGCACTATAACCCGCTTTTTGCAGTTGAGCGGCGCTAAAGCCCGCCGCCTTTAAATCCGAAGCACTAAAGCCCGCCGCCTTGAGTTGCGCCGCGTTAAACCCGGCCTTTTTTAAATCCGCTGCGCTAAAGCCCGCATCTTTTAGTTGAGCCGCTGTAAAGCCTGCAGCTTTTAGCTGAGCTGCACTAAAGCCTGCGTCTTTAAGATCTTGGGCACTAAAGCCCGCCGCTTTTAATTGCGCTGCGCTAAAGCCCGCCGCTTTTAATTGTGCAGCCGTAAAACCAGCGTCCTTAAGATCTTGGGCACTAAAGCCCGCCGCTTTTAATTGCGCTGCACTAAAACCGGCTGCTTTTAATTCTGCTGCCGTATAGCCCCCCGCCTTTAAAGCGGCCAAGCTGCATCCATATTTGTCCACTAAGCTTGCCGCTGATAGACCATCGGCGCGTGCTTTTTGAATATTCGATACACTACAGGCTCCGCTTTGTTTTGCTGCCGCCAAAGCCGCTGCAATTTGTTGCGCGCTAAAGCCCGCGGCTTTCAGTTGATCAGCCGTAAAACCGGCGGCCGCCAAATCAGCGGGCGTAAAGCCGGCGGCCGCTAATTGTGCCGCACTAAAGCCGGCATCCTTAAGATCTTGAGCACTAAAACCGGCGGCCTTTAATTGATCCGCACTAAAACCGGCGGCCGCTAATTGTGCTGCGGTAAATCCGGCATCCTTAAGATCTTGAGCACTAAAACCCGCAGCTTTCAAATCAGCAGCACTAAATCCTGCTGCAGCCAATTGAGCGGCGCTAAAGCCCGCCGCTTTTAATTCAGCCGCACTAAAGCCAGCGGCCTTCAAATCAGCGGCACTAAATCCGGCTTCTATTAAGTCACTTAAACTATAACCACAGTTCTTTAAATCCAGCGCGCTAAATCCAGCGGCTTTTAAATCTGTCGCTGTATAACCCGCCGCTTTCATCGGCGGACAGGTACAAGCCTGACAGCGTAATTCTTGTGCCTTAACCCCCGCACTGCGGGCCAAACTTAAGTTTTCAACACTGCAACTTCCTGGGGTGGGCTCAATGGTGACTCCATTCACGTTTGCAGGACAGGTGCTGATGGTTTCGCCTGTGGGTGCTTGCAAGGTAGAAAGATTGCCTAAAAAAGTAGGTCGAGTAATGGTGGGTACCGCGCTCGTTCCTTGCTTACGCGCTTGCTCCACCAACTGTGCATTTTGCTGCTGCTGCGCATGCACATATAAATCACTGGGAGCCCCCTCACCGGGAATCGATTCTATGCCCGGCGTACCCACCACAGCTGCACTTCCTTGAACGGAACCATGGTGAATATGGTAATACCAAAAACCTAATGAACCCGCAAAGATCGCAAGCAATGCGACAAAAACCAGTAATACGCGAAATTTAGAATGTGTTGCCATAACGTATAATCCTTAAATTACAATCCTTGGATGGTCAGCTGCACTACCTTACCACGCGCAGAAGTCAACACTACGGGCGTTTTCTCCAACACATAGGCGTGCATACCATCCGCACTCGTCATTGATGAAAGCCAACTAGGAGACAATACCGTCAAACGTGTGCGTAAAAACAAATGGCCATCCGTCGACAACCATCCCTGACACTCGCCCCCTTGAATATCCAATTGCTTGGCACCTGCCGGAGGAATGCCATCCAACACGCTGAGTAACTGGGGATCTCCGGTGCCGGGAGCTTCATCTACCATTACCAAGGCATTAGGCCCCAAACCGGGCACGCGCAAATCCACACGATAATCGATGGCTTGTTGCCCAGGCAAAAGTGTTAACATCACCGGCGTGTTTAGCTCCTTCAAAATAACGGCTAAATTTCCCGATTTATATTGATTGGTTGCTTGTACCAAGAGAGTATTACTTTTTTTGTTCCACTGAATATTAAATCCGCTGGGATCCCCAATATCATAAGCATGAATAGGCCAAGGCGCTCCCGTGCTGTCTAAAAACACCAGCGAGGTCACAAAACCTGCCGCCAAACGAATCACCGGCGGTACAGCACCCGGAGCTAAGTTGACCACCACAGAACTCGATGTAGGCTTAGGAGGCAAGCCCGCGTCTTCTGCAGCTACCTTGCGACTTTGATCGAATAAATAGTGCAGCATTTTAATTTGCTCAGGCGTCAATGGCATTAAACCCTGGGTCATGTTTGAAAAGGCTTGCTGCGATAAATCTGCATTCGGAACGGGAGTCGTGGCTGCAGGGGCCGGTAAGGTCGCCAAGGGTGATGTAAGCAAAGGAGGCGTCGGTGGTACCGGCAAAGGATTCGTGGGTTGAGTAATGGTTTCAGGGTTGGATTGAATAGCGGGCAAGGCGGCATCCGAATTCGATGCACTGAGCTTTGGAGAAGGGCTCGTACTTCCATTCAAGTCAGCATTGAGCTGTGTTGTTAAATTCGCTTGTGCAGAAGAAGGAATGGCATTGTCCAACATGCCAGCATCCTCGGCTCGAGCTACAACACTGCACAACAAAATACCGATTATCCCTATTTGTATCTTCAGCTTCATGGAGTTAATCATCCTGTTGAGTCCATCCTTGTCCCTTAACTTCCTGGGCTACCACTGGTCGCTACAATAAAGTTATTGATCGCAATCCGAGCCGGAGCTTCCGTCAGTGGCACACGCAGCACCAATACCGTGACCGTAGCGGGTAGATTAAAGGTTTTTGATGCGCTCGCATAGGTAATTAGGATTGGAATGGATATTTTCCAGGCATAACGCCCATCCAAAACTGCATGCTCAAGCAGCTGCGGGGCTCCGGTAATCGTCGCACTGGAAACCATTTGCAGATCTACCAAGGTCTTTAAGTTGTTGGTGCCTTGCAGAGCCTGTAAAAACCACTTCCAACCATCTCCCGTAAAATAATCGGCCACGGACTGCAGCTGATCCCGCCAATGGACATAGTCTAAGGCAAAGGTCTGCGCAACCGCATTGGTTGTCCACTGCAAAACATAATCATCTGAAACCACAGGATCTGAAAGTGGATGAACGCCGATGATTCGACCATCATCGGTGGCTGCAAAATACTGAGGCTCGGGAGGATGGGTCGCCCTATAAATCACTACAAAACCCAAAGCACAATCGATTAGAAATACCAACAATAAAGTCAGCACGGCTCGACGATAATTATCGCGATAAAATTGATTGCGAAGCATAATTAATTCAAGCGCATCTTGTGCCATTTTTTCCCATCACCTTAAACAGAGCCCGCCTCTGAAAAACTATTGATCTGAATTCCCTGTTCAGTATCCAAAGTAGATACGCGCATAATCGTTAATGTAACCACTAAACTTTGCTTTCGATTTTCACTGGCGCTGGAATAGGTCACTAACAAAGGCACCTGCATATGCCAGCTATAATGTCCGCTAATAATAGAGCGATCTAAAACAATAGGAGAGCTTGTGACCACAGAGGTCATAATCAATTTATTGCTTTGCAGCGAACTAATCACGCCCGAAGCCGTCAAGGCATTCGTAAAAGCCGACCATCCGCTGGGTGTGAAATAAGCAGAAGCTTTTTGCAATTGCGCTTGATAATTTACAAAATCCAAATTATAGGCAGCCCGCACCGCCAAACTTGCCCACTCCATGATATAAGCTGAAGTCACCATGGGCTCAGTCAATGACTGCATAGGCACCACACGACCATTGCTTAAGGTCGCATAGTATTTTGG
>JAKFXE010000114.1 GCA_021731545.1 Coxiellaceae bacterium
TTTATATGGAATATATCATGCTGAAAAAGTGATTAATTACATAGAAGAAAATTTAATAAATTCCTCAATTTCAGACTATTTATCTGAAAATAAAAGTGAAATTTTGGACAATTTTTTGGAGGCGCCCGATAAGCTATTAAAGCAAATTCGCATTAATTGTTTTTTTGGCCAAAATGAAGTGTTGAAAGCAGTAGACTTGATTCTCCAGGAGATGAGCAACGACTTTATATTTAGGTTATCGATTGATCGAATTGAATTGGCTAAACTTGATATCAAAAATCCTGAGAACAATTCCAACTTTCCAACATTAATTATCTATTTGAATATGGAGAATTATTCCGTAAATATTTTTCCTGAATTATTCAGAAAGTTTTTTTTATTACTTAAATCTATTAATGGTTTAAAGCCTAATAATGAATTCGCCTATCAGTGGCTAAAATCGGTGACTGTTACTCAAGGATTTAAGCTTTACAAGCGCTATTTGAAAATGCTTGGATTATTGGAAAGTCTATATACAGAAAACACTAACTATGCTTTCCATAAAGAGTCCGCTATTCCATTACTTGCTACAGTTGGTGAGTTAGAAAAGATTTAATTTAGGGTATATTTATTGGCGCAAAGAAGACTCCAGCTTTATGCAGGTTAGAGGCGCTCGTTGGTTGATGAATTATTCGAAAAATCTTGCAGCTAGTGAGCATCTTCTGTTGTTTGCGTAATAAACCTAAACCAAAAATAAGCCAAGAGCCCTGCCAGCAGTGAGCTAAATAAAATACCGGCTTTGGCGATGGAGAGTTCGAGGGAGTTGCTGGCAAAGCTTAAGTCTGCGATAAAAATAGACATCGTAAAGCCGATACCAGACAGTAGACCAATACCGATAATGTGTTTCATGGTAACGCCGGGGGGTAACTGTTCGCGCGCTAAATAATGAGTGATTATGCACGGTAGTGTGATGCCTATAAATTTTCCAACAATCAGTCCAAAGAAAATCCCCAATACGATAGAGTTATGCCAACTTTGTTTGAGTAAAGGCATTTCAATATTAATGCCGGCATTGGTGAGTGCAAAAATCGGTAATATAAATAAACCCACGGGTTTTTCAAGTGCAGACCCCCAGCGTTGTAGAGGAGTGGTACCATGAATAGCAATTTCTTTTATGTGTTTAAGTGCCAAGTATTGTTCGTCATCCTCCAAAATAAAACTGTGTTTTTCATTGTGAGTGCTTTTTAGTTTCTGTAAGGCTTCTTTGGTGTCGCTTAAAGTGGCTTGAGCACCGCTTTTGGGTCTGGCGGGAATAGTGAAAGCAATTAAAATGCCGGCAAGGGTTGCGTGTACGCCCGATAATTCTGTACAAGCCCAAACCAAAATACCAATCAAAATATAGGGCAGGGCTTTTTGAACACCCAAGGTATTCATAAGAAACAGCAGTCCCGTGCTCAGTAGTGCCAATGAAAAATACATAACATTAAAGTGGGGGGTATAAAAAAGTGCAATAACGCCGATGGCGCCCACATCATCAAATATAGAAATGGCAATCACAAATGTCAGTAAGGTTTTGGGAACTTTGTCGCGGAAGAGCACTAAAATTCCGAGCACGAAGGCGGTATCGGTGGCAACGGGGACTCCCCAGGCATTGCTGTAAATGCCAGGATAATTAAATAGAAAGTAAATGAGCGCGGGAACAATGACACCCCCTGCCGCAGATAAAGCGACCAGGAGTGCTTTTTTGGGAGAGCGCAATTCACCCACTAAAAAATCCCGCTTAATTTCAAGACCAATTAAAAAGAAAAAGAAGGCCAGCAGAATATCATTCACCCAGTATTGTACAGTGCCATTAAAATAATGATCCCCTAGGCGAAAACCCAAATGATAGTTGATAATCTGCGCATACAGATCGGCGGATTGATTATTGGTAGCCAGTACTAGAGCCGCTAGTGTGGCAAAAAATAACAATACACTGGATGAAATTTGATTTTCAGCGAATTTTTCTACAGGTGAGATTATTTGATCGAATTTTTTCTCAATGTTTGATGGAGTTGGGTCGGAATGTTTATTTGTTGTCATATATTATGTTTTAACGGGTGGAGTGATGATAAAAGTGTCTAGGCCATAGAGCAAAGTATTCAGTTTCATGACTGAGCGACAGGCCAACAAAATGCCGGGCATAAAACAGCTGCGATCAATGCTGCTGTGGCGAAGCGTCAAGGTTTCACCGGGGCCTCCAAAGATCACTGATTGTTCTGCCACGATTCCGGGCAATCGCACGGAATGGATAGGTACTTCGCGAGAGGGGATGCCAGCCGCTTTAATGCGCTCTGCGCTTTGGCGGGCAGTGCCAGAGGGGGCATCTTTTTTTTGCGGGTGGTGTAGTTCAATAATTTCAACATCCTGAAAATAACGAGCCGCTTCTTCTGCAAAATGCATCATCAAAAGCGCGCCCACCGAAAAATTAGGTGCAATAATGCCCCCGAGTTTTTTTTCGGCGCACTGTTGTTGTAATGTTTTAATCTGTTCTGTATTTAAACCTGAAGTGCCAATCACAGGGTGCACTCCGGCCTCAATAATCGTCTGGGCGTTTTCAAAAACTGAGATCGCACTACTCAAATCCAGTACGACTTCAGCGCCACTGTCTTGAATCATTTGAGCTAAATTGTGTTCTCGATCACAGCCTCCCACATAATCAAGATCGGGTGCCTCCTGAATAGCTTTAACAGCCGCCTGACCCATTTTGCCTGGATAGCCATTGATGAGAACTTTGATGGACATGAGCTCTGCTTCCTTGCTTATTTTGAGAAATTCTCTGCAGCAAAATCCCAGTGTACTAATTTCCAAAAATTAGTGAGATAGTTGGGGCGACTGTTGCGGGTGTCGATATAATAAGCATGTTCCCAAACATCGCAGGTGAGTAAAGGTTTTTTCCCTTCCGTCATGGGATTGTTGGCATTAGAGGTGGCCACGATTTCCAATTTTCCTTCGCGGTTTTTAACTAGCCAAACCCACCCTGAACCAAATTGGCCTATGGCCGCTTTATTGAATTGCTCTTTAAAACTTTCATAGGGGCCAAAAGCCGCTTCCATCGCAGCAGCCAGTGCATCGCTAGGTTGGCCGCCCGCCTCGGAGGCTAAACAATGCCAATAAAAAGTATGGTTCCACACCTGTGCGGCATTATTGAAAATGGGGCCACTGCTGGCCTTCAAAATAATTTCTTCTAGGCTTAAGTGTTCATACTCAGTGCTCGGCACAAGTTCATTCAGTTTATCGACATAGGCTTTGTGGTGTTTGCCGTAATGGTATTCGAGTGTTTCAGCTGAGATATGGGGAGCTAAAGCATCGAGGGTATAGGGCAGTTCAGGCAGTTTAAACATGGGCGGCTCCTTATGATGAACAGCATTGGGGCTATACTCTAGCGTATTTTGCACCATCCTCCAACAAGAGAAACGCGGCTCTAGAGCTTTGCGACTTAGCGTGATAGGCTGCGCTACTTTGAAAAGCAGATGTGAGCATTTTGATGTACCCAGAGCTGTATCTAAAGAAAAATGAAGAACATCGTTTGCAACAGGGTCACCCTTGGGTGTACAGCAATGAAGTCGATGTGCACAAAACACCTTTAAAAAATGTTCAAGCGGGTGATTTGGTTCAAGTCTTAAGTCATTCAGGACTGTTTTTAGGGGTGGGTTATGTGAATCCGAATACTTTGCTCAGTGTTCGTGTGTTAACGCGCGAGGCACATCAAAAAATTGATCTTGAATTTTTTAAGCAAAAAGTTCGCGCTGCCTTAGCCTTACGCGATTCACTATTTTCTAGGCCCTATTATCGATTGATTTACGGTGAGGGTGACGATTTGCCCGGCGTGGTAGTAGATCGTTATGGCCAGGTTTTAGTGGTTCAAATCACCACCGCAGGGATGGAAGCTTTAAAAGAAATGCTCTTGGAGGCCTTAAAGCAGGAGCTCTCTCCTGCAACAGTAGTGTGGCGCAATGACAGTTCCATGCGCACTTTAGAAAATTTAGATTCTTATGTCAGTATTGCTTGGGGAGAGGCGCCTGAATTTATTGAGTTGGAAGAAAATGGCGTTCAATTTCAAGCACCTGTTTTAAGCGGACAAAAAACCGCATGGTTTTATGATCATCGTGATAATCGGGCGCGTTTACATTCTTATGTTAAAGGAAAGCGTATCTTAGATGTCTTTAGTTATTTAGGCGCTTGGGGTATTCAGGCCTTAAAGCAGGGCGCTAAGGAAGTGGTGAGCATTGACAGTTCCGCTGCAGCGATTGAACAGCAGTGCCGAAATGCCGAGCTCAATGGTGTGGAAGATCGTTTAACGCTGCGGTGTGAAGATGCTTTTGAGGCTTTAAAAGACTTACAAAAAACGGGGGAATATTTTGATGTGGTGGTGATAGATCCTCCTGCTTTTATTAAGCGTCGTAAAGATAGTAAAGCGGGAATGAAAGCCTATTTTCATTTAAATAAGTTAGCTTTGGGCCTGTTAAAAAGCCCGGGAATATTGGTATCGGCCTCTTGCTCTCAGCATTTGTCGGAAGAGAGTTTGTTGCAAATCATACGGTCGGTAGGCTTTCAGCAACATTATGCTTTGCGTTTGCTTGCACGCGGTCGCTCGAGTTGGGATCATCCTATGCACTTAGCGCTACCTGAAATGGATTATTTAAAGGCGCTGTTTATCGTTAAATCAGAATAGTTTCTTTTTGAGCCATTTTAAGTTTAGAATGCTGTTCTTTTTCATTAATGATATTTGAAGGTAGGTGCGTTGTGGGCAGAAGAGATTCAGCTGAGGGGCTTGTTGCAGATTTAACTCGAGGCCTCTCAAGAGTTCAAATACAGGTTCCTCAATTTGATGGAATCGGGGATTATGGATTGCGTTTTTGGGCTCAAAGTCCGGTGGGGTTTTTTCCTAGGAGGGTTCTTCCCACGGGTCCTGGTTTTACCGGCCCCGAGCGAAAAAAGCGGCCGCGTCCAGAATGTGCTGATGTTGTCGACATCCTTTCAAATTTGAGAATTCCGCGCAAAGCTCGTGCCAATGCCATGCTTCCTCCAGCAGAGCCAGAGAAACTTGATTTGGGCAGCAGTGCCTTTGAGTCATCATCTACAGCTTTGGGAGCGGCCAGTTTGTTCTCTGTGGGGGCATCGCCCAAAAAAGACAAGCATCATCGACATCGACAGGGATACTCTGAGGATGGGCATAAGCATAAGCATAAGCATAAGCATAAGCATAAGCATAAGCACAGGCATCATGGGCATAGATCTAAAGAAACTCCTGAGGGGATAAAAGCACCTGAAGAAGTTAGAGCAAAAAGTATTTCACCGGCTTTTAGTGATACTCAATATTCGGAGGGAGGAAGCCCCAAAAAAAGGCAGGAATTAATCTCCCCTTCTTTGAGTACGGTGACGATACTCACAGAAGCTCATCCCTCGGTTTCTTCTGATTCCTCTATTCCCTTGGCTTTCAGCCCTTAAGAGGACTAACATTTAAAAAAACAAACGCTTGGTTGGGGAATATGCCTGAGTGCAGCAAAAATACCTTGAATTACCCAAGGTTGTTCTGTACATTTCCTGGCCAGAAAAAAGAGTTTTTCATTCATCATTCAGGGGAGTGTGGTACTTTATGCGTCGACTATCAATAGTAGATCCAGATGTAACAAATCAAGTGATTCCAGAGCAGGAGCGACCTGTAACGCCAGTTCTTATAGGCCCACAGCCTTTTCCCAGAACTCCAGAAGGGCAGGGCACGCAAGCAATAAATAGGGCACCTCGGGATCGTCGTCGTAGTTCGGCTTCTTCAGTAGCTTCAGTACCAGTCTTGGTGCCGCCTGAGAGCTGGGTATTTGCAACTCCCGATCGACTACTCCCACGTGTGCCCACTACCAATACTCCGCTTAGAGCACCCAGAGATCCTGCCAGGCGGGCTCTTTTTAGGGGGTATCGACCAAGCATCTTCCGAGTGTTTGTGCTAGGGCCATATTCAAATGAACCTGGCACTTCGCCTAAAAAAAGAGGGCGCGATGATCAGGATCCTCCTAACCCACCCTCTCTGAAAAGACAAAGAAGGGTTCTTTAATCACAAAAGTGCTATTCAAAACTCTGGTTAAAGAGCCAGAGTTTTGAAGTATTCATTTGCATTATATTGAGATTGCATTGGCTTTGATAACTCATTAGGCTATGCAGAAGATTATCAAGGAGGCTAATCCTATGAGCAGAGCAGGGCACGAAGCCAAAAGCGCTTTTCTGAGTCTCTCTCTAACATCCACAGAATATCTTCATTTAACTTCGCTCTTGGCGCAATTAGTGCAGCTCTCAGGCGATTCTTCCAGCACCTTCCCGGCTTTTTTGGGTCGTCCCACAGTGGCCACTACAGAAACAGGCTTTGTCTATCATTTTTATGCAGAGGACCCAGGTGCTCAAGACATATTGAAGGTTTTTGAAGCTGCCTGGAAAGAACAAACAGAATTAAGTGTCTCCAGCCTGCTTGAAAAATTAAATAAAGTACCTGCTTTTTCAGCCTATACGAAAATAGAGAAGGGGGCAGTATTGTCAAATGCTACCTGCTTGTCTGTACCCTGTTTAGTGGATATAGGTCGACGCCCTGATTTATTCGCCTCCGCCTCTCGGCCTAGAGGTGGGAGCAAGGGCGAGGATAAGAAAAATGTTCAAAAGCCTGTATTGCATCGTTTGAGTTTTAGGGAAGACCCCTTGCCTGTTATCAAAGAGCTGCCTGAAAGCCCTTCCGCTTTTTTAGGTAAAGCAACCTAGGTCTGGTAGACCTCGAGGCGACTTCTAAACCGCACAGCGTTTTTTCAAAATACGGTATTTTTATTCAAGTAATCCCTCTATACACTCAATCTCGCGCTACAAGTGAAATCAACCCTCAAGCTTGTAAAAGGAGAGCCTATGTATTGGGATACCGTGCTGAAGGAAGTCTTGAATAAAAAAAATATTGCTTACCCCTGTGTGTTCACGCATCTTAGAAAAGCTTCAGACAGTATTGAGGCAGAATTTTTAGGCTCTGTGAAAAGCCTAAAGTCCGAGGATCTTAGAGTTTATTTAGGACAATCTTATCCTCAGGTGTATTTCACTCAACGCGAAACTCAGTGCATCTTGCTTTTGCTAAAAGGCTATACTATGCGACAGGTGGCTATATTTTTGAAGTTATCTGCACGCACCGTTGAGTACTACACAAAAAATATGAAACGAAAGTTGCAATGCCGTACCAAGTCAGAATTGATCGGAAAAGTACTGGACAGTGAATTTATGCAGCAGGTTCAGAGGTTACAAAAGGCGGGCTTAAATCGTTCGCAGCTTGAGCCAATGGATTGACAAAATGCACACATTGTTATATTTTCAAGGTCTAGACCTTGAGGGGGTGCAGTTTGATTTTTAAGTTAACTCGACACTATTTAAGAGGTGAGCATGAAGAAAAAGAAAGATGATTTTTTTGATGTTGGGCTGGATAAGGAAGAACAGGAGTTGAGTCAGGCTCTGGATCAGTCTTTGGCTAAGGCTGAGTTAAACAGTGTTAAGAATCTGAAGCAAGAATTGGCGCTTGCGCATAAAGCCGCTACTCATTACGCCCGAAAAGATGCGCGTGTTAATATTCGTATTTCAAGCAGTGATTTGGAAAGTCTTAAACAAAAGGCAGCTTACAAGGGCCTTCCTTATCAGACCTTTATTGCTAGCGTATTGCATCAATATGCAGCGGGGCATTTTTGGGAAAAATGATAAAGCAAGTTTCATTTAATGAATAATTATTTTCTATAGGCGGAATCATGATCCGCATGTAGGCTTAGTAATCTTAAAAAATTATCCTGCCTTAATGCAACTGCTCTGTATTTTTGTGAAAAGCTAAGGAAATATATTCTATCACCTGTTTTTGCTTGTTTGGATAGGATGGCCTCCCATTTTAATCCTGGGTCAGCATACAGTTGTGTCCAGCTGAGCTGTCGGATTTTTTTTAATGCTCTAATGAAGGCTAGCTGTCGGTTTTTTCTAAATTAAAAAAATTACTCTGAAATCCGGGATTGTTCATGCCGATTTTAATATCAAACATGCCTACGCTCTATTTTTCTGAATAAACTGGTCAAAGTTATCCTTGGGTTTGTTTTTTGCAGCCCAGTCCAAGGCCTTCTCCAGTTTGGCCATACCATCGCCATGATGAAGCCATTTTTCAGACGCAGGAATGAATTTGCCTGCTTTTATAATCCAGGTTCCATCATCCAGTTGGTCAATGAGAACCATTTTTCCGGCGAATTCCTTTCCCAAAGAAACTTGGCCGTTGGTTCCAATTATTTTCACCTGTGCTTGAGTGCTCATTAGAGAGTTCCTTTTAGATTAAGGTGCCTTGTTATGTTCCTAAAATAGGATTTTGGCAAATAAGGCCATTAGTGCCAAGCCATGAGCTAATGCTCACTGCCCATATACAGCTGATTTTCGTAAGCCACCAATAAATTCACCATATTGATATGGCCGTGAAGTTGGGCGATTTGGATGGGGGTATCGCCTTCTGGATAGGTTTGTGCGTTTAGATGGGCACCCGCCTCGATGAGTAGAGGTACAATATTCAGGGCATTGCGTTGTGCCGCAAAGTGAAGGGGGGTGATTTTCGCTCTATCTTGAGAAGCATTGGGGTCAGCACCCTCAGCTAATAATTGTTTAACTTGTTCAGGGTCTTCATTGAGAATGGCATCGATTAAATTCATAATAGTGTGCCCTTAGCATTCGGGAACATTGACGGCTAATCCACCCTGAGAGGTTTCTTTGTAGATGCTATTCATATTGCGACCAATTTCACGCATCGTGTTGATGACCATATCTAAGGAAACCTTATTTTTCTGATTTTCGGCTAAGGCTAAGCGCGCGGCATTCACCGCTTTAACCGTCCCCATCGCATTGCGTTCAATACAGGGAATTTGTACGAGACCATTCACGGGATCACAAGTGAGCCCTAAATTATGTTCCATGCCGATTTCGGCAGCATTTTCCACTTGTTGTAAATCACCCCCCAAGGCAGCGGCTAAAGCACCGGCGGCCATGGAGCACGCGACACCCACCTCGCCTTGGCATCCCATTTCAGCGCCTGAAATGGAAGCATTTATTTTGTATAAAATGCCGATGGCTGCAGCGGTGAGTAAAAATTCAATCACGCCTTCTTCGCTCGCTTCCGGACAAAAATATTTGTAGTAATTGAGCGTGGCGGGAATAATACCGGCAGCGCCATTGGTGGGGGCGGTGACAACGCGCCCGCCCGCAGCATTTTCTTCATTAACGGCCATCGCATATACATTGAGCCAGTTCATCACATCGGTGTGCTGGGGCTGAGGTTTGCCTAGAGCGGCCATTTTTTTATACAAGGCAGGAGCGCGGCGACGCACTTGAATGCCACCGCTTAAAATACCCTCAGTTTGACAGCCTTTGTCGATGCACTCTTCCATAATGCGTGCAATGTTTAAAATTTCTTTTCGTATCGTTTCTGGGTTGCGCCAAGCTTGTTCGTTGGCGAACATCAGTTCACTCACGCGTAATGTATGTTTTCGGCATTGTTTGAATAACTCATCAGCGGTTTTGAAAGGATATTTCACAATCGCCTTCGAGGTAGGCGCTTGGTCTGCACGGGCTTGTGCTTCGTTGACAATAAATCCGCCTCCGATGGAATAATAAATATCGTGTTTGAGTAAAGCGCCCTCGGCATCAAAAGCATTAAATTGCATGCCATTGGGATGATAGGGTAAGTCTTCGATGTAGTTAAAAACCAAATCCAGTTCTGGATTGAACACAATGCTGTGTTTGGAAAGTAGTTTTAGTTGATGCTGTTTTTCAATAAAGGCTAAGCGTTCAGGAATGGAATCGGGGTCAATCGATTCGGGGGCTTCACCTTCAAGGCCCATTAGAATAGCTTTGTTCGTGCCATGACCTTTGCCAGTGAAGGCCAATGAACTGTGTAAAATAACCTGTACTCTAGCGACCTGAGAAAGTTGTGATTCTAGGCTCTCAACAAAGCGGCGTGCAGCGCGCATGGGGCCTACGGTATGGGAGCTGGAGGGGCCGATGCCGATGGAGAAGAGTTCAAAGGTGCTGATGCTCAATGCGGTTCCTTGAATAATATTTCACTAAAACGGCAACTTTATGCGTGCCAAAAAATCAGACTAATGCTACCCTTTTTGGGGATAATATAAAAGAGCGTTTTAACGCATGAGATGGACATGAATTACCTACGTCACCTGGCGGATAAAAAATTACTGGTTATTTTGCTCTTGGGTTTTTCTTCCGGCTTGCCGTTGGCCTTGGTGGGCAGCACCTTACAGGCTTGGTATACCACTGCAGGAGTTGATTTGGTGACGATTGGCGCCTTGACCTTAGTGGGGCAGCCCTATGTCTATAAATTTATATGGGCACCTCTCTTGGATCGCTTTGCTTTTTTTAACTTAGATCGACGTCGCAGTTGGATTTTGTTGATGCAGGCTGCTTTGGTCGTGGCTCTAGTGCTCATCGCCTATAGCAACCCACAGTTTCATCCGTACTGGATGGCCTTTCTAGCGTTAATGATTGCTACTTTTTCGGCGACTCAAGATATTGCGGTGGATGCCTATCGAACGGATGTATTAGACAGTGAAGCCTATGGTTTGGGGGCTTCGTTCAATAGCTTGGGTTATCGCGCGGCTATGTTAGTTTCAGGTGCGCTGGCATTGGTGTTAGCCGATCGCCTGGGTTGGCGTATTACGTATTTAATTATGGCTGGATTGATTGTTCTGGAAATGGGAGTGACTTATTGGGCGCCTAAACCTAAGGTGGCTTTGCCCACGACCTTAATTCAAGCAGTGGTTGAGCCTTTTCACGAATTTATAGCGCGCCCTTATGCGGCCATTTTGCTGCTGTTTATTATTTTGTATAAATTAACAGATGCTTTTGGTTTGTCACTCACTACGCCTTTCTTAATTCGCGGTATGGGTTTTAGTTTGCTCGAAATTGGAACCTTAGCTAAATCCGTAAGCTTTGTGGCCAGCATTCTGGGAACTTTGGTGGGGGGGCTGTTATTTGCACCCTTAGGCATGTTTCGTTCACTTTTTTATTTTGGGATATTACAAACCTTGTCTAATTTAGTGTTTATGATGCTCGCGCTAAAGGGAAAAAGTTATGTGATGATGGGCGCGGCTATGTTTGCTGAGAATTTTTGCAGTGGTTTAGGTTCAGTGGCTTTCGTGGCTTTTTTGATGGCCTTGTGTGATAAACGCTTCACCGCAACGCAATTTGCATTATTTTCAGCATTAGCAGCGATTGGTCGAGTTTTTGTGGGACCCATTGCGGCGGCTGCAGCAGAGCAGGTGGGTTGGCCTTTATTTTATGTAATCGCGACAGTGTTGGGCGCTCCTGCCTTAATCTTGTTATTGTGGTTGCGCGGACGTTTAGATTTTTCAGCCAGAACGATTCACTCTTAGGATTAATAATGAGCACACAGAAAAAATTAGGATTATGGACTTTAACCTCGTTAGTAGCCGGCAATATGATTGGCTCGGGTGCCTATTTAATGCCAGCCTCGCTCGCGGTTTTTGGCACCATTGGTTTGGCGGCGTGGAGTTTAACGGCAGTGGGGGTGATTTTTTTAGCATTGGTGTATGCGCGTCTGAGTCGCCGCATTACAAAACCGGGTGGCCCCTATGCTTATTGTCGAGAGGCTTATGGTGATTTCATTGGATTCCAAGTAGCTTATAATTATTGGTTGTTTACCTGGGTCGGTAATGCCGCTATTAGTGTGGGTTTTGTGAGTTATTTGGCTTTATTTTTCCCCTCATTGGCGACAAGCCCGTTGCAGGCTCTCTTGGTGGCGCTGGGGGTGCTGTGGTTATTAACATTGATTAATTTGTGCAGCATTCGTTTAGTGGGTGGTGTTCAATTAATCACAACCTTGCTTAAATTAATTCCTTTGTTGTTGATGGCTTTTGTGGGAATCTTTTTTATTCAGCCCGAACATTTGATGCATTTTAATGTGAGTGGACAGCCGGATATTAAAGCTTTGTTGGCGGCGGGATCGATTACTTTGTGGGCTTTCACTGGCTTTGAATCGGCTACCATTCCTTCGGAACGTGTTGAAAATCCAGCTTCTTTAATTCCTAAGGCAACGATTATGGGAACGCTGTTGGTAGTGGTCATTTATATTTTAAGTGCTGTGGCGGTGATGGGCATTATTCCCATGGATCAATTGGCCCACTCCACAGCGCCTTATGCCGATGCCGCAAGTTTAATTTTCGGATCCATCTGGGGCAAACTCGTGGCTATTGCAGCACTCATTGCGGTGTTTGGAGAGCTGAATGGTTGGGTTTTGTTGCAAGGTGAGATGCCTTTGGCAGCAGCTCGAGATGGTATGTTCCCTAAAATATTTGCGCGAACTCGAAAAAATGGTGCTCCTCTGTTTGGCTTGTTGATTTCAAGCGTATTGGTCAGCATTTTATTGTTGCTGCGCTACCATTCGAGTTTAGTGGATAAATTTACCTTTATTATTTTATTAGCTACTTTTGGTGCTTTGGTCCCTTATATTTTTACCTCTATGGCTGAATTACTCTTACTGATTCGCTCTCCCCAGCACTTTGACCGGAAGGTTTTTTATAAAGCGGGGTTGATTGCCTTGGTTGCTTTTCTCTACAGTTTTTGGGCGATCATCGGTGCGGGTCAAGAAATTGTGTATTATGGGATACTGCTTTATTTCACGGGGATTCCCATTTACTTCTGGGTGAGGCGAGAGGCGGGTTGAGATTTTTTGGCTAATCTTTTGAGTGTTATCTCATTCTTATACCTCAGCAAAACTGGCACAAAACTCAAAGCAATCTATACTGTAGAGCGATGGAGAGCCTGATAGAAGGGAATCTCTTAAGCTCCACCTAACCTGGGTTTTAGATACATGATGATTCAAGTGTTGAATCAGGCGCTTTTTACCCCTCTGCGTGCCATGCGCTTGAAGTATGTGCCTCTCTTGATGATCTACTTCGCCTATGGTGCTACCAGTATTTCGACCATTGGGGAAAGCTTTTTTGTTAAAGAACAGCTGGATCTCTCGGCTGAGGCCGTGATGGCGATTGCGGTCTGGTACAGCATGCCTTGGACTATCAAAATGGTTTTTGGTCAATTAGCCGATTCAGTACCGCTCTTCGGTTCTCTTCGCGCCTCTTATGTTTACATCGCTGCTGTGTTGATGATTATCGGCAGCTTGATGTTGATGGGCCTGGCCGGTCATTGGGAGTCCTTGAGCTGGTTGGAGCCTAACTCCCTGTACTTGGCCGCTTCCTTAGTGACTGTCACCGGTGTGGTGCTGCAAGATGTGGTGGCAGATGGTATGTCGGTGGAAGTGGTTTCGCGAGAGGGTCGCACTCCTGAAGAGATTAAGCGTGAATTGGGTATGGTTCAAGTCTTGGGAAGATTGTCGGTTGTGATCGCGAGCTTTTTAACAGCCGGTATTGGTGGTTGGTTAGTGCATCATTATTCTTATGAAACTATTTTTGGAACGACCTTAATTATTCCAGTGATTTCACTCATCGGTATTGTTTTCGTAAAGATTAATGCTTCAGCGCTTAAACCGGTGAATTGGGTGGTTTTAGGTGGAGGTTTGGTTTTTGCGCTCTTTGTATTGACGATGGGTTTCAGTCATGTGGTATATAGACAAGAAATTATTTTTGTCGTGAGTTTGGGTGTCGTAGTGTATTTGTTGAATCAATTGGCGCGGCCTTTTGATAAAGCCACCTTACATAAAATTATTATCATGGCAGCGGTTATTTTTATTTATCGTGCGATGCCGAATATTGGGCCCGCGCTGCAGTGGTGGGAAATTGATGAGTTGGGTTTTGATCCTTCTTTTTTCGGAACATTGGCGCAAATTAGTACGGCCTTAGTGGTGGTCGGCATGTGGTTTTTTGCAAAGCCGCTGACTCAAAAACCGATTGCTTGGATTTTAGTGGTATTAACAGTATTGGGCTTTTTATTAACCTTACCGATGTTGGCGATGTATTATGGACTTCATCATTGGACTGAAAGCATGTGGGGTTTTGGTGCGCGCACCATTGCACTCGTAGATACGGCCTTAAGTTCTCCCTTTGCGCAGCTGAGTATGATTCCTTTACTGACCTTTAATGCATTGTATGCACCCAAAGGCAATGCCGCTACGTGGTTTGCTTTAATGGCATCTTTAATGAATTTAGCTATTACGGGGAGTAATTTACTGAGTAAGCAGTTGAATCAAATTTGGGTGGTGACGCGTGCTGTACACGATGCGGCAGGTCAAATTGTTGTGCAGGCAGATTATAGTCAGTTGGGCAGTTTGATGTGGGCGAGTATTTTATTAAACTTGATTGTTCCTATTGTGGCCGTGGCTCTTTTACTGGGCAAAGAAGGTTTTAGAGCTAATAGTCATTTTGAGGGAACAGTGCTTGATAAGCCTGAGAAGGTGCCTTTGGCCTCCTTCAAAGAGGAGTTCTCATCCCCGCCTCCAGCAGCAGGTTAAGCCTATTCTTTGAGGTCACAAATTGTGACCTCAAAGAATAGGCCTAAGGCTCTTGAATTCGCATTTTTCAAAATAATTGTTTTAAAACAAAAGAGTAGGGCTTGGTCGTTTGAAGCGGCTTTCCTGTTTTCTTAGATGTTTGAGATCACAATTTGTAATCTCAAACAAAAAAGCACCCATAATTCTGATATTTTTTCCGAAAATAATTTTTTAAAAACAATGAGTTAAGATGTTTTTAGGTTTTGGGCCGCTCTTTTGTTTGAGGTCACAATTTGTGACCTCAAACAACGAGGGGTTTAGTTGAGCCTCAATAGAAAAAACACGGTATGGTGCTTGTTACTAAAAATTATTAGAGTGTGCGCTAATTTTCATTATTTTGGATGCGTTAAGATGCCTTTGTCCCAGCACCTTTCAGTGATCGTTGAGCGGTATATTTTATTGATACGGGGTGAAAAAGTGATATTGGATACTGAGTTGGCTCGATTGTACAACGTTGAAACCAAGGCATTGATTCAGGCGGTAAAAAGAAATCCAGATCGCTTTCCTAAAGACTTTATGTTTCAGCTTTCTGAGACAGAGTTTGAAAAATTAAGGTCACAACATGTGATTTTGGGTCGTGGTGGTCGTCGCTATGCTCCCTATGCTTTTACTGAACAAGGTGTTGCAATGCTGTCTAGTGTCTTAAACAGTAAGCGCGCCATCTCAGTCAATGTAGAAATTATGCGTGCTTTTGTGCGCTTGCGGGCATTGTTGGAAGGTAATCAAAAACTACGCCAAAAATTGGAGGAGCTTGAGCAAAAATATGATGAGCAATTCAAGGTCATTTTTGATGCCATTCGCCAGATGATGGCACCGGATAAACCCGCACAGAAACATCGGATTGGATTTATCCCCTAGACTCCCATTTGATCTTTTCATCCGCACTCCCTACAATGCCGCCACTGTTTAACCCCTTTTCTGGATTCTTATGAATACCTGGCTTCCCTCTCCCCCGCAGCTTGAGCTTTCCTTGGGGGAGGTGCATGTGTGGTCAGTTTCCTTGGATTCTTATGTGCAGCGGGCGGATGAGCTGGCGGAGTGTTTATCGCCCGAAGAGCTTGAACAGTCCCAGCGTTTTGTTTCTTTGCCATTAACCCAAAACTACATTGTGTCGCATGCGATTTTACGTGACATTTTGGCGCGCTATCTTCATTGCAATCCAGGGGCATTAAAAATAGCCAATGGCGAACAGGGAAAGCCGTACTTGCTGGATTTGCCAGAGGGGGTGAAGCTTGAATTTAATATGTCGCATACGCAGGGTGTTGCCTTGTATGCCGTGAGTTTGCAACCCGTGGGCGTGGATATTGAACGCTTGAATCGCGCGATGGAGGTGGAAGATATTGCCGAGCGCTTTTTTTCACGGCGTGAACATGAAGCCTTGCTTTTGCTGCCAGTATCGCAACGCCAGGCTGCTTTTTACCGATGTTGGACGCGCAAGGAAGCCTTTATTAAAGCTCTGGGCCAGGGGTTGATCTATGCTTTGGATAAATTTGAAGTGGATTTTATGAGCATGAAATCTAATTGTTTGCTCAGTGTAGAGTCTTCAGTTGAACAGGCTCGAGTGTGGAGTCTGTGGCCGATTGAATGTTCAGATGAATATGCAGCAGCCGTTGCCCTGCGCGGTGAATTAAAGCAGTTGAGGTGTTGGAATTGGTGTCAGGCCAGCGTCAGCGTTGCCTCCTAGAAGGTATTGACTTTATTGCTAAAATGCTGTTGACATCGCAGGGCTACTTAAGGACAATACGCAGCTTAATTTTTTCTGGAGGGGTTCCCGAGCGGTCAAAGGGATCAGACTGTAAATCTGACGGCTTCGCCTTCGAAGGTTCGAATCCTTCCCCCTCCACCGTATGTGGAGTCTCTCGACAGGGAGAGGGCCTGGCCTGTGTGGGGCCCCATCATGCGGGTGTAGTTCAATGGTAGAACTTCAGCCTTCCAAGCTGATTGTGTGGGTTCGATTCCCATCACCCGCTCCAAATTGGGCGATGTTAGGCTAGGGAACGGAAGAACGTTCGCCCACATAGCTCAGGGGTAGAGCACTTCCTTGGTAAGGAAGAGGCCACCGGTTCAAATCCGGTTGTGGGCTCCATCAATAATGTAGGGGCAGGCTTTGTGGGGCAATTGTTGCGGCACGTCCGTGTGCCTTACCCCTCGATGACTCGGGGTCGTCGGTTTTACCGACGGGC
>JAKFXE010000103.1 GCA_021731545.1 Coxiellaceae bacterium
ACTTAGAGAAATACGGCGTGTTTGATTATCGAGGAGGTGGACGTGCTTCCGCGCGCGAAACAGCTTGCCGAGTCGCAGCGGCTGCTGTCGCAAAAAAACTACTGCAACGCTACTCTATTCAGACAAGCGCCTTTCTTGCCAGCATAGGTGATATTGAAACTCACATTGATCAAAATACTGTTGATCAACTAAACACCTTAAGCTATGAAAGCCCCATTTTTTGTCCAGATCCGCAGGCAGCAGAACAAATGATGCAAAAAATTGAGGAGGCCAAACTGAAAGGTGATTCTTTAGGTGGCATCATTGGATTTATAGCCACAGGTCTTCCCGTAGGTTTAGGAGATCCTATTTATGAAAAACTGGAGGCTAATCTGGCCAAAGCTATGCTGAGCTTACCCGCCAGCAAAGGCTTTGAAATTGGTGAAGGATTTAAGGCTTCCAGTATGCACGGCTCTTCACACAACGATGCCTTTATTAAAACGGAACGCGCCGTTCACATTGAAACAAATCATGCGGACGGAACTTTAGGTGGAATTTCAACGGGCATGCCCCTATATGGGCGAGTTGCTTTTAAGCCCACTTCCAGCATTAAAGCCGCACAAAGCAGCGTGGATCTTAAGGGAGAGCCTGCTGTTTTTAAGTTACCCGAAGGATCACGACATGATCCTTGTGTCGCCATTCGTGCAGTGCCTGTGGTCGACGCCATGTGCGCACTCGTATTAGCCGATGCTCTGCTCTTACATCGTTCCGCTCGATGTTGAAGCACTTGCTGTCTGTTTTTATCCCTCGCTGACTGCCTCAACAACGGTATTGACCCAAAGACTCAATCAATTTTCAATGAGGCCTCCTGAGTAAAATCAAGGGGTGGTATCAAAGATCAAGGACCCCATTTTTGAGAGCCCAGGGACAAAAAGCACTCGCTACAGAAAAACTTTATCATCAGAGTATTGCAAAACTTGCAATATTCCAAAATATGGTATATATCCTTATATGGAATGGAATGTTCAATTTACCCAGAGGGCGGCAAAACAAGCGCAGTGGCTTAATAAAAAAGCTTTACTCTCACTGCAGGTCCTTATTGATAATTTAAAAACAACAGGCCCGGCGCCGGGAAAACATTGGCATCACTATGGAAAACTGCACGGAAAAAGGCAGGAAGACAAAAGACATTGCCATTTAATAAAAGCCAGCCCCACCTACGTGTGTTGCTGGGAAGTTTATAAAATCGAAAAACGAATCGAGATATATTATGTCGGCACGCATGAAAACGCACCCTATTAATCCAGAAAATAGGGTTATTCGTATGCAACACGCAGGTATTGACTACCAATTTCCAGCTAAAATAGCAGAAGCATATCGCCTTAGTGAAAAGGCTGTTGATCCTAAAGAAGTATTTTCTGATATCAACAGACAATATACAAAGCCTGGCGCCCTACTGCGTGGTATTCGAGCTCGCGAACATTTAACTCAAATTGAAATGGCTAAATTAATCAAAGTAACTCAATCCGACATATCGCAAATAGAAAATGGTACCCGCGGCGTTGGGCGCAAGATCGCGCAGCGCATCGAAAAACTGTTTGGGGTTGATTATCGATCTTTTTTAGCATAACCCTGATGAAATTCTTAAAATAAGCGAGCAAACCCCTGATTTCAGCCCCAAAAAGGGGAAAAGCACAGGTTTTTGCTTCATTATAAGCCTCCATCTGTTACAATGTCCTCCTTAAAATTTCAGGTATTATATTATGAGAGACTCAACACATTTTACGCGATTCGCTAAAAAAGCAGAGCACTCTATTGTTGATATAAATGCTGAGTATACGAAAAATTCTGCCGTCCTGGATTTAGAGGCTGTTGACGGCAACCAGCTCTCCTTACTAGATCATGCAGCCATGAGCGGAAATCTCCATCTTATTATTTGGCTGGCCTTGCAGGGAGTTGAACTCAATACCCAACACTCTGCGAAAAAATCGCCTCTCTATCGAGCAATGGAAAAAAAGCACAAAGAGGCAGCCATATTATTATTGCTATTGAGCGCCAATCCTCAGCTTGAAACTGATAAAAAATCTAACAAAACCGCGTTTACCATACCCCGCTATACGAGTGACTTAGAACATCAAGCTAATATTAGTATAATGAAAACACTCTATGAGGAAGCAGGAAACTTGTTGGCTGATCCAGACCCTGAATTATCAAAATATCCAGCTTGGGCAGACCAGGGACCAAGTTTTATAGGACGAATTCGAGAGCTTTCTGAAAAAATTGCTTTTACAGGATTAGATGCATTTATCTCTTCACACAAGCTGCTCTCCAAACTGATTCACGCCATTAATCGCAATGCGGCAGCCAAAGCCCTCGAAAAGGATATTGTCGTACATACAGCACCCGCGAAAAAAACTCTACTTCTTGGCCGAGACAAAACTACAGAATATCGACTGACCCCAGGGATTTCCATTTGTAATGGCAGACGAAAATTGTTATCTACAGACATCGAGCCAGAAAAACGGGTTCGCTTTTTAAAAGAAGAAATATTTTATCATGTGCAGCTGCGCACACAACTAGCATTTTATTTGTTTGTGACCTACTACAAAACTCGTATACAATTGAATCTCAGTGAGACAAAATTTCAAGAAGGCGAAGGCGATTCATCCATAAATAGCGTGGCCTGTCACTCTGCCTTAATTAGTCATGTAACGGAGGCCTTTCGATGGAAGGAAGGCGCGGTAATTACAGAAAGTACGCGTGAACTGAGGTCTAATTCAGAGAATTTGTCTGAGCCTCATTTACCAGAAACGTCCTTCTTTCAACAGATACTGGCTAAAACAACAGTAGAACTACCCTCTGCGGTTAATCAGTATGATGGGAAACTAGAAGGGAAAACTACTATAGGAGGAGCGAATGAAGCTCGCCAGAAATTATTAAGCCTTTTAAGGGAAGTTTCACTGGGCAACAAGAATCCTATCCAGGCTTTAAGCTTATTTTTAACAGCTCTGATAAGCAGTGAGGATGGGATATTAAATAACATACGTCTATCGGACTATCTTAAAAAAACATGCCCGACTTCACCTCAAGCTATGCGCCCCCTGATTCATCGCTATGTCTTCCTAGCCTCTTTGTTCCCGCTAAAGAAAAACTCCGATAACCAACTGCATCTAAACCGCTCTCATGTAGCCAATTTGTTGTTTATGGACAAAACAGATCGTGACTTTATTGCCAAAGAATGCTGCGATGAAGAAGCTTTAGCAGCGCGATGCGAGCCTTATTTTTCTAAATTACAAGATGAAATCAAAGCAAGTCGATAAACAAGATCAGGGTCAGGCAGGTCTCTGAGTGACAGAGCTGGTTTAACAATACCCCCCCTCACCAAAACAAAAACCCAGGAAAAATGATCCCCTACAGCAAAAGCCTATTGACACAGTCGACGTCCTATTGTACTATTGTATCATTACATAAGTACATTGGACTATATCATGCTTAACCCATTATCATTAGAGCAATTTCTTGAGCTGGCCCAAAAAAGCCAGGAGAGCAAGTTCTTCAAACGGGCTGTTTTTTTTCAAGAAATCATGGCGGATCGCCTAACTCCCATAAGCCTATTCGAGTCTCTTGCCTCAGAACTAAAAGGAGGCAGCATTCTAGAATCCGGCCTGCAACAAGAGCACACCGGCCGCTATTCCTTCCTAGCCTTTGAACCCATGGCTCACCTAGAATTAAGAAATAAAACCCTTACTCAAAGAGTAGGCGAGAACACTAAGGCTTACAACACCGATCCATTCATTCAATTACGCCACCTTATTAATGAGCTAGATTGTGCTTGCCCAATCGAGCTCAGGGAATCAGTCACCCAAGCTATGGGATTGATCACTTACGATGCAGTAAGGCTTTTTGAAAACATCCCCGATCAACACACGAAAGATGAAGCACTTCCTGAAATATTATTCACTTTTTATAGAACAACGCTCACCTTTGACCATCGACGACAAACTGTACTAATAAACCAAGTCACTGATCTAGGTAAAGATCCTAAACAAGCTTATTTTCAAGCTCAGGAAAAAATAAATCACTTAATTAAAAGTATTTCTTCTTCATCAAAAAATACATCACCACTTACATCAAAATCAAATAGTATTTCAATTGATGAACCCGATATCAATGACGCTGATTACATAAAGCTCGTTGAGCGCGCTAAAAACTATATTAAGCAAGGTGATGCCTTCCAGATTGTATTATCTCGTTGTTTTAAGAAAAGCTATAAGGCAAAACCCTTCGATATTTACCGCGCACTGCGCCAGGTGAGCCCCGCACCCTATATGTTCTTTATTCCCCTGGAGGACAGGGTGATTATTGGGGCCTCACCTGAACGAATGGTCACTGTACACAACAATAAGGTCAGCATTAACCCCATTGCTGGAACTCGTAAACGCATCGACAAAAATCATGATCAAGAGATTGAAGATGAATTACTAAACGATGCTAAAGAGCTGGCAGAGCATCGAATGTTAGTTGATTTAGCTCGCAATGATTTAGGTCGGATTTGCGAAGTAGAAAGCATACAAATTGATGAACTGTTACAAGTAAAACACTATTCCCATATTAGTCACTTAACTTCCGTTATTAGTGGAACACTACCAAGCCAATGTGATGCCTTTGATGCATTGGCTGCAACCTTTCCTGCCGGCACTCTAAGCGGTGCTCCCAAAATACGCGCCATGCAGATCATTGATGAATTAGAAGGTTCTAGGCGCGGCTTATATGGAGGCGCCATTGGGCGCTTAGACTATGCCGGAAACTTTGATAGCTGCATCGCGATTCGTATGGCCATACTAAAAGATGGGATCGCCACTATACGCACAGGAGCTGGCATTGTTCATGATTCCATCCCGAGTTCAGAAGCCGAGGAAACACGGCAAAAAGCAAGTTCTCTGCTAGCTGCTATTCGTTTTTCTGAGGGGGGACATTAACATGATTTTACTCATTGATAATTATGACAGTTTTACTTACAACCTTTATCAAGGTCTTGCTGAATTTCATTCGGATATCAAAGTCATCCGTAATGACAAAATAAGTATTGAAGAAATAATAGCTCTAAATCCTTGTGGAATTGTTCTCTCGCCCGGACCTGGAAGACCTGAGGAAGCAGGTATTTGCGTAGAGCTCATTAGAAGGCTTATTAAAACTCAATCAGCAACTCCCTTATTAGGCGTTTGCTTAGGTCATCAAGCAATTAGTTATGCCCTTGGTGGAAAAATTATTCAAGCCAATGAAATCGTTCACGGCAAGAGTGATCTAGTATTTCATAATCGACAAAATCTTTATCAAAAAATGCCTCTCCCATTTCAGGCAGCTCGTTATCATTCCTTAGTCGCTGATCGAGACACTTTAAGCCCTGATCTCTTAATAGAAGCTGAAAATGCTCAAGGCTTAATTATGGGGATGTGTCACAAAACACTGCCTATTTATGGCGTGCAATTTCATCCTGAATCCATTTTAACCACCCATGGCAATGCATTTCTGAAAGCTTTTACTCAGCAATGTGTTGGGGAGATAAAGAAATGTGCCTAAAGCTCGCTATCGAAAAATTAATGCAGCATGAAGATCTTGATGCAAAAACTTGCCAAAACGCTTTCACAGAAATGGTGAGCGAAAAATGCAACCCTCTGCAAACAGCTGTTTTTCTAGGATTGCTTCGATCCAAACCTGAAACTGCAGAAGAAATATCGAGTATTGTGGAATTCTTAAGAACTAAAATGCTTCGAGTCCAAAGCTCTCATGCGACTCTAGATATTGTAGGCACTGGCGGTGACGGAGCAAACACAGTTAATATATCAACTGGCAGCGCCATTTTAGCAGCCAGTTGCGGCATTAAAGTAGCCAAACATGGTAACAGAGCTGTTTCATCACAAGCAGGCTCTGCAGATGTGTTAGAGGCTTTAGGGCTTAACATCAATCTTTCAGCTGAAAAAATTAGCCAATCGATTGATCAACTGGGCTTTGGATTTTGTTACTCACCTAATTTTCATTCCACTTTATTAACTTTAAGAAACTTACGCAAAAAACTTAACATACCCACAACCCTAAATTTATTAGGGCCTTTGTTAAATCCTGCTAATACACAATATTATCTATTAGGTGTCTTGAGTGAAAATTTAGCACCCATCATAGCTCAAGTATTACAACAGATGGGAACGCCGCGCTCCATGGTTGTTCATGGTTGTGGTTTAGATGAAATCAGCACAGCAGGAATAACCAAAATACTAGAAATCACGCCCACGACAATTACAGAAAGTTATCTTAACCCAGAACAACTTGGCTTCACTCTCTGCACAGTCAATGATTTACGGGGTGGCGATGCAATGACTAATGCTCAATTATTAAAAAATTCATTTTTAGGAAAAAAAGGAGCTATTAGCGACACACTCATTTTAAATGTAGCTGTTGCGCTCAACATTTATGGAGCATGCAAATCAATTCCAGAAGGCATTCAGTACGCAAGCGATCATCTTTACAGTGGCTCTGCCTTAAAACTCCTCAACAACCTTATCGAGTTTTCCCATGAATAATCGTCTTAATCCTATAATTTTTCAGAAGCAAGCTGAGGTTAAAGCCTTATATCAATTGATTAGTCACGATCCATCACACCCCATTGCAAAACTATTGCAGGGCGACATTGAACATAAAGGAGCAAAGAGTTTTAGAACGGCTTTACAACAACCAGGTCTTGGAGTCATTGCTGAAATAAAACGAAAATCACCCAGCAAAGGAAATTTAGCTAAGATTGAAGACCCTGTGAAACTTGGCTATAGCTACGATCAGGCCGGAGCTAACGCCATATCCATACTGACCGACGAAATATTTTTTGGCGGAAATCTTAATGATTTGAGCTTAGTAGCCACCGCTTTATCAAGCTCATCAATACCTTTGTTACGCAAAGATTTCATCATCAACCCCATTCAAATTGCAGAAGCTGTCTTAGCTGGCGCCAATGCTATTTTGGCCATAGTGGCAATACTTGGCCAAGAAACACACAGCATTATCAATAGAGCCAAACAATTTGGACTTGATGTATTAGTTGAAGTGCATGATGAGACTGAACTTAAAATCGCACTTGATTGTGGCGCTGAAATTATTGGAATCAATAATCGCAACTTAAAAACATTTAAAATAGATACAGAAACGGCTCTCAAACTCATCAATCTTATCCCCAAGGAAATTGTCAAAGTAGCCGAGTCAGGTATTAGCCATTCAGAGTTGGCGCACACTTACTATCATGCTGGTTTTGATGCCGTGTTAATAGGTGAAGCATTAGTTTGCTCAAAGGACCCAAGCAGTTTCATTCAGGAGTGCCAGCATGTCTAAAACTTTAATTAAAATCTGTGGGGTCACAGATCCAAATCTAGCGGTACAAGCCGCTCACGCTGGAGCTGATTTTATAGGGCTAGTTTTTCATCCAAGCTCAAAACGTTTGGTGAGTACTGCCCAAGCAAGATCTATCTCTAAAGCTCTTTCCTCTACAAAGACTAAACTTGTAGCTGTATTCACCGAGCACTCAGCCGCTGAAATGCAAAACATCTGTGAAGCATGCGAGATTCAAATAGTGCAGCTCCATGGAGATAAAGCACGAGCCCAGCATCACTTATTAGACAATAAAATTCAAAGAATTTATGTGAAAACACCTGAAATGAAAAATGACTCTACTGATGAAATAAAAAACTGTGATCCTAAGCGCGATTATTTACTATTCGACCATAGCGACCCTGGAAATGGAATTTGTTTTGATTGGGATCAGTTTAGTTACAACGGGAGTTTCAAATGGTTTTTGGCTGGCGGCCTCAATTCCAGCAACATTGCTAAAGCTATAAAAGAGCTAAATCCAATGGGCCTTGATGTTTCAACTGGAGTTGAGAATGGCTCAGGAATAAAAGACATAAAATTAATTGAAGAATTCATTAATGAGACACATAGAAATGAAATATAACTATTCACTAAAAGCAAACAAAACTCGTTATGGGGAATTTGGTGGTAAATTCATGCCAGAATTATTGATGGCACCCATTAGTGAACTTGAATTGGCTTTCAATGCAAGCAAAGCTGATCTTGAATTTCAAAAAAACCTTTCAAGACTCCTGAAAAATTATGCAGGACGGCCTACGGCCCTCACCGAAGTTACAAGATTTTCCAAGGCTATCGATGGACCTCGCATTTTTTTAAAACGCGAAGATCTTTTGCACACAGGAGCTCACAAATTAAATAACGCATTAGGACAATGTTTACTCGCACAAAAAATGGGTAAAACACGAATCATTGCTGAAACTGGGGCTGGGCAACATGGGGTCGCTACTGCAGCCGCTTGTGCGCATTTAGGCCTAGAATGCGTAATTTATATGGGTAATACCGATATGCAGCGCCAAGCACCTAATGTCGTGCGTATGCAATTGATGGGAGCACGTGTTGTTTCTGTGAATAACGGCTCCGCCACATTAAAAGATGCCGTTAATGAAGCCTTACGCGATTGGGCTGAATCGTTTACTAATACGCATTATTGTCTAGGTTCAGCTTTGGGACCACACCCTTACCCTGAAATGGTCGCTGAATTTCAATCGGTGATTGGTAAAGAAAGTAAAATGCAATGCCTGGATTATTTTTCTAAAAATCCAGATTTAGTCATTGCTTGCGTGGGTGGAGGCTCGAATGCAATTGGAATTTTCTCAGCTTTTTTAAATGATCCCGATGTTAGCTTAGTCGGTGTAGAGGCGGGAGGACACGGAACCCAACTCGGTGAACATGCAGCACGATTTAAAGCAGATACCTGCGGTGTGTTGCATGGCTGCTATACCTATGTGCTGCAAGATGAACATGGCCAAATTGAACCTACGGCATCCATCTCTGCAGGCTTAGACTATCCTGCGGTTGGGCCTCAACATGCACAACTATTTGCAGATAAAAGAGTGCAGTATGTTTCTGTTACTGATGAAGAAGCTTTAACTGCTCTTAAATTATTAGCCAAAACAGAGGGCATTATTCCTGCCTTAGAATCAGCACATGCTTTAGCTTACCTAATGAAAATCGCGAGCTCATTACCTAAAAGCCATCATGTGTTAGTGAACTTATCCGGTCGTGGTGATAAAGATTTACCACAATTAATGAATGAGGGGCTGATATGAATAGTCTAGAAAAAATCAAAGAACTTTTTAAAAACCAAAAAGCTCATATTGCTTATCTAACAGCAGGTGACGGAGACAGTTTAGCTACCATCAACGCGGCCCTAGCTTTAATTAAAGGCGGTGTTAATCTTTTAGAAATCGGCGTTCCTTTTTCAGACCCCATCGCCGATGGTCCTGTCATTCAAGAAGCAGCTGCTAGAGCACTAAAAAACGGTACTCACTTAAAACAAGTGTTAGAAATTGTAGCAGCTATACGAAAACAATCTGAAATTCCTATTATTTTATTCAGTTATTACAATCCAATTTTATCCATCATGTCTTCAAGTTTTTTTCAAGAAGCCACTCAAGCGGGTGTAGATGGTTTATTAATAGTCGATTGCCCGCTGGAAGAATCACAAACGATAAAGGAAAAATGTTTTGAACATCAAATAGCGTTAATTAATGTAATCACACCTTCTACATCCATGGATCGATTGGCCTTAATTGATTCACAAGCCCAAGGTTTTCTCTATTACGCTTGTCGTAAAGGAACCACCGGCGTGAAATCTGGCTTACCTGATGATTTTTCTAAAAACATACAGGTTATTAAATCCATTGTTCACCTACCTGTTGTTGTGGGTTTTGGTATTTCAGACCGCACAACAGCCGAAAAGGTATTAGAACATGCAGATGGCGTGGTGGTGGGCTCTTTGTTTGTAAAAGCATTGACTGAAGGCTGCACATCAGAGGAACTTCAATCCTTAGCACAAAAATTATATCCAACAACGAGGTGAGCCATGATTCTAATACTCAAAAAAATCATCTTACGCTCAGAAGCCGATGAACTAGTTGCTCGCTTAAAATGGATGAATCTTCAAGGCTTTCTAACCGAAGAAGATGGGCAATTCCATTTAGCTATAGTAAGCGGTGAAGATTCTCGAATTGATTTTCGACAGTTTTCTAATTTGCCTCAAGTTGAAACGATTCTACCATTTACTCAAAAATTTAAATTAGCCAGTCGTGAACTTAAAAAGCAACGATCTGTCATTAAAATTAAAGCGTGTGAAATCGGTGGCGGAACTTTAGCTGTGATGGCAGGCCCTTGCTCCATAGAATCTGAAGAGCAAATGCATCAAACTGCAGCGGCTATATCTAAAGCAGGAGCCAATATTTTACGTGGTGGCGCTTTTAAACCTCGCACCTCACCCTACGACTTCCAAGGCTTAGGTGAAGAAGGTTTAAAATACATGCAATCTGCTGTCACTCAATACAACTTACTGAGTGTCTCAGAAGTCATGGACCCTTACGAACTCGACCTAGTCTCAAACTATGTTGATATCATCCAGATTGGCGCACGTAATATGCAAAACTTTAGTCTCCTCAAACAAGTAGGTAAAACCGGAAAACCCGTATTACTCAAACGAGGTCTTTCAGCTACCTATATGGATTTTTTAATGGCCGCTGAATATATCCTTCAGACTGGGAACCCCAATGTCATTTTGTGTGAACGAGGAATACGTACGTTTGAGACTTATGCTCGCAATACTTTAGATATTGCTGCGGTACCCATCCTCCATGAACTCAGTCATTTACCCGTGATTATCGACCCTAGTCATGGAACTGGTATACGTAAGATGGTGCCACCGATGGCCTATGCAGCTGTAGCAGCAGGTTGTGACGGACTCATCATTGAGACACACCCTAATCCAGATAAATCATATTCTGATGCTAATCAAACTATCTCTTTGGAAACTTTTACCGAAATGATGCAAAAAGTTCGTTTAATAGATGAAGCTGTTAATAAAAAAATACCGTAGGTGAGTTATGCAGTATCGAATCAAGGCCTCAACACTTAAAGGAAGCATTATAATTCCCCCTTCAAAATCACACAGCTTGCGAGCTATTTTGTTTGCAAGCTTGGCTGATGGAGAAAGCAAAATCTATAACGTCTTAAATTCTCCTGATACAAGAGCCATGATTCATGCCTGCGAACTCCTAGGGGCCAACATAAACATCAATGGGAATGATCTAATCATTCAAGGCATGGCAGGAAAGCCTCAAAAACCTTCGAACATTATTGATGCTGGAAATTCAGGACAAGTGCTTCGATTCATTGCATCTATCACTGCATTAAGCTCTGGCTACTCAATTATCACTGGCGATCATTCTATTCGAAACAATCGCCCCATAAGACCCTTGCTCAATGGGTTAAACCAACTTAATGCATTCTCGGTATCTACCAAAGAAGATGGCTATGCACCCATTATAATCAAGGGGCCTTTGCAAGCTGGAGAAGCTAATATAGAAGGAGAAGATTCTCAGCCTGTTTCAGCCTTACTCATTGCTTCCGCCTTTCTTTTAGGAGAAACAAATATCCATGTTACAAATCCAGGAGAAAAGCCTTGGATTGATCTCACTCTTAGCTGGTTTGACCGACTAGGAATCCGTTATGAAAAATATGGTTACACTCATTATAAGGTAATGGGCAATAGTTCATACCCAGGTTTTGAATACACCGTGCCCGGAGATTTTAGCTCATCCGCCTTTCCATTAGCGGCAGCCTTAATCACTCACTCTGAAATAACGCTGAATAATATCGATATGAATGATTGCCAAGGTGATAAACTGATTATCCCAGTTCTGGAGAAAATGGGCGCTCGCTTTCTTATTAATTCTGAGCAAAAAACATTAAGTATCCAAAAGTCTTGTCACTTGAAAGGAATCAGCGTCGATATCAACGATTTCATTGATGCGTTACCTATACTAGCAGTATTAGGATGTTTCGCTGAGGGTAAGACTCAATTGAGAGGGGCTGCTATAGCTCGAAAAAAAGAGTGTGATCGCTTATCCGCAATAACTCAAGAACTAAAAAAAATGGGGGCTGAAATTTTCGAATTACCCGATGGCCTGATCATTCAAACTAGCAGGCTTAAAGCTGCTGAAGTTGACAGCCATTGCGATCATCGTATTGCTTTATCTCTATCGGTTGCTGCCTTAACGATCGAAAAAGAAACTCTAATTAATAATGTTCAATGTATTTTTAAAAGCTATCCCGATTTTGTTGCTTCATTCCAACAGCTAGGAGCGTTTGTGGAGACAATGTCATGAACATAATATTGATTGGTTTTAAAAATTCAGGGAAAACTTCCGTAGCTAAATTAACTTCAGTAAAAACAAGTAAAATTTTTATTGATACCGATCATTTGATTGAAAAGCACTATAGATCAGAGGAGAATAGAACATTATCCACACATGCAATCTATAAAAACAAAGGGGCTTTCTATTTCCGAAACTTGGAAAAAGGCATCATCATGAGCTTATCCGGAATCCACAACAGCATTATTGCAACAGGTGGAGGTAGTATATTGGATAGAACTAATGTTACTATCCTAAAAAACCAAGGAAGGCTAATTTATTTAAATAGTTCATTAGAACCTTTGTTAAAACGACTTCGGTTAAAACAAACACCTGCTTTTTTGAGTATAGAAAATACTGAAAAAAATTTCATCGATTTGTACAAGAAAAGGAAGAAGCTTTACAAAAGATATGCCGATTTTGAAATAAATACAGATAACAAATCAATTAAAGATATCTCAGAAGAAGTAATATTTTTTATTGACAGAGGGCTATAAAATGCTTGTTACATCAATTAAAACTAAAGATCATCACGCCGCAAATCAACAAATTAATTCGGCTAATGTCCAAGCAGATGCAATTGAGCTACGAATAGATTATTCGAATAGCTTCAACCTTAATAAAATTTCTCTATTGCTCAAACAATCCAAATTACCCATAATATTCACTCTACGAAAAAAATCACAAGGTGGATTTTATCAGTATGGCGAGGATCAACGTTTAACCAAAATTTTAGCATTATGTCAATTAAATCCAGATTATATTGACCCTGAGCATGACATCCAAACTGGTTTCTTAAAGGATGTAAAATCGGCTTACCCTGATATAAAATTAATTTGTTCATATCACAATTTTAATGAAACTCCCACAAACCTAGAATCCATTTTACAATCAATGGAAAACCCTTTCTTTTATGCCTATAAAATTGCAACTCTTGCTAATAAAACTTCCGATTCCTTGCGAATGTTGAATTTTGTTAAGAAGTTCCATAAAAAATATATCTTAACTGGGATCTGCATGGGAGAATATGGAATATGTACTCGTATTTTAAGCCCTATTATTGGCAATGCTATGAATTACACAAGCCTAGACGAGGCCCAGGCAACCGCACCTGGGCAACTTACCGCTAACGAGCTTATGAAGTTATATCATTACCAAAAATTAAATTCCGAATCAAAAATATATGCCTTATTAGGTGACCCAATCAATTTAAGTGCAGGACACATTCTACATAATGAAGCCATTGAATATCTCAATCAAAATGCCATATACATAAAGTTACGAACAACCACAGATGACTTGCCTAAGACTATAGAGCAATGCCACAATTTACCCTTTTTTGGCTTTAGTATTACAATGCCGCTCAAGGAAGCCATTTTTCCGCTATTAGACGAGATTCAAGCTATTTCTCAACCTATCAAGGCCATCAATAGTGTTACTGTCCATAACAATAAATACACCGGATTTAATACAGATGGCATTGGAGCCATTCAAACACTCAATAAAAGAATAAATATTGCAAAACAAAAAATTATAGTCCTAGGAAGTGGTGGCGCAGCTAGGGCTATCATTTACGAAGCGCTTCAAAATAAAGCGGAGGTCATCATTTTAAATCGTACATTAACTAAAGCAATGAAATTAGCTGATGAATTTGGATGCAAAGCTTACGACTTGAATAATTTAACTAGCTTAAAGAAGCTGAATTATGTCGCCATCATCAACACCATACCAAACAATGCCTATTCAGAAGAGCATACAAAGAAATTGTTAAATTCAAACCATTTTCTGCCAAACGCATTTGCCATGGATATTGTTTACCAACCTATGGATACATTATTTTTGCAAGCAGCTCAAAAAGCCCATTGCACCTGCATCTATGGCTATGAAATTTATATATCTCAGGCATTAATTCAAATAAAAAAGTGGTTTAATCCAAATGAGAATCAAATTAACGAAATAAAAAATAGAATGAAGGAGTATTTCTTAGAAAGATGTCAGTATAAATGATCATTTAACACTATTATTGGAGTAATTTATGGCAAGCAATTCGTTTGGGACTTTATTTAAAATAACCACCTGGGGCGAGTCGCATGGAAAAGCCATTGGTGTCGTTATCGATGGCTGCCCTGCGGGCCTAGAAATTACGGAAGAAGATATTAATCACGAGCTCGCGCTGAGGGCCCCAGGCAAGAATACTTATACAACACCACGCACCGAGGAAGACAGAGCAGAAATTTATTCAGGCCTTTTTGAGGGTAAAACAACAGGGGCACCTATCTCCATTATTATTCTCAACAAGGATGCTGACTCCAGCAAATACGAACCCATTAAAAATGTGCTACGCCCAGGGCATGCTAATTTCACTTATTTGGGAAAGTATGGTGTTTTTGATTATCGAGGAGGTGGGCGTGCTTCAGCTCGTGAAACAGCTTGTCGAGTAGCAGCAGGCGCTATCGCTAAAAAATTACTTCAACATTATTCTATTCAAACAAGCGCTTTTCTTGCCAGTATTGCTGATATTGAAACCAAGCTTAATCAGATTGATCTTAATCAACTGAAAACTTTGACTTATACAAGCCCCATTTTTTGTCCAGACCATAGTGTTGCAGAGCGAATGATGCAAAAAATAGAAGAAGCCAAACTCAAAGGTGATTCTTTAGGGGGTGTAATCGGATTTATTGCCACCGGACTTCCCGTAGGCCTTGGAGATCCCATCTATGAAAAACTGGAGGCTAATTTGGCCAAAGCCATGCTGAGTTTGCCCGCTACCAAAGGCTTTGAAATAGGGGAAGGATTTAAGGCCTGTAATATGAGCGGTTCTTCACATAATGATCGCTTTGTTAAAGTTGAAAATAAAATTCAAACCGAAACAAATTATGCTGGAGGAACTTTGGGAGGAATCTCAACCGGTATGCCTCTGCATGGAAAAGTCGCCTTTAAACCCACATCGAGTATTAAATCATCACAAGCTAGTGTGGACCTCAAAGGGGAAGCTACTGTCTTTAAACTCCCAGAAGGATCACGACATGATCCTTGTGTTGCTATTCGTGCAGTTCCTGTTGTTGAAGCCATGTGCGCATTGGTATTAGCGGATGCTTTACTTTTTAATCGATGTGCCAAGCTATGAAAGTAGAAACTCTAAAAATTAACTTAAACCCAGCTTATTCATTCAGCATAGGAAAAATCAAAAGCTGGAAAAACTCAGAGAGCGTTCATTTAACTGTGTCAGCCTATTAAATTACCTCAACCCTAGGCTTAACCGCCCATCAAAATATATATGAAGTTGAGATACTATCAACGCCCAATTGTGCATGGGTTGATTCCATTTTTCCAGAATTTTCTGGCAGGCGCAGTAAATTAATTTTACCAGCGCATTTTCGCTGGTGAAGGCACCTTTGTTTTTAGTATATTTTCGAACCTGGCGGTGGAAGCCCTCCACAATATTAGTTGTATAAATAATGCGCCGAAGCTCTTCTGGGTATTTAAAATAGTGCGATAAAGCCTCCCAATTGGCATGCCATGATTTAATGACAGCAGGATATTTTTTGCCCCACTTTTCTTCCAGCTCTAATAGGCGGTGCTCCGCCAAATCTTTGCTGCTCGCCTTATAAACAAGCTTTAAATCCACCATAAAGGCTTTTTGATCACGACTAACCACATATTTTAAGGAGTGCCGGATTTGATGCACAATGCACAGTTGAATTTCAGTTTTTGGAAATGCCTCGGCAATGGCCTCAGGGAATCCCTTTAGCCCGTCAATACTCGCTATTAAAATATCCTCGACACCGCGCGCCCGTAAATCATTCAACACACTCAGCCAAAAATGAGCTCCTTCATGCTCGGAAAGATACATCCCTAAAATATCTTTTCGACCGTCTTGATTGACACCGAGCACTGAATAAAATGCCTTACTGTTGACCTTCCCTTCATCGCGAATTTTGAAATGCATCGCGTCTAAAAATACAATCGGGTAAATCGCTTCAAGAGGCCGGTTGCGCCATTCAGTGATAATAGGCAGTAATTTATCGGTGATTAAGCTGATTTTAGCCGAGGAGACCTCTAAGCCATACAGTTCAGCTAAATGGTCTGCAATAGCCTCATAGCTCATTCCTAGGGCATACAGAGATAAGATCTTATTATCCAGTGACTCATTCAAAACAGTCTGGCGTTTTTTTACAATTTCAGGCTCAAAACTGCCCTCTCGGTCACGCGGCGTCTCCAGCTCAAAGGAGCCTGTACCCGTTTTCATGCGCTTCTTTAAATGGCCATTACGGCGATTAGCCTCGCCTTCTTCCTTGCAATCAGTCAGGTGCGCCTCCATTTCGCCTTCTAAGGCCGCTTCAAGAATCTCCTTTATTA
>JAKFXE010000100.1 GCA_021731545.1 Coxiellaceae bacterium
CCCCAAAAGTTTTTGCCCAGGCTAAACTCCCATTGGAAGTGAATTTTGCTAAGAGCACATCCCCGCCCCCCGCACCAAAGCTATAGGTCCATCCCGTCAAAAACACACTACCGTCCGGGGCGATCGCTAGGCTAGTACCGCCATCAGTAGCTGAACCCCCCAAAGTTTTTGCCCAGGCTAAACTCCCATTGGAAGTGAGTTTTGCTAAGAGCACATCCCGGTTTCCCGCACCAAAGCTCTCGGTCCATCCCGTCAAAAACACATTACCGTCTGGAGCGATCGCAAGGCTATCACCGCCATCAGAAGCTGAACCCCCCAAAGTTTTTGCCCAGGCTAAACTCCCATTGGAAGTGAGTTTTGCTAAGAGCACATCCCCGCCCCCCGCACCAAAGCTCTCGGTGTATCCCTTCAAAAACACACTACCGTCCGGGGCGATCGCTAGGCTATAACCTCGATCATTAGCTGAACCCCCTAAAGTTTTTGCCCAGGCTAAACTCCCATTGGAAGTGAATTTTGCGAAGAGCACATCATATTGCCCCGCACAAAAACTATTGGTCGATCCCGTCAAAAACACACTACCGTCTGGGGCGATCGCTAGGCTATCACTCTGATCAATAACTGAACCCCCTAAAGTTTTTGCCCAGGCTAAACTCCCATTGGAAGTGAGTTTTGCTAAGAGCACATCATTGATCCCCGCGCCAAAACTAGAGGTGTATCCCGTCAAAAACACACTACCGTCTGGGGCAATCGCAAGGCTAGTACCGCCATCAGAAGTTGAACCCCCCAAAGTTTTTGCCCAGGCTAAACTCCCATTGGAAGTGAGTTTTGCTAAGAGCACATCATTGATCCCCGCGCCAAAACTAGAGGTCCATCCCGTCAAAAACAAACTGCCGTCTGGGGCAATTAAGAGATCCTCTCCATTTTCATTATTTACACCCCCCAATGCGTTCACCCAAAAATTAGTTGAATTACAATTGGGTAGAGGAGGGCTGGGAGTGACCGAAAGTGTTTGTAACGTAGTAAGAGTAGAAGTTTTTGTTTCGGAATTTGTACCCGTAACCGATGCCGATGCTAGTGAGGTCGGTAAGGCGCTTCCTAAGGGACTGATACTCAGCGAAGCAATAGAAGAATCAGAAGGGCGCGGACTCTGCGTGATACGAATACTATTGCTGGCACTGACCATAGCTTGCAGCGTTGCATTAACAGTGATATTGGCTAACATGCTTCCTGTAGGAGAGGGTCGTAAAGGCGCAAAGAAATCTCTAAAGTCATTGGCACTATTGATGTTTTCGGGTGTAAAAGGATTGGGCGCTTTGTACTTCATAAAAACAGCAAGGGCAATACCAAAAACAGTATACGCAAAAACCTGCGCCAGAGAGATCACAATCGGCTCTTGCCGTGTTTTACGCAAAGTCTCTGTGTAAGTAATTAAAAATCTAAAAGTGGGCTGTTCTTGGTTCTCACCTTTCTTTAAAGTATTAAGCGCCGCATCAATCCAGGTTTTATTTTTTTGCAAATTGCGAAGCGGGGGAAGGTCTTGGTCTTGTGTTTCTAAATAACCAAAAGCCGCATCGGAGCATTTTTCTAAAAAGTCCTTGTGTGTTGAATGCTGTATCGCATCCATTTCAGCGGGTGGAAGCACCGTTCTGATATAAAATTTATGCGCCAGATCTTTGGGATAATATTTGGGTGCTTTGTCTTTAAAAGCACGTAGATTAAGCGTTACAACGCCTAACATCAAATGCGTTAAAGCTAGGTGTATAGAAAGATTGTTTTCATGCGTTTTTAAAAAGTTGATTTCTCTTTGACTCAAAATACGCTGAAGTTTTTTAAGAGAAACAATATTTTCTATAATAAAGTTTTTTTCATCCGAAGTTTTAATAGGGCCTTTTAAAACAGCTAAGCTTAGCTGTAAATCCAATAAATGCCGAAAGCATAACAAAGCACTATCGATATCTGTTTCTTCTAGAGTAAATGAATCTGCCATTTTTTGTCGAAGCGCTTGACCCCGAAGCAAGGTTTCAATCAAAGCCGTCCAAGTAGCATCAGCATTCAAAGAATGTGATACATCACCAGACAAAGCGTGTTCATAAGCCGTTTGATATTGAGCATGCGGAATACCCGCTTCCCCCGACACTAAAGCATCCACTTCTTTTTCTATTCTGCGAGAAGTAGGAGTGCGCACAATCCAAAGAGGGGAATCCGTTGTGATCTCAGGCAAATTAGGGAGCACAGGCACACTATCGCCTGAAGTCCAGATACCTGCAGCATAGTTATACGCACCAGACTTTCCTTTTTTACGAGGAGCAACAGGCGTAAAGAGCGCTCGTGTGGAAACAGGTCTGAGGGGCATGTCTATCTCTCGGCTTTAATTAAAAACGGCTTCACTTCAGCCCGGCGATACTCGTCCGTTTGAGAGGGAGAAAGTGATGCGAAATCTGCCATATTTAGGCTCGTTAAGCAAGAAAAGTCCAAGCCTTCCCCAACCTCAAAATACGCGCTTGCCCCTAGGAATAAACTTGCGTAGAATGGCCGCCTTCCCGATATCCGGATCGTTTAAAGAGGATTATAGAGTATGGTCGTGATACGTTTGGCTCGCACAGGCGCTAAAAAGAAACCCTTTTATCATGTAGTCGTGGCAGATCAACGCTCGCCTCGCGACAGCAAATTTATTGAGCAAGTGGGTTATTTCAATCCCGTGGCCAAAGGGGCCGCTATCCGCCTCAAGTTGGATAAAGAATCCATCGAACAGTGGGTCGGAAAAGGAGCTCAACCCTCTGAGCGCGTTCAGCAGCTTCTTAAAGAATTTGGGGCAGATCCCATCAAGGCCGCTGCTGCTAGAAAACTAACACCCCCAAAAGCTAAAGCAGCTCCTAAGCCAGAAGCGGCCATTGAAGTCGTTGCTGAAACAGCGCCTGCCGCTGAAGAAATCTCTGCTGTTGAAGAAGCCCCTGCCAAAGCTCATCCTGAGTCTGACAACACAGCTGCTTAATCAAAATCATGGCCAGCCATTCTGCCCAAGCCCCTTCCGACTACGTCACTCTGGGACGTGTCGGAAAAAGCTATGGCATTAAAGGCTGGTTTAAAGTCATCTCCTTTACGGAACCTCCTGCTAAACTATTCGATTACTTGCCTTGGCATCTCAAACACCATCAGCAATGGCAGGTGGTAGGGCTCGAAGCTCACCGCGCTCACGCCGGGGGTTTTATTGCCAAACTTCAAGGCTGCGAAACACCGGAAGAGGCTCGTTTATATACCAATAGAGATATTGGCATTCCTCGCGATCAACTGCCTCATACACAAAATGATGAACACTATTGGTGCGATTTAATAGGACTCGAGGTCTACACGCTGGAGGGTATTTTGCTCGGTCAAGTCCAAGAGGTGCTGGCCACTGGCTCCAATGAAGTCCTGCGAATCCAAGGAGAGCGTGAGCGAATGATTCCCTACATTGATTCTGTGATTCAAAACGTCAACCTAGAGCAACATCGTTTAATCGTCGATTGGGATCCGGAGTTTTAAACATGCGCTTTGATCTCATCACTTTATTTCCAGACATGTTCGCTGCACTCAATTATGGTATTGTCCGTCGCGCGCGCGAACAAAAGCTAATCGATATTCACAGCTGGAATCCTCGTGATTTCACTGAAGACACACATCGCACTGTAGACGATCGTCCCTATGGGGGCGGTCCCGGCATGCTGATGAAGGCGGAGCCTTTACTTAAAGCCATTCACGCTGCTAAAGCCGAAAATCCTACTCCCGCACGAGTCATCTATCTTTCGCCCCAAGGCTCGGCCTTGAATCAAGCCAAGCTGGAGAAGCTCGCAGAATATCCTCGCTTAATTCTGATTGCAGGCCGTTATGAGGGTATCGACGAGCGCGTAATTACACTGGAAGTGGATGAGCAGTGCTCGATTGGTGACTACGTGGTCAGCGGGGGTGAGCTCCCCGCCATGATCCTCATCGATGCCATCACCCGCTTACTCCCAGGAGCTCTGGGAGATGAGGATTCCGCCCAGCAGGATTCTTTTTCTCACGGGCTCTTGGATTGTCCCCACTATACTCGACCGGAGGAACTGGCCGGACTCAGGGTCCCAGCAGTCCTGTTGAGTGGTGACCATAAGGCCATCGCCCGCTTTCGTCTGCAACAATCCTTAGCTAAAACTTGGCAAATGCGCCCAGATCTGTTAAAAAGATGCACCCTGAATGAGGAGCAGCAACGCCTCTTGGATGAACTACAAAGCCAAGAACCCCCTCAATGATTAACTAAGGAAGAAAGACCATGTCCCTGCATACTATTATTAAAGAGCTTGAAACCGAACAAATGGCCACAAAAACGATTCCCACTTTTTCCAGCGGCGATACTGTGCTCGTCCAGGTTAAAGTCAAAGAGGGAGATCAAGAACGCCTACAGGCCTTTGAGGGCATGGTAATTGCCAAACGCAATCGCGGTCTCAACTCAGCCTTCACCGTCCGTAAAATTTCTCATAACGAAGGGGTTGAGCGTGTGTTCCAAACTTACAGCAACCAAATTGAGAGCATTGTCGTAAAGCGTCGTGGCGATGTCTGTCGCGCCAAACTCTATTACCTACGCGATCTGCGTGGCAAGAAAGCGCGTATTAAAGAAAAATTAGGTCCTGTTACAAAATAAATTCAGAAATCCTTTGTTAAAAAAACAGCTCTGTAGGGGCAATTCATGAATTGCCCCTACGTAACACAAGGCACAGGGATATGCCGCAGCCATTGCCCCTACATAATCAGATGCACAAAAATAACCTTTTAACGGACACGTTATGAAAATACTCTGTGTCATCCCCAGCCGCATTGCCTCCACACGCCTACCCCGAAAACCCTTGATTGAAATTCAAGGCAAGCCCATGGTGCAATGGACTTTTGAGAATGCCAGTCGCTGCAACTTACTGACTAAAATCGTGGTCGCCACCGACAGCGAAGAAATCGCCAACCTCATTCATCGCTGCGGAGGTGATGCTCTTATCACAGATCCTCTGATACAAACCGGCTCCGATCGCGTCGCTGCCGTCGCACAACACTATCCCGATATGGATATTATTATCAATGTGCAAGGCGACGAACCTTTTATTAAACCCAAAATGCTGGAACAACTGGTCGCGCCTTATCTGCAAGGTGAAACACCCGAGATGACTACACTGGCCTATCCCATTTCAAGTGCACAAGAATTCAATGATCCTGGTATTGTAAAAGTGGTGACCGATACTCATCTGAATGCCCTGTATTTTTCGCGCGCGCCCATTCCTTATTATCGCGTGCAAGCCGAGGCTCCCGTTTATCATCACATGGGTTTATACGCCTTTCGTCGTGATTTTTTACTCGAGTATGCTGAACTGCCCCCCACACCGTTGGAGCAAGTGGAAGCTCTGGAACAACTGCGCGTCTTAGAACATGGCTATAAGATTCGCGTCTGCTTAACACAAGAGCGCAGTTTAGAAATTAATACGCCCGCAGAATTAGCCTTGGCACAGCAATTTGAGTATCAAATGGAATAATGTTTGTCTAAAAACAAAAGCGGGCGCACGCGTAGGGGCGTGTCCTTGTGCCCGCCCGCTTTTTCTTTTGAGCGCCCCTACAATACAAGGCACACGGGTGTGCCGCAGCTATTTGCCCCTACGGTGCTCATTATTGAGTAACGCGATCAATGCCTAGCCCGCTTAGAAAAACATAAATCCACTAGCACCCCTGAAGAAAAAAAAGAGGACGAAATCAAGAAGCCGGGGAGCGCTCTTGCTTCACAGGGATTCCTCCATCCTGGCAGTGAAACTGAAATTCCCGCCCCTTTAGCCACCACTGAGTTAGCTCACAATCCACTGGCTAATCCGGATGAAACACCCCTTGAAGCTGCTGGGGTATTCCCTTCCGAAAAGCCTCCTTCACCCACGCAACCGTAAAAAACCGAGTAGCTTTTTGATCTCCAACGGATTAGGATCTTGTACAGCTTAGTCCCCAATTCTGCTCTACATTTTCCTCAACAAAGCCGGTGTTCTTATGCGACAAATAACTAAAGAAGATTACCTAGATGCCTATTGTGGCAATACAAGCCGCCTAGAAGAAATTATTAAAAAAGGCAATATTGACCAATTAACACATGGCCGATCGCTGCTATGGTGTGCTGTTAATTCATTCTGCAAAACAAAAGGAAGTTATACTTTTACCATTGCCCTACTGGAAGCGGGCGCCAATCCCCTTCAACCTTGCCCAGGTAGAAAAAATGCAACACCTCTGTTTGTTGCCCTTCACATGCAGAGTTTAGCGCTAGTGCGGCTACTATTATGGTTTTCACCCAGCCTTGAGGAAATAAAAACGCCTAAACGAGACAATGGAGAAACATGGACAGCTATAAGCTATATAAAAACCAGCGAAGCACTGGAGCATGACAAAGGCCTTTATCGCGACTACGCCAAATGGGTCTTTAAAACCGCAGAAGATGCCAAACATATGCGAAACCTGCTCAACAACGCACAAAAATCCATTGCTGAAAAAAAGTATAACCAAGCTGCGCTCTGCTACCAAAAAGCCGCTGAAATTTATGCTGAACATGAAGCCCTAGAAGACAAGCTTATCTATCGTCCCGATGGTTTTTCTTCCGACCCAGAGGAAAAAGCAAAGCCCGAAGAATATCGACCTATTTTAAAAGCGTACTATCAAAGCAAAAAACAATACCGCTTTGAACAACGCGATCAATGTCTAGCCTATTTAGAGAAAAATAAACCCACGATGAGCATTGAAGAGAAAAAAGGAGAGGAAAAAGAAAACGAAACCGCCCCCCTTCTGCTTTCCCGCTCAGACTCACCCACACACCCTGGATTGTTTCAGCGCCGAGCGGCTGTACCCACCGATAGCTTTACTGCAGCGCAACACAAACCCACACAAAAGAAACGGTATTAACCCTTCCAAAAATATGCTACAAGGCTTATTTTCGGGAGGATAAGAATGCCCAGTCCCTTTCATATTAAAAATCCCTGGTATCAATATCTAAACAAGAGTGTGATGCTGATTGTTATCGCTATAGGCTCTATCACCCTGGCCCTTAGCTTGCCACTCAGCCCATCGATTCCCGCCGCATCCACTTCTGTGGCTAATTTCATCACCTTTTTACTGTTATGCAATGCGCTCGCCTTTAGTGCTTTTATTATCATAGGGCTCAACGGGATTAAGGCTCAGAGCAAAAAATTGCATGCTGATATTGCACAATCGGACACAGAAGATGCCTTAACAGAAGCAGAAACAGAGTTCGGCTCCACCCACAGAGCTCTCTGCCTGACAAAAACGGCTCTTTCCATTGCTTGGGTAGCGGGCGTGACCAATGGAAGCGCGACAGCTATTACGGCTTGGGGCAAAAACGAAAGTGCTAATGCAGCCTGGCAACCCTGGCCATGGTTGATGGTGAGCGTCATCGCAGGCAATTTTTCCAATCTCGTGGGCTTTGCCTTTATCACTCTACTCAGTGCACGCAATGCCCAATTGGCAGAAAGACATCAGTTGCTCTTCAAGAGTCAACATATAAAGGCACTACAAAAAAAAGAGGACGAGATCAAGAAGCTGGGGAGCGCTCTTGCTTCACAGAGATTACTCCATCCTGGCAGTGAAACTGAAATTCCCGCCCCTTTAGCCACCACTGAGTTAGCTCACAATCCACTGGCTAATCCGAATGAAACACCCCTTGAGGCTGCTGGGGTATTCCCTTCCGAAAAGCCTCCTTCACCCACGTAACCGTAAAAAACCGAGTAGCTTTTTGATCTCTGGAGGATTAGGATCTTGTACAGCTTAGTCCCTAATTCTGTTCTACCTTTTTCTTAAAAACACTGGTGTTTTTATGCGACAGATTGATAGAGAAGATTTCACAGACGCCTATCGCGGCGACACAAGCCGCTTAGAAGAGATCATTAACAAAGGGAATATTGATCAGCTCAGCGGTGGCCGATCTTTACTATGGTGTGCTGTTAATTCATCGCTTAAAACAAAAGGAAGTTATACTTTTGCCATTGCCCTACTGGAAGCAGGTGCCAATCCTCTTCAACCTTGTCCTGGCAGAAAGAATGAAACCCCCTTCTTTGTAGTCCTAGAGATGCACAGCTTAGCCTTGGCACGGCTGTTACTATGGTTTTCACCCAAGCTTGAGGAAATAAAAACGCCTAAACGAGACAATGGAGAAATATGGACGGCTATCAATTATATAAAAATCAGTGAAGCACTGGAGCATGATAAAGGCCTGTATCGCGACTATGCCAAGTGGATCTTTAAAACGGCTGAAGATGCCAAACATATGCGAAGCCTGATCAATAACGCGCAAAAATACATCGCTGAAAAAAAGTATAATCAAGCTGCGCTCTGCTACCAAAAAGCCGCTGAAATTTATGCTGAACATGAAGTCCTAGAAGACAAGCTTATCTATCGCCCCGACGGTTTTTGCTCGGATCCCAAGAGAGCGGGACAACCCGAAGAATATCGACCTATTTTAAAAGCGTACTATCAAAGCAAAAAACAATACTGCTTTGAACAACGCGATCAATGTCTAGCCTATTTAGAGAAAAATAAACCCACGATAAGCACCGAAGAGAAAAAAGGAGAGAAAGAAGAAAACGAAACCGCCCCCCTTCTGCTTTCCCGCTCAGACTCACCCACACACCCTGGATTGTTTCAGCGCCGAGCGGCTGTACCCGACCTAAACTTTACCGCGAAGCCTGCCACTACCTTAAAAGCTTGAACACTAAAAACACCCTCTCTAAAAACAGAACCCAGCTCGCCTAAACTTCCTATACTCGGTGTAATCTGAGGCTCTGACAGGGATAGAGGCTATGAGCCCGAAAAAATCGACCCGAAGCAAAGGCTCCAGCACTTCCAACACTCAAGACCTGAAAACAAGGGGTGTAGACACTCATCTGCCCCAATTACCCTGACATTATAGCGACTCGGTCGCTTAAATGTCCGGGCAAGTCCGCGCTTGAATTACTCGGACACCTATGATATCCTCATAAGCGTCCGAATAACTCGAGAAATCTATGTTGGCTTTAGTGGGTCGAAAACAGGAGCAAGCGGAACTTGAAGATATTTATGCCTCAAAAAAGGCAGAATTTACCTTGGTGTACGGTAGGCGTCGGATAGGAAAAACTTTTTTAATTAAACAATTCTTTAAAAAAAAGAAACGATGTGTATTTTTTTATGTCACAGGCGTTAAAGACGGCACCCTGGGAGAACAATTAAAAGAGTTTTCTAAAGCCATTGGCGAGAGCTTTTATCACGGAGCCACAATTGAAACACCTGAAACATGGATGAGAGCATTTGAAGAACTGAACAATGCGATCTCTACTCAAAGCAAAGCAAAAAAAATAGTCTTATTTATGGATGAGTTTCCCTGGATGGCAACAAAAAAATCTAGACTCATTCAAGCATTAGAATATTACTGGAATCGTTACTGGAGCGATCTGCCTAACGTAAAACTCATTATCTGTGGCTCAAGCGCTGCATGGATTATCAAAAAAATACTGTATCAAAAAGGGGGGCTCCATAACAGAACTACACGACAAATTATCCTAAGACCATTCAATCTAACCGAAACAAAACTGTTCTTATCTAAAAAAAATATAAAATTCGAAAAAGAACAGGTTTTACAGATTTATTTAGCATTGGGAGGAGTCCCATTCTATCTAGAACAGCTTAAAAAATCAAAATCAGCAGCGTATAATATAAACAACCTGTGCTTTAAAGAAAGCGGATTGCTTTTTAATGAACTAGACAAGCTGTTTAAATCATTATTTGAAAATTATGAAAGTTATTTATTTCTCATAAAGATTATTGGACACTCAAATTATGGAATATCCAGAAGTGATATAGAAAATGAGTCAAAAAAATTATTTCATGGAGGCCGCTTAACAGAGCGATTAAATGATTTAGAAATGGCGGGATTTATCAAATCATTTTTACCAATAATGCATGAAAGAAGAGGCCTTTATTATCGAATAATAGATGAATTTTGTTGTTTTTATCTAAAATGGATAGAGCCTGAAAAATCAACCTTACTAACACTAGATCACGAACATCATTACTGGAATGAAAAACTAAAAAGTCCTTCTTATCAAGCATGGTCTGGCTATGCTTTCGAAATGTTATGTTATAAACATGTTTCGTTTATTAAAAAGGCCTTGAATGTTCTCGATGATGCCAAAATAGGTTCATGGAAATATGTTCCAAAAATATATTCTAAAGATCAGGGAGCCCAAATAGACATTGTATTTGATCAAAGTGACTCAATTATATTGTGTGAAATTAAATATACCGACAAAGCTTTTTCTATCGATAAAAACTATGCTGAACAGCTATCAAAAAAAACAGAAACCTTTAAAAGGGTCACAAAAACAGATAAGCAGATCTTTTTGGCTATTATTTCGGCAAATGGCATTAAAGCTAATCGATATTCAGATGAATTAATCAGTGACGTTGTTACATTAGACGATCTAGGCTGACTCTCTTCACAGGGCTTGTTTCAGCGCCGAGCGGCTGCACCCACCGATAGCTTTACTGCAGCGCAACACAAACCCACACAAAAGAAACGGTATTAACCCTCAGAAAACCATACTACAAGGCTTATTTTTCTGGAGTATGAAAATGCAAAATTCCTCCAATCACCTAAGCGTAAAAAAATGTAGGGGCAAGTCTTGTGCCCACCCGACCAGGCTCACCCCTACCAATTTTTTTTAATGTTTAAAAGCCTCGGGTAGTCAGCTTCATTTTCTAAGAGCATTCACCCCTTTGGCCAATAGTATTTTTATCAGAGATTGATAGGGAACATCCTCTTTATTAGCCAATATTTTAATTTCATTTAAAAGAGCCTCAGGCAATCTAAGTGAAATTGAACGTGTCGAAGGTTTTAAATTAGGAAGACCCGCTCGTTTAGCCAAAGACCAATCGATATAATCAGAAGAATCCTTATCTTGCCAGAAGCGATCTTCTTCAATAGTAGATTTCAACTTAGGGACGGATTTAAGCTTTTTCACAAATAGCTCTCTCTTTCCGGCTCATATCGCGTGCTGAAATCACTCGAATACAGTGATTTCTTATCGTAAAAACAATAAATAATTTTCTGCCCATGTCTGTTTGACCCAACACATATATTCCTTGCTCTTCTTTTGAGTGCTTTTCATCCTCATACCACAGTAAAGGCTGCCTAAAAAAAACCTGTTCACACTCCCAAGAAGCCACAGAATGCTTATCCTGATTCTTAGTATAATTCCCTTCATCCCAGGAAAAAGCACTGATATCGTCAAAGATCATTTCTTCCATAGCTGCCTTATTGTATATTTTAGCAATATACATGTCAAATGATTCAAGAGACCCACTTTATCATTTTTCAGACAAAAAAAAGCCCCGTTAAAAAAACGGGGCTTGGCCCGTAGGTTGGCGCCGAGCACGCAGTGCGAGGCCTAACACACCGAGGCCTATTCTACTCCACAGCCGAAAAATATTGCTGCGTGCCTTGCGCAGCAATCGATTCACCTAAACGATGAATCGCTAAAGCATAGGCCGCCATACGCATATCAATTTTATGTTCTAACATAAGCTCAAACACCGCATTGAAAGAGCGCACCATGATTTCTTGTAAGCGTTGATGCACCTCGGATTTTGTCCAATAATACCCGGCTCGATTTTGCACCCACTCAAAATAACTCACGGTCACACCGCCAGCATTCGCCAAAATATCAGGAATGATTAAAATATTCTGTGCATTCAAAATAGTGTCGGCCTCACTGGTCACGGGCCCATTGGCCAATTCAACGAGAATAGAAGCTTTGACGTTTTTTGCATTGTGAATCGTGATCACATTTTCCAAAGCCCCCGGCGCCAAAATATCCACTTTTAAAGCCAATAAATCTTCATTGCTAATCTGTTGCGCAGGCACCGCCTCACACACAGAGTCTTCACAATAGACTGCTTTTACTTGTTGGCTTTCTTGTTTGGCTCGAATGAGGCTCGGAATATCAAAACCCTGCTCACTGTAAATACCCCCCTTCGAATCACTCACCGCCACAATTTTATAACCGTCACGATGCAGCAATTGGGCAAAGTGCTGGCTGGCATTCCCAAAACCTTGTACCGCCACTCGAATCTCACTGGGATTCCAATTGCGTTTGCGCTCTAATTCCTTAACACAATAATAAGCACCGCGGCCGGTCGCATCGTTACGCCCTAAGCTGCCACCCAAGGCGATGGGCTTACCCGTAATAACAGCAGGACAATAATGGCCTACAATTTTGGAATACTCATCCATCATCCAACCCATAATCATGGGGTTGGTATACACATCCGGTGCGGGAATGTCGGTATCGGGACCAATGAAGTCTGCGATTTCAGCAATAAAAGCACGACTCAAGCGCTCCAATTCCATGCGCGATAATTCCTTAGGATTTACTGAAACTCCACCCTTGGCACCCCCATAAGGAATCCCCACCACAGCGCACTTAAGTGTCATCCATAGTGCTAAAGCCTTAACCTCATCCATATCCACATCCGGGTGAAAACGAATACCCCCCTTACCCGGACCCCGGCTATCGTTATAGCGAATTCTATAACCACTAAAGGTTCGCAAAGAACCATCGTCCATGCGCACCGGCACCGAAACCTCTAAAGAGGACTGAGCATGCTTCAAGCGCTCTAAGGTTTCAGGCTCAATGGGTACATATTGAGCTGCGCGATCTAAACGGGATAGGGCATCACCGAAGGTATTTTGGGCCATAAAAGTCTCCTGATTGATAGGCGGTGAATTCTACAAGCTTTGCTGACGAGAGGGAATAAAAAAGGCAAGAAAAAGGGCCAATAACTGCGCGAGAATTAAGACACTTAAGGCCCACTGATAGTTCATGAGGGTATAGTGCATGCCGCGCTCCAGTTCAGGCTTCGCACTAAGATGCATAATCAAACCTACTACCGGTTGCAACAGGGGAGCCATAATGACAGACCAGGTATTCACAAAGCCCATACCGGTTGAGCGAATATGAGGATCTACAATTTCTTTACCGACCGTAAAGGTAATCACATAAGAACTCGAACAAAGCCCCGTTAATAAAATTAAAGCGACTAAAAAAGGCAATGGCAATTGTGATGCAAAAATAATCGCCGTCAAACACAGCGCGCTGAGCAAAGAACAGAAAGCTAATATGCTGCGACGCCGAGCCCATCGATTATCCAAATAACCCATGAGAGGACAGCCCAAAGCCACCCCTAAAAACATTAAATTAGCCAATACGGCTGCAGAACTTAGGCTCAAGTTGTGCTGTAGCTGCAAAAAAGGGATGCCCCATAAGGCCGCAAAAACCGTGAGTACACTAAAAGCTAAACCTGAATACACCGCATTGGCCCAGGCATGAGGATTGCTCAGCAGGGTTTTAAGCCCTTTTAAGAAATGAATTTCGGAAACAGAATCTTCTTTTTGCGATGAATCCCCTGAAGAAGATTCCGCCAAGTTAGGTGTATCTTGAATCAATAAATGCAACAACACGGCGATCACCAAAGCAAAAACACCCGCCCAAAACATGCAATTACGCCAACCCACCTGTTCGATAATCAGTGCAACATACATACCACCCACCATGCTGCTGATCATTCCGAAGGACTCTACAATCCCTACCATGAACGTAAATTGTTGGGCTGAAAACCAACGCACCACAATCGTTAAGGAACCTACGAAGGCAAAAGCTGCGCCACCCCCCATGAATAAACGACCTACTACCGCCCAAGACAAGCATTCTGCTTGAGAAAACACTAAACAGCCCACACCACACACCGCAGCACCATAACTTAATAGGCGCCTGGGACCAAAACGATCCAGGAGCATACCCGCCGGCGTTTGCAGCGTCACATAGATATAGTAGTAAGCACTTGAAAGAATACCGCAACTAAAGGCATTCAACGCAAAGCTTTGCATCAAACCATTGACCATGGCCCCCGATGAAAGCTGTAAGCTAAATTGAAAGAGGGTGAAAATTTCGGCCACAGACCACATAAGCCAAGCGCGACTACCCCCGAGTGTATCGAAGCTTCGCCTATTGGATATGTTTTTTTCCATAGCTCAATCTCTAGGGATATTCTCGAAGTATTTTTACTAGGAACTTAAAGGACCTAGCCTCACACGGAGATACTGTGAGGCATCATACTGTAGAAGTGAGCATAGGGGAATGCGAGCCTGTATAAGGGACTAAAGCCTCTTCATTCGATCGGGATGGCGCTTTAAAAAAAGCTTGTGGAAGGAAAGAAGAGATTCGCCCCGCAGGAAAAAGACTTCTTCGAGTCATGTAAGCTTGGCACAAGGGTTCCAATAAGAGTCGATGCTGCTCCACTGGAAAATGAGAAAACAATGCTCTCACCATTGTCTGTTGTAAATCAACTGTAGATCGTATAATCAGCGCACTCTCTGTCCTCTCCAGATAAGAAGCCACCTCACTCAAAGCCTTATATTGCGAAACTATAAGAGCATCTTGAGAGGTACTATCAAAGAGTAGAATAGCATCGCTCAAAGCTTTTATATCTTCATCAGCTACCCCTCTTGGAAAAAAAGAGCGCAGTAATTCGAGACGCTTCATCCAATCTAAATGAAGATGAATTAGCCACAGCACCATAAAGTGTAATTTATTAGGAATAACAAGAGCATCGTTATGATATACATTATACAAGTGGATCGCGCACAGATTATCAAACAGCTTATCCCTGAAAGAAGGAAACTCTGTGATTAGGCGAAGAACCATTTTTGCATTTACTTGGCTGCAATAACTAAACAGCTCTCCCTCAGAAAACTCTTCAGACAAAAAATATGTGGCCTGTATGAAGAAAGACATAAGATTGGCCTGATTCTTGCTTTTTTGCTTTAACACTTCAAGCTGTGATACACCAAGAAGAGCAAGGGCTCCACCCGACGAGGAAACAAAAAAACCTATGCCTTTTTCACTATCAATCCAATGCAAGAGCCCACAGAAAGATCTAATCCGCTTTTCTACATCCAATGCTTGAGCTCCATATGAAACAATGGAATCTTCAATTTTTTTAGATAGATCAAGCAAAAAAGCTTTTAACTGCGTAATGAATCTGGAAAAAACTTCCAAATATAAGAACAAATTAAACAATGTTCTTTGCTCCACTAGACGACTTATTTCTTCCAAACAATTCACCAACTTCAAGTATGGGCTCAAAATTTCCAAGGCAATCGATTGCTCGTTAGCTGGAATTTTTTCCATCAATGCATTTAATTTTTCTAAAAAGGGCTCTCTTTGTGATGAATCTAGGCTATTCAAATAATTGATAAGACGCTCTGTGTGCACATCTAGAGGATATGGGAAAAACCCGTAAATAATTTTCGCTAATTCTTTTGAACGCGGACTACTCAATACTGCTTTCAGTTCTTTTAAACGAGGCATTTTCTATCAACTCCTGAAATATTTCTGTGTTCACGCAGCACAAATTTCGTAGGGGGCGGGTCTTGGTCCCGCCAAAAAATCAACGGCGGGCGCGCACAAGGAGCGCCCCTACGAGAAAACATTTATCTTGCAAGGGGCGGGTCTTGCCCCCGCTGTTGATTTTGGTTAACACAAAGCCCTACACACTACTCCCGACGTGGTATTATGCTGAACCATGAATACAAGTTCAAGCACACTAACCTTCCCACCGGAAGGCCATGATTTTTTTCTGGAACTCAAGACCTTCTCGGAGCTGCGTGTGAGCGGCACAGATGCCGCTCAGTTTTTACAAGGTCAATTGAGCTGCGATGTCAATGCCGTTAATCATCATCACAGCAGCTTAGGCGCTTGCTGCGATCGCAAGGGCCGAGTTTTATTTAGTTTTAGATTATTGCTTCAAGAACATGCTTTTATATTACAGTTGCCTACCCTAATGCTGGAGAGCGCCCTAAGCCATCTCAAAAAATATGCTGTTTTTTCCAAAGTAGGCTTTGAAACCCGAGCGTTAAGCGCCATCGGTTTGGGTGGAAAGGGAATAAGCCAACTCCTCCCAAATCAATTTCCTGAGCTAAGACTTCCCACGCAGCGAGGCTGCGTTGAAGCTATAAAAAACTACCGTTTTCTTTGTATCGACGAGACATATCCACGTTATGTAATTCTTGCCACAGCGGAACAGCTCCTAACACTGCGCAAAACTTTTTCCAAGGAATTGCATGAAGCCGACCCACTCTATTGGGAGTATTGCGATATTCAACAAGGCTGGGTCACGATCTACCCCGAAACCCAAGGCCTCTTTATTCCGCAAATGTTGAGTTATGAGCAATGGGGAGCTGTCAGTTTCACCAAAGGCTGCTATGTGGGCCAGGAAATTATTGCCCGCACCCAACATTTAGGAAAATTAAAGCGTCACTTGCAATTTTTACACACCGAAAAATCCTACAGTAGAGGCGAAGACATTTTAAATTCTGAAGGAAAAAGCCTAGGAATCGTCGCCAACCTAAGTCCGAGCCCTAAAGGGGGGTATGCGGCATTTATAGTTACTCAAATACCCTAAAAGCCCTATTCGCAATATCATC
>JAKFXE010000099.1 GCA_021731545.1 Coxiellaceae bacterium
GCGAATAGTGCCTTTTCCGCTGCAGCGGGGGCAGGGTACTTGATTGGCTTTGTTTAGGGCGGAGCGTAGGCGCTGACGTGACATTTCTAATAGGCCAAAGCGAGAGATTCGCCCCACTTGAATGCGGGCTCGATCCATACTGAGGGCATCACGCAGACGTGTTTCTACTTCGCGTTGATTGCGCACAGGCGTCATATCAATAAAATCGATGACAATTAAGCCGCCAATATCGCGAATGCGTAATTGACGAGCAATTTCATCCGCGGCTTCTAAATTAATGTTTAAGGCCGTTTCTTCAATGCTTTTGCCCTTGGTCGCGCGTGAAGAGTTAATATCAACACTGACTAAAGCTTCGGTTTGATCAATGACGAGTGAGCCGCCAGAAGGCAGGCGCACTTCGCGCTGATAGGCCGCTTCAATTTGTTGCTCAATCTTGTAGCGACTAAATAAAGGGGTGGGGTCTTTGTATAGTTTAAGGCGATCAATAAAATCAGGCCGCACTTGATTTAAATGTTGACGCGCTTTTTCATAGGCCTCGGCATCATCAATGATGACTTCATTGACATCTTGGCGCAAATAATCGCGGATGGCGCGGATAATGACATCGCCTTCTTGGTGAATGAGATAAGGTCCGGGTTTGGCAATCGCTGCTTTTTTAATGGCTTCCCAATAACGCAATAAAATTGCAAGATCCCACTGCAATTCTTCTTTATTTTTGCTAACGCCGGCAGTTCGTACAATCACACCCATGCCTTCAGGCAGCTCTAGTTGAGCAATGGATTCACGAAGTTGATCGCGCTCATCACCGTCGATGCGGCGCGAAATGCCACCGGCCCGGGGGTTGTTGGGCATCAGTACCAGATAAGCACCCGCTAAGCTGATAAAAGTAGTTAGGGCAGCGCCCTTATTGCCGCGCTCTTCTTTGTCGATTTGAACGACGACTTCTTGACCTGTTTTAAGTACGCTGTTGATGTCCGGCACATCCAAGTGATCTTGGTTGTGGTGTAGAAAGTATTCGCGTGAAATTTCTTTAATCGGAAGAAAGCCGTGACGCTCGCTGCCATAATTGACAAAGACTGCGCCTAAGCTGGGTTCAATGCTGGTGATGATACCTTTGTAGATATCAGATTTTTTTCGTTTTTGATCTGGATATTCGGTGTCAAGATCAAGCAGGATACGGTCTTGCGTAATAGCGACGCGCACTTCATCGTGCTGAGCCGCGTTAATTAACATAGTTCTCATGGTTTAAACCTGTGGTTGGGCCTTTATCACCAACACGGTTTAGTCTTTAGGTTTTTATGTCCGTTTCTAACGGATTATACAATCGCGTAATCACTCGTTTGTTTGGTTGATAATCAGTTGTTCTGTTGTAGGGTCGGGCCCTAGTTCTACAAAACGGCGCTTGGATAACCTAATCTCTAAACCCTGTTCAGGGGAGGCGCTCATTGTTTATATTCAGCCAGAAATGCCTGGCCACTTGTTTTTTGTGCAGGGGGCCATTGGGCCTCTTTGCATCAGCGGGGGACTATAGCAGGCTTTGGCTGAATAAAGAAGACTTCCTTTTTTGTTCTGGGGGCTGTGGTAGAATCCCCACCCTTTTGATAGAGGGTGGTGCTGGACACTGCCTGAGGCTGGCCAATGTGTGAATTGGCCCTATGATGTTTTTTAAAAATAATCCCCCATAGGATGTAAAATACTATGCCCGTACAGTTTATTGAGGTTGAGAGCGAATATCAGGGCCAGCGCCTGGACAATTTTTTGCTGAGCCGACTCAAAGGTCTGCCCAAGGCGCGGCTCTATCGGGCTTTGCGTAAGGGGGAAGTTCGGGTAAATAAAGGCCGAGTGAAGCCGGATTATCGGATTCAGGCTAAAGACTCTATTCGTGTTCCGCCCTTTGAGTTAAATGAGAGCGAGAGTCATCGAGCGCCCAGCACAGGGCTTTTGGAGTTTATGGAGCAGCGCATTCTCTATGAAGATGCCGGTTTGATTGCCATCAATAAACCTCCGGGCATGCCCGTCCATGGAGGCACAGGGCTTAGTGGTGGACTCATCGAATGCTTGCGCCATTTGCGCCCTCAGGCCAAATTCTTGGAGCTGGTGCATCGCTTGGATAAAGACACTTCGGGCTGTCTTTTGATCGCCAAGAAACGTCAAGTGTTACTTGAGCTTCATCGGCTCCTGGTGGATAAGGAGCAGATTCAAAAACGTTATTGGACCTTGGTCAAAGGCCAATGGAAAGACGGAGAATACAGGGTTTCACTGCCTTTGTTAAAGAATCACCTTAAGAGTGGGGAGCGGGTGGTGACGGTCAGTAAAGAGGGTAAGGCGGCGACCACGGTCTTTAAACCTCTGCAGCATTTTGCCAATGCCACTTTAGTTGAGGCCAGCCCCATCACGGGCCGCACCCACCAAATTCGAGTGCATGCGGTTCACAGTGGTCATCCCATCGCGGGGGACGAAAAATATGGAGATCCTGCCTTTTCCAAGTCGCTGCGCGCTCTAGGCCTAAAGCGCCTGTTTTTACATGCGGCCAGCATTCGCTTTAAGTTGGAAGCTCAGCCCGAATTTTTGATCGAAGCGCCCCTGGAGGCTGATCTGCAGAGTTGCTTGGACAGCTTAAAGCGGCCGCGAGATCTTTTGCCTGTAGGCTAAGCAAAATATTTTTAACGCTTGTGACGGGTAATAGCGCTATCAGTACCTTCTCAGTCCGTAGTCGCTGGACTCATCATGTTGAGCAACGCGTTCATCTAAATAGGCCTTCATGGCGTCTGCTTTACTAGGGATGCTATTGCTTTTTTCTTGGATGGAATGCTCCACCAGTGTGTTAAATTCGGCTAGGCTTAGTTTAGGCAGCTCCTTAGAGCTGAGCTTATTGATTAAAGCAACCAGGGGCTCATGGTGTGTTTGAAGGAGGGCTTCAACTGAATCCCACGGACCATGATGTTCTATACAAGACAATAGAATGGCTACTGGACGTGCTGTTTGAGGATAGTTGAATAAAATTTTCGTTCTTTGGCGCGTCAGCTTCTCTTTTCTATCCAGAAAATCTAGGGCGCTAAGCATTTCAACAACCTGCGCTGAGCTTTTCAGATCGGGTGCGGTGGTGTAGTTAGCTTTATTCAAAAAAGACAAGACGTGGGCATGCTCATTTGCTCTTTCAGGAAAGAGCATAATTTTGTTTATGTTACCAGGATTATGTATGTTCGATTTTTTTAGGCGCACTAAGGCATTGGTGATTTGTTGCGCATAGGCGGGACTGCTTAAAAGGTGATCGAGGCTGCTTTGGTTTAGCATGTTGACTTCAGTCAGCTGAGTAATGAAGCTTGTCAAGGGAATAAGCTGCTCAATTTGTGCTATGTTATTTTCCCATAAAGTTTGAGGGGCTAGTGAGCGATATATCTGGGCTATGTCCCTTGTGTCCTGGGGATTTTCTTTTATGGCTTTTTTAAAGGAATCTGAAAGAGCTACGAGAGGAGGATTCTTTTCTAAGCTCCAAAGAACTTCTGCTCGAATGGGGGCATATTCAGGGGCCCCTAAAATAAAATCCAAATTTGAAATAGCCCAGGCTTTGCTTGTTTTCAATGAGACTCTGTCTTCGTGCGCCAAGAATCTACCGCAGTACGTGAATCGGGGGGGCGGGCAGTAGTTTATGCCTTTCACAATGGGGTCTAGATGTTTTAAATTCGCTAAGATGGTGTCCTGCTGTGCTTGCGTTATGGTGTGGCCAGCCAGAGCTGTTATGAGCTGTGGCCAGCTGTCGGTAGGGGCTTGAGCTAAGGCGAGCCCGCCCGCTGTTTCGGTTAAAAGAAAATCGATATACGTTGAAGTTAAGGATTGAGCGCCAGCAAGAATCTTTAGGCCCCGTAGAATGGATTCCATATGTTGTGAGTATTTAAAGATTAGCGTTTTTTGGCTTTCTGTTAGCGACAGCGACGAGTCGCGCTGTGATATAAATTTAAGGATATTCGCATAGTTCATGGCGTGAGCACCCCCACAGCGATTCAAATCATTCAGATAGCCTTGGTGTATACCCTCATCTTTTAGTGCCTTAATAGCCGCGGCGAACTCCGTTGAGTGATTATTACAAATTCGGGCAAGCTCATTTGGACAAAACGCTTCAACCCCAAGGGTAAGGCCGGGTATTAAGTTCGTGAGTCTTTCCCAAAGAAATTGAAATGCCGCTCTTGAAGCGGAGTTTTGGTCGGTTTCAAGCTGTCCACGGTGCACTAACCAAATGAATTTATGTAGAAGCCCTATGTTTTCAGGAGTGTTCAAATTAGTGTTGCTGTTGGTGCACGCGAGCAAACCCCTCAGCTGGATTTTCAATTCAACAATATGGGGCTGATCGCCAAATGGGCGACGCAGCCATCCTTTTTGACGGTCATAGGCTGCAAGAGCGTCCTCGATGTTTAGTTGGGGTAATGTTATAAGGGTTGCTTGAATTGAAGGCATTGCTCTACTCCGCTTTATGTGTTAGGAACCCCTGATTAAAGCATAGCATGCTTAAGATAATCTTAAGGGCACCTCTATTTATTCAAAATTTTTGATTTTTATTTTGGAGTCAGGCACCGCAACACATTAAATCAATGGGTTAAAATCTTTTTCAGCGGAGCCAGACACCAAAATAATCATTTCGAGAGGTGGCCTTAAGGGCACCTCTATTTATTCAAAATGTTTGATTTTTATTTTGGAGTCAGGCACCGCAACACATTAAATCAATGGGTTAAAATCTTTTTCAGCGGAGCCAGACACCAAAATAATCATTTCGAGAGGTGGCCTTAACGGAGGTACTTTTTTCAAAAAAAGCCAAAAATTAGGATATAAAACCCGTTACGGGTCGCCTCTTTGGGCCATTTGACACCCCCCCTTGATCCGGCTAAGATGCGCGGTTTATGAAAGTGACTCTGCCGAAGTGGATTAATCCCTATATCTTGGCTAAACAAGGGGCTGAATTAGTAGGCAGTCTGCCTGTGGCGGATATGAGCCGCTTAAGCGCTCTGCTCAGTCGCCCAGTCGGTGAAGTAGAGCTGAAACTGCGTTTTGGGCAGGACTTGGATCGGGGTTACAGCGTGCGTGGAAGTCTGCGTGCTGAGGTGCCCTTGCTCTGTGAGCGTTGTGGTCAGGAGTTTCAGTACTCTTTAGTGGCGGAGCCCAGATTGCGTCCGGTCATGACGGAGGCGCAGGCGGATAAATTGCCTGCCGAGTATGAGCCGCTCTTGGTGAATGAAGAGCAGAAAGTAGAGTTAGCTCATTTAGTAGAAGAAGAATTGATTTTAGCTTTGCCAATGTTCGCAAAGCATGTTGAAGACGAATGTTCTAATCGTAAACAGGAGTAAACTATGGCAGTACAACAAAATCGCACCTCACGCTCTAAACGAGATATGCGACGCGCGCACGATGCACTCAGTGCAGAGTGTCTTTCAGTCGATTCAACGACAGGTGAAACACATCGACGTCATCATGTGACGGCGGATGGTTTTTATCGCGGTCGTCAAGTGATTAAAGTCAAAGAATCTTCAGCTGAAGAGTAATTTGATGATCACGATCGCAGTGGATGCAATGGGCGGTGACCATGGTCCTCGGGTTACTGTACCTGCCGCGTTAAGTGTGTTGAAAAAACATCCCGATTTAGCACTCATCTTTGTGGGACAGCGAGAGGTCTTAGAGCCTTTGCTGGCGCGTCACGAATTCGGCTCTCGTCTTCAAATCCAACATGCCTCCGAATTAGTTAGTATGGATGAATCCGTTGCGGTGGCTTTGCGCACTAAAAAAGATTCTTCTATGCGGGTTGCGATTAACTTAGTGAAAGAAGGTCGTGCTCAGGCCTGTGTGAGTGCAGGTAATACAGGTGCGCTTATGGCCACCGCACGCTTTGTTTTAAAAACCTTGCCCGGCATTGATCGCCCTGCAATCATGACCTCTTTCCCAATGCGTACCGGCAAAGGTGCGCGCGTCTTGGACTTGGGCGCTAATGTGGATTCAACCGCTGAGCAGTTGTATCAATTTGCGGTGATGGGCTCTGTGGTAGCAGCGGCAGTGGATAATAATCCGAGTCCGCGCGTGGCTTTGCTCAATATTGGAAAAGAAGAAATTAAAGGAAATGAGCAAGTTAAAAAAACCGCAGAATTATTAAGCAACAATCCTGCGATTAATTATATTGGCTATATAGAAGGAAATGCTATTTTCAGGGGTGTGGCGGATGTGGTGGTCTGCGATGGTTTTGTGGGGAATACCATGTTGAAGGCCTGTGAAGGCATTTCAAAATTAATCGCACAATATGCCAAAGAAGAATTTCAACGTTCCTGGTTAAGTAAATTACAAGCCCTGATTTGTTATCCGATTTTAAAGCGCTTGCGTGCACGCTTAGATACGCGTCAATACAACGGAGCCACCCTTTTGGGTTTGCGAGGCACTGTGATTAAAAGTCATGGGGGCGCAGATCGAATTGCTTTTGCTTATGCCCTTGAGGAGGCGATGGTTGAGGTGCATAAAAATATTCCTCAACTGATTTGCCAGCAATTAGGTTCTGTTTTGGATGATCCTGATGCGATTGAAAGCGAAAACTCAAACTTAAGCGAATCATAAGGAAGTCGTATGACGCAGCGTCTTGCAATGGTGTTTCCAGGGCAGGGCTCACAGAGTGTGGGCATGTTACAGGAATTGTCCCTTCACTATCCTCACGTTAAATCTCTTTTTGAGTCAGCCAGCGCTGTCTTGGATTATGATCTGTGGGCATTAACACAAATCGATGCTCAACATCAATTAGATCAAACACAGTTTACGCAACCTGCATTATTGACGGCAGATGTGGCCGTTTGGCACTGTTGGTTAGCCTCAGGAGGCCCTAAGCCTGAGATTATGGCGGGTCATAGTTTGGGGGAATACAGTGCTCTGGTCTGTGCACAGGCCTTATCCTTCGAAGAGGCTGTCTCTTTGGTGGCTGCGCGTGGGCGTTATATGCAAGAAGCCGTGGCTCCCGGTGAAGGCGCTATGGCAGCCATTGTGGGTTTGCAGATGCCAGAAGTGCTTGAGCTGTGTGTCAATGCAGCGGGATATGGCGTAGTGAGCCCCGCTAATTACAATGCTATTGGCCAAACCGTGGTGGCGGGCCAAAGCGTTGCTGTTGAACAAGTGGTGCAAGCGGCTTTGAATCAAGGTGCTAAATTAGCCAAAATTTTGCCCGTGAGTGTGCCCTCGCATTGTGCATTAATGTCTACTGCTGCGCGTCAATTACAACACAGCTTGGCATCGATTCAGTTACAAACACCGACTATTCCTGTGATGCAAAATGCGGATGTGGCGATCCATGAAGATCCCGTTGTGATTCAAGAGCGTTTGGTGGAGCAGCTGACCAGTCCTGTGCGTTGGGTTGAAACGATTGAATCTTTTGCGCAACGAGGCATTGAACTTATTGTGGAGTGTGGTCCTGGAAAAGTATTGGCGGGATTAAATAAACGCATTGTGTCTTCGATTAAAACCTATTCAGTGAATGACAGTGCTTCCTTAAACGAAGCTTTGTTTGCAGTTAAACAGTAGGAGATAGCCCATGCCCTTAGAGACTAAAATTGCCTTAGTGACAGGAGCTACGCGTGGCATTGGTCAAGCCATTGCGCTTGAATTAGGAAAAATGGGTGCAACGGTGATTGCAACGGCTACGAGTGAGGAAGGTGCTGCTCAAATTGCTGAGTATTTGGCGCAGCATAAAATTAAGGGCATGGGCTTGATGTTGAATGTGTGTGATGCACACGCTATTGAAGAGACTCTGGCGCGTGTTGTGAGTGAGCAGGGGGCCGCGCCCAGTATTTTGGTGAATAACGCCGCCATCACGCGCGATAATATTTTATTGCGCATGAAAAATGATCAGTGGGATGAAGTGATTAATACAAATCTGAATGCCGTTTTTCGAGTGACTAAGGCGTGTTTAAAGCCCATGGTAAAAGTGCGCTGGGGGCGCATTATTAATATTGCCTCTGTGGTGGCTTTAACTGGAAATTTTGGACAGGCTAATTATACGGCCGCTAAAGCTGGGGTGATTGCCTTTACTAAAACCACCGCACAAGAAATGGCGGCTTATGGCATTACGGCCAATTGCGTGGCCCCGGGATTTGTGGATACGGATATGACGCGCAAGCTGTCCGAAAAGCAGCAGCAGATGATTGCCGAGAAAATACCGATGGGCAAGGTCGGTCAGCCTAAAAATATCGCAGATGCTGTGGCTTTTTTGGCCGGAGAGGGGGCTAGTTATATGACGGGCGAGACCTTGCATGTAAACGGTGGATTGTTTATGGCTTAAGGGCACTCTCGAAATGGCTATTTTGCCTTAATACTGTGTTGCGAGCTTTTCTCAAATCCTCATTTATGGCCTATAAACTGCGGTTTTCGAAAAGCCCGCGCCGCGTCTTAAGCCAAAATCTCTCATGTCGAGAAGCGCCCTTGAGGGACTAGGGAGCGGATAGGCTCTTGTCGGCTAAGTTTTGCTTGCAAGTTCCTCACTTTCTAATAAAATCTATGGACCTTGAAAGGGGTCAGTTTAAATTAACAGCTCGGTAACAGTAGGGGACGATTCAATGGCGAGTATAGAAGAACGGGTTAAGAAGATTGTAGTAGATCAATTAGGTGTTAAGGATAGCGATGTTAAGAACGATGCGCATTTTACCGATGACTTAGGTGCAGATTCTCTTGATACCGTTGAATTGGTTATGGCCTTTGAAGATGAATTTGAAATTGAAATTCCAGATGAGGCGGCTGAGAAAATTGCGACCATCCAAGATGCCATTAATTATCTTGAGTCCAACGTCAATAAAGGATAAAGCACAGGGATTGAGACATTGAATAAAAGGAGGGTAGTCGTCACGGGTTTGGGTGCGGTAACGCCGCTGGGCAATACAGTGACACAAACATGGGATGCTATCCTTCAATCCAAAAGTGGTGTTCGCACCATTCATCGATTTGACGCCAGTCATTTAAGTACACAAATTAACGCTGAAGTACGCGATTTTGATATTAGCCCCATCATGGAGGCTAAAGAAGCGCGCCGTACGGATCTCTTCGTTCAATTTGCCGCGGTGGCTGCTCAAGAAGCTTTGGAAGATTCTGGATTTGTGAGCACGCCCGAAAATGCGTATCGAGTAGGTGTTGCCGTTGGTGCAGGCATTGGAGGCTTGCCCTGGATTGAAAAAACGCATGAAACTTTATTAGAGTTGGGTCCTCGCAAAATCACACCTTTTTTTATTCCGGGTGCCATCATCAATATGGCGCCGGGTTTGATTTCAATAAAGCACTCACTAAAAGGTCCTAATCTTTCTATTGTCACCGCTTGCACCACAGGTACACACAATGTGGGTGCTGCTGCGCGCATTATTGCTTATGGAGACGCGGATGTGATGGTGGCGGGTGGCACTGAAATGGCAACATCCTCGTTGGGGATTGGGGGTTTTGCTTCCGCGCGTGCTTTGTCGACGCGTAACGATGCGCCGGAGAAGGCGAGTCGACCTTGGGATAAGGATCGAGATGGTTTTGTGATGGGAGAGGGTGCGGGTATTTTGGTTTTAGAAGAATTAGAGCATGCTCAACAGCGAGGGGCACATATTTATGCAGAGCTTGTAGGTTATGGGACGAGTGCCGATGCCCATCATATGACTTCACCGGCTGAAGATGGTCGGGGTGGGCAAATGTCGATGTTGAATGCGTTGAGAGATGCTCGTTTAGAGCTTGAGCAAGTGGATTATATCAATGCGCACGGTACTTCAACACCCACAGGGGATGTGATTGAGGCCTTGGCGATTAAAAATACCTTTGGGGCGCATGCCTATAAATTAGCGGTGAGTTCAACTAAATCCATGACCGGCCATCTCTTAGGTGCTGCGGGTGCTGTGGAGGCTATTTTTTCCGTATTAGCAATTCGCGATCAAGTGGCACCTCCGACGATTAATTTGGATAACCCTGACGAGGGTTGTGATTTAGATTTTGTTCCGCATGTCGCTCGTTCTATGAAAGTCGATGTGGTTCTGTCCAATTCCTTTGGTTTTGGTGGAACCAATGGGAGCTTGGTTTTTAAAAGGATGTAAAACGAATGCTCTTTTCGGCAATTCGTGAATAGGGGAAAAATGTTTCGCATCCTATTTCGCATAGTGATTCTAATGTTAATAGGCTTGGGCTTGTTGGCATCATTACTGACATACCAATTTTTTTACAGGCCGATTTTAAAAAATCCACCCGCGACGAGCATTATCATCAAGCCAGGCAGCTCATTGCGCATGGTGGCGTATCAGCTGCACGATGAGAAATTATTAGCACACCCCCGAATTTTTATTGCCTGGGCACAGTGGAAAGACTATGCGCATTTATTGAAGGCGGGTGAATATGAAATTGATACGCAGATGACTGCGCCGCAATTATTGCAAAATATGGTTTCGGGGAAAATGTTGTTGCATAAAATTACCTTTGTTGAGGGCTGGACTTTTGTTGATGTGCGTGCCGCATTAGATCAAAATCCTTTTGTGGCGCACACAATTGCTTCGCTTAGCGATCAGGACATTATGAAAAAGCTGGGCTCTGCCATTAAATCACCGGAAGGCTTGTTTTTTCCGGAAACCTACGCCTTTACGCGAGGGGATGAAGATCTTCAAATTTTGAAGACAGCCTATAAAAAAATGAATGAAGTGCTTAATTTTCAATGGAGCGAGCGAGCCGCTCATTTGCCCTATCACAATTCCTATCAGGCCTTGATTATTGCTTCTATGGTTGAAAAAGAAACGGCTTTCCCGGGAGATCGATCGCAGGTGGCGGGAGTGATTGAGCGGCGCTTGCAAAAAGGTATGCGCTTGCAAATTGATGCGGCAGTAATCTACGGCTTAAAAAAACCTGCGGCGCATCCGTTGACGAAAAGTGATTTAAAGCAAGATACTTTATACAACACCTATCTTCATGCAGCCTTGCCACCCACACCTATTTGCATGCCGAGTGAGGGCAGTATTTATGCCGCTTTGCATCCTGATTCCAGTCAAAATCTGTATTATGTGGCGCGGGGAGATGGCAGTAGCCAATTTTCTGTGAGTTATGAAAAACATAAGAAGGCTGTGGCGCAGTATATTAATTCAGTTAAAAAGAATCTCTTAGGTACTCCGCTTAAGGGTTCTGCCATTTCTACAGCGATGCCCACATCCCAGGAAGCTAAAACCCCATGAAGCAGAATAAAGCAAAATTTATTAGCCTGGAAGGTGTGGAAGGTGTTGGGAAAAGCACCGCCATTCGATTTTTAGAACAGCAGTTGCAAAAACGGGGCATTCATTACACGCGCACGCGCGAGCCCGGTGGCACCACCATTGCAGAGGAAATTCGAAAGATATTGCTTACAAAGCATGCGGAGTATTTGTGCCCTGAAACAGAATTATTATTAATGTTTGCGAGTCGCATGCAAAATATCGAACAGGTGATTAAACCGGCTTTAGCGCGGGGTGAGTGGGTGATTTCAGATCGTTATACGGATGCCAGTTTTGCTTATCAGGGCGGCGGGCGTGGTATTGCAGAACATAAGATTGCGGCATTAGCCGAGTGGATTCAGGCGAATGTAGTGCCTGATTTGACCTTATTATTAGATGCGCCTATTAGTGTAGGCTTGGAGCGTATTAATCGACGCACGGATAAAGATCGCATTGAGTTGGAAGAAGCCGATTTCTTTACCCGGGTGCGTGAAACGTATTTAGCCTTGGCTGAGAAATATCCTCATCGCTATAGTATTATTCAGGCGCATCATCCCCTGCCCGAAGTCCAGAATCAAATTTTAGCGGCCCTTAAACCTTTGTTTGAATCATCATGATCTATCCTTGGTTGGATACACAGTGGCAAAACATGTTGCAGCAGATTCGGCAGCAGCGTTTGCCACAGGCTTTATTGATAGAAGGCCCGAGTGGAATGGGAAGATCGGCTTTGGCACAGACTTTGGCTCAACATGTGCTGTGCCAAAACCCTAATACGCTGCCTTGTGGTCATTGTCGTAGTTGCAGTTTATTTTTGGCAGGCAATCACCCTGATTATTTAACTGCGATACCCGAAGAAGAGACTAAGCTGATTAAAGTGGAACAAATTCGTGATGTGATTGCCGCTTTAGAGCAGCGCTCTCATCAAGGGGGTTATCAAGTTGCCTTGATTGCGCCGGCGCATGCGATGAATCGAGCTTCGGCTAATGCCTTGCTTAAAACCTTAGAAGAACCGAGCGCTAAGGTGTTAATAATGTTGATTACAGATAGGCTGAGCGCATTACCCCCGACTGTGCTGAGTCGTTGTCAGCGACTTTCTTGCGTGGGGCAAGAGAATCAAGAGGCGGCGCAGTGGTTAAGGGCACAATTAGGCCCGCATCCCGATATTGATTTTTTATTGCGTGTTTCGGATTATGCGCCCCTAAGAGCTTTGGAGTTTGCACAGCTCAAATATAAAGAACAGCGTGATCAAATGCTTCAAGATTTTTTAGAATTAAAACAAAATCAGCTAGAGGCCTCTAAATTGGCAGCAGAATGGGTTAAAGCCGATCTGGATTTTTTATGGCCCATGTTGCAATGGATCGCTTTGGACTTGCTGCGACTGAGTTTAAGGGTAGATGAGCGCTATATTATGCATCGTGATAATTTAGCGGCATTAAGTCGATTGCAAAAATTAGGAGGCGTGCATGAGTGGCTGGCTTTTCTGCAGAAAGTGCAGAAAGCCTGGGATTTATATAGCCTCAGCAATAATGTTAATAGGCAGATGCTGCTAGAGGGAGTCTTCGTATGATTGATTCGCATTGCCATCTTAATATGCTGGATCTTTCTGCCTATGAGGGCGATTTGGCCAAGCTTATTGAAGCAGCTAAAGCTCAAGGGGTGGAAAAAATGCTGTGTATTGGTGTTGATTTGCAGCATGCAGAAGAAGTGATTGCTATTGCAGAACGCTTTCCTGAAGTCTATGCCAGCGTAGGTTTTCATCCCGGCGATGAACCTGAGTTTATTGTAAAGGCTGAAGCCTTGATGGCCTTAGCACAGCATCCTAAAGTCGTGGGGATAGGTGAAACCGGCTTGGATTATTATTATCCGGATCATCATCCTAAGATTCAGCAAGAGCGTTTTTGCACACAGATTCAAGTGGCTCGAGATTTAAAGAAACCCTTGATTGTTCATACGCGCCAAGCCCAGGCAGATACGATTTCTATTTTACGTGAAATGAAGGCTGCGGAAGTGGGAGGGGTCATGCATTGCTTTACCGAGGACTATGCTATGGCAGAACAAGCCATGGATTTAGGATTTTATATTTCCATTTCAGGCATTGTAAGCTTTAAAAAAGCCACTCAAGTGCAGGACGTGGCGGCGAAAGTTCCTTTGGAGCGCTTGTTGATCGAAACCGATTCACCTTATTTGGCTCCTGTGCCTTTTCGAGGTAAGCAAAACGAACCCCAATATGTGCGTTTTGTAGCAGACTATATTGCTCAATTGCGTGGTATTTCAATAGAAGAGATAGATCAAAAAACAACAGAAAATTTTAATCGCTTGTTTCAGTTACAACAGTAATTCTCGCATCTTTGCCTGAATCATATCAATGGCAATACGATTTTCACCACCGCGTGGTACGATGATATCTGCATAGTGCTTGGAAGGCTCAATAAATTCCAAATACATGGGGCGAACGGTACTTTCATATTGCTCCAGTACAGATTCAATGGAGCGCTTGCGTTCAATCACATCGCGGCGTATGCGGCGCGTTAAACAAATATCAAGTGGGGTATCCATAAATATTTTGATGTCCATCAGCTGGCGTAGAGGGCTTTCTGAGAACAATAAAATACCTTCTAAAATAATAATGCGATGTTTTCCCACCTCGCGTGTTTTTTCGCTGCGCAAGTGCAAGGAATAGTCGTAGATAGGAATAGAAACGGTCTTTTCGTTTTGAAGCGCATAGAGGTGTTGGCAGAACAAGTCATGCTCAAAGGCATTGGGATGATCATAGTTCACCCCGCAACGCTCTTCAAAGCTTAGGTCCCGTCGGTCCTTATAGTAGGAATCTTCGGGAATAATGACCACTTGGTCAGAGCCAAGTTCATCACACAAGGTTCGGGCTAATAAACTTTTACCTGAAGCTGAGGCACCTGAAATTCCTATAATAATGGTTTTTTTAGACATGAGCGCGCTCCCTTTTCAGCAAGACATATAAGGCCCCTGCTCCACCGTGCTTGGCTTGTGCCGATTCAAAAGCTAAAACGCAAGCTTGTGCAGGCAGCCATTCGCTCAACAAGCTCTTTAACATGGGTGTACTGTCCTTAGAATAATGGCCTTTGCCGTGCACAATTAGCACCCAACGAAAGCCTTGTTGTTGGCAGTGCTGTAAAAAAGTTTCTGTTACTTCGATAGCCTCAGCCATGCGCAATCGATGTAAATCTAAAGTCGCCTCAATGACAATGTGGCCTCGATGCAAATTGTGCAAGATCTTACGCTGGATGCCGGGTTTTGAAAAGTGTAGGCGATCTTCTGCACTGCACAGATGTTGAGGGGGCTCATAATCGTCCCGTTTTTTTCGGGGAGTGATGGGGCGAGTTTTGGGTGTTGGGTTGGAGCGCAGGTGCACGGTATCGGAACTTAAGGGCGTCACGCCCTGACAATGCTTTCGAAATAAATCGATTTCCTCTGGTTCAAGCGCTGTTTTCTTTTTCGGGCTCATAAAATCAAGGGTAGCATTTCTTTGAGCGTGCTTCTAGGCAGCCTTTTCGGATGTCTTTTAAAGACCCTTGCTATAGAATATGGCCCATTATCTTTTCTGCGCTGATTGAAGGAGGTCCCATGGCAAGGGAAGAGTGGATTGTGCAACTGCCGTGCTTGGGGGATTGGCTTCGATGGGCCACAGCACGTTTTGAGCAAGCGGAATTGCATTTTGGACATGGCACAGACAATGCCTGGGATGAGGCCGTGCAATTAATATTGCAGAGCCTGCATCTGGATATTCACAGCGATGATCGCGTGTTGGATCGACACTTAAATTTAAAGGAGCGCCGTGAAATTTTTGATTTAGTCGAGCGGCGTATTCAAGAACGTATTCCCCTGCCGTATTTAACGCATGAAGCTTGGTTTATGGGCTTGAGTTTTTATGTGGATGAACGTGTTTTAATCCCACGCTCACCTCTGGGCGAATGGATTGAACGTAAATTTGAACCATGGTTATTGAAAACACCCCGCAGTATTTTGGATATAGGGACCGGCAGCGCTTGCATTGCGATTGCCTGTGCCAGCGTTTTTCAGGAGGCGCGTGTTGACGCTGTGGATATTAGCGCGGAAGCCTTGGCTGTGGCTCGGATGAATGTGGAGCGTCATCATCTGCAGGAGCGCGTGCACTTACATCACTCCGATTGCTTTGAGGCCTTAGAGTCCAACACCTATGATTTAATCCTCAGCAATCCACCTTATGTCAGTAAAGCAGAGCTTCAGGATTTGCCGCCCGAATATGCACATGAACCTTTAAAGGCCTTGGAGGCTGAGGCAGAGGGTTTGGAAATAGTCTTAAGAATTTTACAAGAAGCTCCTGCCTACTTAAAGCGCCAAGGAATTTTAGTTATGGATGTAGGTTATTCCGATGCGCTTTTAATGGAGCGCTTACCTAAGGTGCCTTTTACGTGGTTGGAATTAGAGCGGGGTGGTCACGGAATTTTTGTATTAACATGCGAACAATTAACCACCATAGAGTGGCATTAAAAAATAGGGGTCTGTATGAGTTTGGCTTATAAGGTAGCGGTGGTGGGTGCAACGGGCGTCGTGGGGCGCGTTGTGTTGGAGTTGTTGGCGGAGCGCCATTTTCCGGTGTCTGAGGTTTATGCGCTGGCCAGCGAGCGCTCTTTGGGCGAGAGCGTGATGATGGGTGATCGCACGTTGCTGGTTCAGAATCTCGCGGACTTTGATTTTTCAAAAACGCAGTTTGCTTTTTTTTCAGCAGGCTCCGAAGTTTCAGCTCAGTATGCACCCATAGCCGCTGCAGCAGGCTGTATTGTCATTGATAATACTTCGTACTTTCGTTATGAAGCCGATACTCCTTTAGTGGTACCTGAGGTGAATCCTGAAGCCCTAAGGGGGTTTCGCCAGCGCAATATCATCGCCAATCCTAATTGTTCTACCATACAAATGCTGGTAGCGCTTAAGCCTATCTACGATGCGGTGGGTATCAAGCGTATTGATGTTAGTACTTATCAATCTGTTTCAGGCGCGGGAAAAAAGGCCATTGAGGAGTTGAGTCGACAAAGTGCTCAGGTATTAAATGGGCAGGATGCTGTTATTGAACATTTTCCCAAGCAAATTGCCTTTAATGTGATTCCGCAGATTGATGTATTTTTGGAAAATGGCTACAGCAAAGAAGAAATGAAAGTCGTGTGGGAGACTCAAAAAATCTTGGGGGATGATCGTATTAAAGTGAATGTTACGGCCGTGCGCGTTCCGGTTTTTTACGGGCACTCCGAAGCGGTTCACATTGAAACCGAGCGCGCCATCACGGCAGAAGAGACTGTTCGTTTATTGGAAAAAGCCCCGGGTGTTCGGGT
>JAKFXE010000060.1 GCA_021731545.1 Coxiellaceae bacterium
AAGTGAGGTGCTTTCAGAGGCCATTAAAGCATACAAGCGAGCGGCACGGGAGGCTGCTGATACTTTATCTGAGGGAGGCGTGAGTGCTAATGTTTTGGCCGCTGCGTATCGTGAGAACATAAGAAAGGCGGAGGCTCTCGCTCAAATATCACACAATGTGCAGGCAATAGAAAACTCGACAGTTGCGCATACTTTATTGGAAGTGGCTAGCCAATGCATTCAGAAAAATCCTAGACCAAGCTTAAAATTATGTTTGATGATTATGGAGGTTTATCCGAAGGGGGTTTTTTTATACGATGCGGCAGATCGTGTGAGAAAAAAAGCGAACGATCAAATTTTTGGAGCCCAGGAGCTTTTTGCAGTGGACGATGGGCTGGGAAAATCTATGGTAGATGCTGATCCTATTCATCCTGAAGTGCTGCATGAAGAAATCAGGGCAGCTCTCCTTGGGGGACGAATTGTCGATGCCTATGCAGGCAGCCTGCAGTTAAGAGAGTTTCCAGAATATGCTGATCTGGCCCATGAACTTGTAGAGGGTATAAGATTGCATTTGCGGGAGCTTGAGCCTAGCAATGGTTCACCCAGACCTTAGAAGACAAGGCACATAGGGTGTGTAGAGATATTTTCTTTAGAGTGGAAAAAATATGGGTAGGGGCAATTCATGAATTGCCCCTACTTCCTGGCCATGACAAGCGCTGCCAGCAAACTGCTGGGATCGGCGCGGCCGCTCCCAGCCAGTTCAAGGGCGGTACCGTGATCCACAGAAGTGCGAATGATGGGCAAGCCTAAGGTAATGTTGACGGTTTCGCCAAAGCCTTGCGCTTTAATCACCGGCAGGCCTTGGTCGTGATACATCGTGAGTACTGCATCGCACTGTTTCAGTAAGTGTGGTGTAAAAGCGGTGTCCGCGGGTACCGGTCCCATCAGCTTCAATCCTTCACTGCGTAATTGAGTTAAGACGGGAATGATAATGTCTTGCTCCTCGTTTCCTAAGTGTCCTTGTTCCCCCGCATGAGGATTTAAGCCACAGACCAAGATGCGGGGTTGCGTGATTTGAAACGTGTGAATGAGCGCCTGATTTAAAATATAAATACATTCTTTTAAAATTTCGGGTGTAATGGCTTCGGCCACCTCGCGCAGCGGTAAGTGTGTGGTGACGAGAGCCACGCGCAGTGTTGTATTAGCGAGCATCATGACGGTGCGCGGAGTGTGTGTGAGCTTAGCCAAAAACTCAGTGTGCCCTGAAAAATTAAAACCGGCCTCATTAATAATAGCTTTGTGTACGGGCCCTGTGACTAAGGCGTGGAATTTTTTTTCCACGCAGGCGGCGGTGGCAAGCTCCAAGCAGCGCAGCACATAGCTTGAATTAGCGCAGTTTAGTTGCCCTGCAATGCAGGCTTCGGCCAGGGGGATATGCCAAATGTGCAGAGCATCGTTTGTGGGGCTAATGGATTCGGGTTGATAGTCAACACAGTTTAGGTTTAGGTGTAATTGCTGCGCACGCTCTTTCAGTAAGTTTTTATCCGCAAAAACGACCACATTGTTTAGTCGGCCTTGAGCCGCTAGTTGCACCACAAGATCGGGGCCAATGCCTGCGGGCTCACCTGGCGTTAGGGCAAGATAGCTCGAGCGCATCCTTATGAGCTCGGTGTGATTTTAATATAGGCCGCATCGCGCATCTTTTTTAGCCACGCCGGAAATTGTTTCATTATTTCTGCCTGATAGAGTTGCATGCGCATTTGTTCTGCGGTGAGTGCAGCTTGAGGGGGTTGATGTATACCCTCTACTTTCAGCAGATGTAAGCCATTGGGGGTCTGGATGGGCCCCACTATTTCGCCGATAGGCAATTGAGTGGCCGCTTGAAAAGCCGTGGGTAAATCTGTTTTTTGGCGCCAGCCTAAATCCTGGATTTGAGGCGCAGTATTTTCTTCAAGGTTCAGGGTTGCGGGGGGTGTCTCAGATTTAAAATAGTTCAGCGTTTTACTCCATAAGTTTTCGGGGGGTGCTTCAGGTGTTGTTTGGGGTTCTTCAATGCTTTGCCCAGCTTTTAATTTAGGAATGATCGCCTGCGCGCGAAGCTTGGCTTCATTGAGCTCTGTTGCACTGGGATTTTCAGACAGGGGAATCAAGACATCGATTAGATGATATTCAGTGGAAGCTTGCTGCACTTGTTGAGCTTCGCGTAAGGCTTTGTTAACTTGGGCATCGGTGATGGTGATGGTAGATCCAATAGCCATTTGTTGTAATCGACCTAGGGTCATTTGAGTTTTCAATTGTTTTTTAAAATCAGCAAAAGAAGCGCCTGTTTGTAATTGCACCTTTTCTTGAAATTGCGCTAGGCTAAGATGATTTTCTTCGGCAATACCGGCCAGAGCTTTGTTAAGTTCTTCTGGGGTGATTTGAATTTTGGATTTTTGGGCAATTTGCAGCAGCAAATCTTGATCGATCAATTGATTGAGCACGGTGCTTCTCAACTCGGCTTCAGAGGGCGCTTGCATTTGTCTCTGCGCCATTTGCTGATGAGCTTGTTCTAATGCAGCATCGAGCTGTGATTGTGTAACCACGTTGTCGTTTACAATCGCTACGATTTGATCTAAGGGTTCAGCCGCTTCGGCAATGAAACTCGCAAAGCTCAAGACAGCCACCATTAATACCAGCCTATACGTTTTAAACATGCCTTCCTCTAATTATAGGTGTTGACATAGCCGGGCAGCGTGGTCAAGAGACCCTCGGATTTGTGAGAGCCCAGGCTACCCAAGCCGGTGAGTTGCAATTGCACATAGTAGGCGTTTTCATACTGTTTTACATTATTTATTAGTATGCCTTGATAATTTCGGCTGGAAATAAAGCGCAGCGCCCAACCACAATTTTTATATTCCAGGCCTGCATAAGCGCTTTGGAGATAACTTTGATTGATATTGTAATTGACATAGGCCAGCGTGCTCCAGCGATAGCTGAGTGGCCAGGCGGCGCCTGTTTGAATAAGATTAGAATTGGAGCTTCCCGCCGTGCCTTGTACAAACTGATAGGCAATGCTGGCAACTCGATTGTCAGAGTTGATGTAGTTTAGGGCCAGGCTGCCATTATTGACTTGTCTGATATTGGGATCCCAAGCCATATTGGCGGTGGCAGCCCAATGGGCAGAAGGATTGAATGTTAGTTGGCCCACGGCCGGTGAAAAGCTTTCCGTGGTGGGTGTACAGTTAGGCGTTAAACAGACTCGAGGTCTGTCGAAGTAATCGATAACACCTAGGGTGGCGCTTAATTTTTGAGCGCCATTTTCAGCATCCAATAAACGGGTGGAGAGTGCGTAGCTCAATTGATTGGCATTTTGAATACGATCGAAGCCTGTAAATGCATTGGTGCTGAATAATTGATTGACGGTGAAGGGTTGTAATTGAGTGTCATACACTGGAATTTCATCTTGGCTGTGATAAGGAACCAACAAGTAAAAGAGCTCGGGTTCTAAAGTTTGGGTATAGGGATGTTTGCCGATCTTAAATTGTCGATCCAAATAAAAGCCGCTGTTCACATCCACAATAGGAATATTGCGCTCTGTGGAAGTAGTTTGTCCGGGTAAAGGATGCTGCACATCGTAGTAGGCGGCATCGATGAGCACTTCTGGCGTAAAATAGGCCGAGGCCCAATTTAGCGGTAAATTGACGCCGGGTCTTAGGTGGGCTCTTTCGCCAATAGGTTGATTCGGTGTGAAATCACTTTGATAGCCAAAGTTGATCAGCTGAGAATCCAGTGTGAAATCTAAACCCTGCCATTGGTCGGGATAGTCGCCTTTTAAATCAAATTCCGGTAAACGCCGATACTGATCGTTGTTGGCGGGTTGGTTAATGGGGTGCAGGGTTTCATAGGCCTGTACTAATCCCGTGAAATCCCAGTGCTCTCCTCTATAGTTTATATCGTATTGGTTGAGTAACTGACTCGAAAGCATATTGCCCGAATTGGCGGCTCCAAAGCCCCCGCTGCTGCCGAAATCTTGAAAGTAATAATCGTCTGTAACGTAGTTAACGGTTAAATGGCTGTCCCATTCCGAGCTAAAAACAGAGTAATTTTGAATGGCTAGTAAGCCGCGGCTGTTGCTGTCCGATTGTATTCTATCCAAATAGGGTCGATAGGTGGTGTTGTTTGGGTAAGTGCTTAACACCTCATTCTTGAATTTAATAAACTGCTGATCGCTGGGTAAGTAATTTAAATTAAGAGTGCCAGCGCTGGTTTTGGTTAAATAGCGGAATAAATTATTGAATTGAACGCCGCGTATGCTCATATAGCGCGGCGTGATGCTTAAGTCATAGTTGGGTGCGAGATTTAAGTACAGTGGAATGCTGGTATCGATACCATTATCATTGGAATAACCAAAGATAGGTTGTAAAAAACCGCTTTTACGTCGATGGTCGATGGGAAATGAATAATAAGGAGAATACAGAATCGGCACACCCAGGAATTTTAAATAAGCCCCATAGGCTTTTCCCCAACCTTCATCTTGGTTAAAGCGCATCTTTCGGGCTTTAATTTCCCAGTTAGGGCGAAGAGGTGAGGCATTTGAGTAACTGGCATTGCGCATTTCAATTTCGCCAGAGGCTTCTTGTGTAATGGTGGAGGCCTTTCCCCAGCTGTTGACATCCCCCGTCTTTTTTTGGACATGGTAGAGGTGATAGAGCACGTTATTGATGAGAGCGGTTTTATTTTCAAGGTCTAAAAAAGCGTGACTGCCCAATATGCGCTTGCCATGTTCTTCTAAGCTGACCTGTTGGAACAATTCGATGCTGGTGATGCGTCCTGTTTTTCCATTGCGATAAATATAGGCTTTATCTGCTTTAACGATGCGACCGGGTTGAGTCACGATAACATCGCCCTCCAAAACAGATTCCCCATTGGCGGTAAATTTAGTAATGCCCGAGGCGGTGATGGTTGTGGGCAAGGCCTTGGGATCTCCGGGCGTGGGATTTTGCGTTAAGCTAACAGGTTCTGCGAAATAGCCATGACACAGATTGCTGGGATCACTGCTGTACACCCAGCCTAAGGCATCTGCAGTGCTGGAGCCTGTGGGTCGATTGTCCTCTTCAGTAACGGAAGGTTTGCAGGGCGTGGGATCGATGAATTCAGGTTTGTCTCGAGGAGTCGTTTTTGCCGCATACGCAGCGGATAGCATTAGACTAGCACACAGACCCGCGCTCAAGTATCTTAGCCAAGCTGATCGTTGCCAGAGAGTGGGCTTCACTGCGAGCTAACCTGTTTGTCTATATAAATGAACTGCATGGTAACGGGTTGAGGGAATTTTGGCTATACTGGCTGGAAACTAGAGGCTAGGGATTCGAGAGAGCATTGAACGAAACAAAAGAAGCCACTATGTCAAAAGAGCTATTGCAAGCCTGGGTTAATGCCACACTGAAACAGCCTGTACTGTTGACGCCCTTGACGGGGGACGCCAGTTTCAGGCGCTACTATCGAGTGAGCGCTCCGCCAGCGCACCACTATATTCTGATGGATGCTTCAGCAGCCAAACACGACCAATTGGATGCCTTTGTAGCCATTGCGCGCAGTTTCCAGGCGGCGGGCTTGCAGGTGCCCATTGTTCATCACGCTGATTTAGAACAAGGCTATTTGTTGTTGAGCGATTTGGGCGATGTTTTGTATTCAGAGCGCTTGAATTTAAAAACAGCCGATGTTTTATATCAGTCGGCTTTAGAGGCCTTGCTTAAGTTGCAGCAGTGTTCACATATCGAAGGCTATACCTTGCCTGCCTATGATCGATCCTTGTTATTAACAGAAATGCAGCTTTTTGATGAATGGTTTTGGCAGAAACATTTGGGCTTTCAGCTTTCTGTGCAGGAGCAAGAAAGTTTAAATCAAGTCTATGAGCATCTAATTGCAGAAGCGTTGATTCAATCCAGGGTTTGTGTGCATCGTGATTATCACTCGCGTAATTTGATGGTATTGCCCGAGCATCAAGTAGGCATTTTAGATTTCCAAGATGCGGTTTCTGGGCCTATTACGTATGACCTCGTTTCTTTGTTGCGCGATTGTTATATCGATTGGCCGGAACAAAAAGTGCGGGACTGGCTGCGGGGGTATCAACAGAAATTATTAACGAAAGGATTGTTAAGCGAAGATAACTTTGATCAATTTATGCGTTGGTTTGATTGGATGGGCTTACAGCGTCATTTAAAATGCTTGGGTATTTTCGCGCGCTTGAATAAGCGTGATCAAAAGTCACAGTATCTTCAGTATTTGCCGCGCGTACTAAAGTATGCTCAACAGGTGAGTCGGAATTATCCCGAGCTGGCCCCATTAGAGGTTTTATTGAGCCGGATTCAATTATGAAAGCGATGATTTTAGCCGCAGGGCGCGGTGAACGACTGCGCCCTTTAAGTGATCTCACCCCCAAACCTTTGTTGAAGGTAGGCGGACAATCTTTGATTGAGTACCATCTTTATAATCTAGCTAAAATCGGTATCACAGAAGTTATTGTTAATGTGCACCATCTTAAAGAACAGATCATGGAGTATCTGGGTGATGGTCAGCGCTATGGCATTAGAGTGCGCTACTCCATTGAAGAACCAGAGTTATTGGAAACAGGGGGTGGTATTTTCAAGGCCTTAAATGAAGGTTTGTTGAATGATGAGGCTTTTGTGTTGATCAGTGCAGATGTTTGGACCGCTTTTCCTCTGCAAGTTTTAACTCAAGCGATACAGCAAGATGCGCATTTGGTGTTGGTGGATAATCCTGCTTATCATTCGGAAGGTGACTATGGTTTAAAGGGAGAGTGGGTTACGCAGACTTCGCCTAAATTGACTTATGCTAGCCTGGGAGTCTTACATCCCCGCCTATTTAAAGGTTGTGTGCCGGGTCGCTTCAGGTTGGCTCCTTTGTTAGAGCAGGCCATTGACGAAAAACGCGTGACAGGAGTACATTACTCAGGCCCGTGGTTTAATATTGGAACAGCGGCTGAATTAGAAAAATTAAAGCAATCGCTTTGAAATCCATAAGGATCCCCCATGAACAAAATTATAAAAAGTATGACAGCCTTGTTGGCTGTGGGAATTGTGCAGTCGGCTTTTGCTGCACACTGGAATTATACGGGCACCACAGGACCCGCTGACTGGGGCTCATTGCATTCAGCCTATAAAATATGTCAAAGCGGATTGGAGCAATCGCCTATTGATATTACTCAAACCAAGCCTGCGGTTGATGCGCATTTTAGTGTGCATTATCGTGCTGTGCCTTTTAATTTGCGCCAAACTACGCACAATTTATATGCCGATAGCCTAAAGCCTCTAAAAAATTATGTGGTCTATGATGGACAAAAATACAGTTTGCAGGAAATACATTTTCATGTGCCCAGTGAGCATGCGTTGAATGGAAAACACTATCCCATGGAAGCGCATTTTGTGCATAAAGATTCTAAGGGGGAATTATTGGTTTTAGGTATGTTTTTAACGGAAGGGGCCAGCAATAAATATTTTAGCAGTTTATTTTCATCGTCGGCTTTCGCGGTATTGGAAGAAGAGATTGTGAACCCTGTCAGCTTAAATCCCGCGGACTTAGTGAGCAAGGTAAAGAATTATTATGTGTATTCAGGATCCTTAACAACGCCCCCTTGTGTGGAAGGCGTGACCTGGATTATAGCTAAGACGCCCGCAACACTGTCTGCACAGCAGTTGCAAAATTTCAAAGTCGAAGTGAGTGAGTTCAATGCCAGGCCGCTTCAGCCTCTGCGTACGCGTAAGCCCGAGTGTCAGGGGTGTTAAAGCCGTTTGATCAACCACTGCCGCATATCGTTTAATTCCTGCGTACAGACTTGATGTTCCATGGGGTAGCTGTGCCAGTCCACGGTATAATTTAATTCACGTAGATGAGCGCAAGATTTTTCCGCCCATGCAAAAGAAACTACCCCATCGTTTTTTCCATGAGCCATAAAAATCGGAGTAGCGCGATTGGCAGGGCTCGCCTCTTGCTTGAGTGAATTTGCAGAAGGCAGATAAGCTGACAGGGCTAAAATTCCTCCCAGTGCTTGCGGGTAACGCAGGCCACAAAATAAAGCCATGGCCCCGCCTTGTGAAAAACCGCCCAGCATAATTCGTTGAGTGGGAATGCCCGCTTTAATTTCTGCATCCATTAATACTTCTATAGCTTCTTGTGAAAGGCCTAAACCCGCCTCATCTTCCTGACTGCGATGATGATCTTCCAGTCAATATAAATCATACCAGGCCCGCATTTTATGTCCGCCATTCAGGGTCACGGCTCGCATGGGGGCATGAGGAAAAATAAAACGAAGCCCTAAGGATTCAGGCAATTGTAATTGAGCTGGGAGCTCACAAAAATCGTAGGCGTCTGCACCCAAGCCATGCATCCAAATGATGGTGGCTGTGGCGGGTGTATTAGGTTCTTTGATTAAATAATCTAGTGCCATAAGGGAAATCTCGCACGCACTATAAAACTTGAGCGCCTGGGATGCAACTGCTACTCTCTCGAACACGATGAAAAAATATCTACTGTATCTGATGATGGCTTTGGTGTTGGTCGCGTGCGGGCAGCGTGGGCCTCTGTATATGCCCGATCAAAAGCCCGCGAAACAGCCCCCTAATTTTATATTTAATTAAGATGTCGACACTACCCTGACATTGGGGAGACAAGATGCGCGTAAAAAATACCGTATTTACAAAGATGCAGTCCCTGGGTAATGATTTTGTGTTGATCGATGCAAGGCACCAGCCCTTTCAGTGGGATGCCGAAAGAATTAGATATTGGGCGGATCGGCATCGGGGCATTGGTTTTGATCAACTCTTGGTGCTGGAGCTCAGCGATAAACCGGAGTGTGATTTTGCCTATCGTATTTTTAATGCGGATGGCAGCGAAGTGGGGCAGTGTGGTAATGGGGCGCGTTGTGTGGGGCGTTTTATACAGCTTAAGGGCTTGAGCTCCAAACAAGAATGGATGTTGTCGACACTCACAAGCAGCATAAGTGTCAGCCTGTTGCCGAATCAGCAGTTTAAAGTGGCGATGGGCATTCCGCGCATTTTACCGACTGTTGAAGGAGCCTGGGCTGCTTTAGATTTGGGAAATCCCCATCTGGTCTTTCGAGTAAAAGAGGTGGATGCTCTGGATCTTGCACAGGAAGCGCAGCCTTATTTGCAGGATCCTGCCTTTCCACAGGGAGTGAATGTGGGTTTTGTGCAGCTTATCGATGAGGCCCATCTGCGTTTGCGTGTGTATGAACGGGGAGTAGGACCTACGCTGGCCTGTGGCAGCGGTGCTTGTGCAGCGGTGGTTGCGGGATGTTTGCAGGGTCTACTGGGTCCAGAGGTAGAGGTTCAGCAACCTGGGGGACTTTCTTGGGTGAGTTGGCAAGGCCTCGGCCAGCCTGTTTATCTCACGGGGCCTGCGGAATGTGTATTTGAAGGTGAGTTGTATGTGTGAAGCGGGCCTTTTTCGGGGAGCTGAAAGTCCATTCATAAAATTGCGGCTTGGCGTAAAAAAGGTATAGAATGGACCCCACATTTTGAAGGAGTGATTACCATGGCAGCGAAAATAAAGGCAAAAACTAAGGCTAAGCCCAAAGCGAAATCATCTGCGAAGTCTGTTAAGGCAGTGCCTGCTAAGCCCAAACCGAAAGCAAAAATAGCACCGCCTGTTAAAGCCAAGCCCAAGGCAAAAATAATCAAGACTCCTGTTGTTAAATCTAAGCTAAAAGCAAAAGTGGCAGCGCCTGTCAAAGCTAAAGTGCTTGTAAAACCAACGCCAGCCAAACCAAAACCAGCCCCTAAACCGGTGTTTAAAGTAGCATCGAAAGTTTCTGTAACATCCAAAGCCAAAGAGGAAAAAAAATCTGTGACGAATGTGATTGATATCGCCAAAGCCAAACCCAAAGCTAAAACAAAGCCCCGCGCTTCTTCAGTGGCGGGAGGCCCGGTTGATTTTGCTCCTTACAGAGAGGCAAAGGGTGAAGAATATATGAATGCGCAGCAAGTTGAGCATTTCCGTAAGATTTTGCGGGATTGGCTCATGCAGTTGCGCGAAGAAGTGGATAACACTATGGTGCACATGCAAGAAGAGGCAGGAACTTATCCGGATCCTGTTGATCGAGCGGCACAAGAAGAAGGTTTTAATTTGGAATTAAGAGCGCGTGATCGTGAGCGCCGATTAATTAAAAAAATTGAACAAGCTTTAGATGATTTAGATCACAATGATTACGGCTATTGCAAAGATTGTGCTGCAGAAATTGGGATTCGTCGCTTAGAGGCAAGGCCTACAGCGGACAAATGCATTGATTGCAAAACCTTTGAAGAGATCCGCGAAAAGCAAATCGGGGGTTGAGCTTTAAACCGTCAGCACCCTTCCGCCGTCCACATTGATAATTTGCCCGGTCAAATAGTTTTGTTGCGCTAAAAACAAAACCGTTTGGGCTACTTCTCGCGCTTCGCTTTGGCGTTTTAAAGCTGTTTTGGCAATAAGCTTAGCCTGTAGTGCTGTATCAAGACGGTTTTCTCCCTCTGGCCACAGAGTGGGTCCGGGTGCTACTCCATTCACGCGCACCTCGGGCCCCAATTCTTTGGCCAGTGATTTTGTCAGCATTCTTAAACCGGCTTTGGCGATGGAGTACACGGAATAATTTTTTAAAGGAATTTGTCCGTGAATATCAATAATATTAACGACATTTCCGCGCGCGCTTTTAAGGTAGGGCAATACGGCTTGCGTTAAAAAATAAGGCGCCATCAGATTGCTGTTCATTAATGCCTGCCAATCGTGTGCAGAAGTATCACCCATGGGCGTGGGAAAATAGCGTGAGGCATTGTTGACTAAGACATCTAAGCCTTGCCACTGAGTGCAGGCTTTTTTCGCTAATTGTTCTAATTCATCGGTGTGCTCTAAGTGAGCGCAGAGCGCTATCGCAGAATTAGGTCGCATTTCATTGAGTGTTTGAATAAGAGCAAGTGCTTCTGGTTCAGACTGATGATAATGAATAATGACATTATAATTGTGTGCGTGCAGACACTGCGCGATGGCCGCGCCAATACGACGGGCGGCACCTGTGATTAAAGCGACGGGAGGTGTTGAGTTTGACTTCATAAAATTCTCGTTATACTGTGTGGCGCCCCCATGCAATGGGGCAGACGAAAACGAGCACCCTAACATACATGCACAGCTTATTCATCCCCACGGACCCCGCCGCACAAGCCCACAGCCAAAGGCTCAAAGACCATATTGTGCAGCGGATTCGTGCGCAGGGCCCCTTAAATTTTGCGCAGTATATGGAGCTGGCCCTGTACGCGCCAGGCTTGGGCTATTATGTAGCAGGAGCGCACAAGCTGGGCCGGGGTGGAGATTTTACAACTGCCCCAGAAATCTCACCAATTTTTTCGCAGTGTTTAGCGCAACAATGCGCGCAGGTGATCAGAGAAATTTCGGGTGCAGACATTCTGGAATTGGGGGCGGGTTCTGGACGTATGGCGCTGGAAATTTTACGTGAGCTGAATCAATTGGAGGCGTTGCCCCAGCATTATTTTATTGTGGAACTCAGTCCTGATTTACAAGAACGTCAGCAAGAGCTTCTGAAAAGAGAGTTACCCGAATTAGTTGCTCGAGTACACTGGGTAGAAAGCTTGCCCACCTTTAAAGGAATAATTTTAGCAAATGAGGTGTTGGATGCGATGCCCGTGCACCGATTTAAGCAGATGAATGAACTCATGGAATATTATGTGGGTATTGAGAAGGATGAGCTGCAATGGCAGTTAAAAGTCGCGGATCCTGCACTCAAAAAAGCGCTGGAAGCGCTAGAGCTAAGTGAAGGCTATACCTCTGAAATCAATATGCAATTGCGCCCTTTTATAAAAAGCCTGGAACACAGTTTAACGCAGGGATTAATGCTGTTTATTGATTATGGCTTCCCACGTCATGAGTATTATCATCCACAGCGCAGCATGGGGACTTTAATGTGTCACTACCAACAACAAGCCCATCAGGATTCATTGATTCTGGTGGGTATTCAGGATATAACCGCGCATGTGGATTTTACGGCAGTGGCAGAGGCCGGTGCTGATGTCGCTCTGGAGTTAGCAGGCTTTTGCAATCAAGCGAGTTTTTTAATGAATTGCGGACTCACTGAATTGATGAATACAGAAGATGTGAATCAGTTGCTGGGTGTTAAGCAGCTGATATTGCCCACAGAAATGGGGGAGCTCTTTAAAGTGATGGGGCTCAGCAAAGCCTTGGATTTGCCTTACATGGGATTTAAACAACATGACCAACGACACAGGCTTTAAGATGAAGAACAACACTCAATTGACCACACTGGAGTTTTATCAGGGTGAGCTGAAATTTTCCGCGGGACATTTTACGATTTTTTCCAAAACGCATCGTGAGCATTTGCACGGACATAATTATTTATTATCAGCCCGTGTTGTGGCAGAGTTGCAAGAGCCGGGTTTAAGTTTTGATTATCGCGTGTTTAAGCAAACACTTTTGGCCTTATGTGACAGTCTCAATGCGCGTTTTTTATTGGCGGGGGAGTCCCCTTATTTAAAAATAGAAGAACGGGGAGAGTATTATGAGGCCCATTTTAACGAAGAAAAAATCCCTTTTTTAAAGCGCGATGCGCTGATTCTACCTTTAAGCAATATTACTCTAGAAGAATTATCGCGTTGGTTTGTTCAAGCACTCATCAGTGATAAAGCCTTTATGGAACAGCAGCGCATCCATGCGCTCACGATTAAAGTCTTTAATGGCCCCGAGCACAGTGCGGCTTATGCTTGGGTGTTGTGAAATAGACCTGGTGTGCAGCTGTTTTTAGCGCCAGTCATGGGAGGGGTATCCAGAAGAATAAGGATTAAAACTTTCGTGGGTGGGGGCGGCATTCGACGTACTAAACAAGCTTGCTGCCCACGCTTTATAGCCCTTCTGGGAGTCACGAAATTCTGCCATTACAGAGGCTCTGTGCTGCTCTTGCTCGGAGTTATCTATATCTAGCAAAGAGTTATGGCTAGTCACAGAATTTCTTCCATTGCCCGCATCCTCTACCGTAAAAGCTTGCTGCGTGGCTTTAAGACAGGGCTGAATCAATAATTTAAAAATGGGTTGTGCCAGCACCATAAAGCCTGTCATTGCTAGAACCACGATGGGTGCTAACATCGGCATGCCAAAAAAGAGCGCTAGACTGGTGGCGATTAAGCCTCCCAAGAGCGCACCGATGGTGGCGCGAACATACCACTGACCATAAACGATCATGCGCTTATCGCCTGAGATGCCTTGTTTCATTTGATAGGCAGGATTGAAAATAGCATCGGGCAAAATAGGTCGAAGCCAGGTGCTTAAAAACGGAGTAAGGTAGGCCAGCGCAGGCAGCGCGAGTCCTATCGCAATCGCGATGGGGGGGGTGGCTAGACCCAAAGCCAAGAACGCAGCCGAAACCGCGGCACCGGCACCGGCGCCTGCAAAAATGCGAACAAACCAGACATTTTCCATCGTGCTGCGCTCGTTTGGTGCATGGCGCGCTGCCAACCAGTCTAGGGGCTTCTTACACAGTTTAAGTACGAAGGGTGAGATCAAGGCCAATCCCATGGTGACCATACAGACGGGGAAAAGCACGGCTGCACCGCCACCCACCACGCCCGCAATGGCTAGACCGCTGATGCCACCAATAAATAAGGCGCGCGCGTACCAGGAAATATTTAAGATAGTGGGTTTAAAGACGCTATATTTTCCCTCGGCTTTAACATGAGGGTTGAGCATGAGGCGATCTTCTTTGACTCCCAGCAGGAATCGTTCTGTGATGCGCGCGACTAAAGGCCCAGAGAGCGCGGCGCCCATAATACCGAGCGTAATGCTGGCAAAGGCAAGAGGCCCTAGCCCACCAAAACTCAGGGAAATAATGGTGGCTAAGACAATGCCGCCCAGGGCTCCACCAAAGAGTCGAACATAGGCGGGGGTATTCTCAGGATTACGGGCTAAATTGCCTTCAGGCACAAGAGCTGTGGGGATGAGGGGCGTCTTTAAGTGTTCTGCGACAAAAAAGGCCATACGCTTCCAGGCCAAGCCTACAAAGGCCCCAAACACAGTGCCGGCCAGGGCCGCATAAATAATGGGCGCTACAAAGTTGAGGCTCACCAATTCCAATACCGAGGTGCCGGCAATCACGGCTCCCACTGGGTTTAAAACAATCAAGGCAATCATAATGGCCAAAACGGCAAAGCCGCCGGCGCCCAAGGTAATGCGGGCATCCCAGGTGAAGCCCCGAGTTGTAGAAGGACGCCACAGCTTGCGTTGATATTCCCAGCTGAGGGGCGACTCTGCCGCATGGGCTTCCGATGGGTTGATGTGTGAGGCGGCTTCCAATGGGTTGATTTGTGAGACGGGCTCATAAGAAGTTTTTTTGAAAAGCTTGCGATACAAAGCCAGGCTGCCGCGCCATATCCAAGGCCCCAGAACAGCCGCTGTGGTCAGGGCAGCAAAAGCAATTAGAATGGCGGGGGCTGCAGGAGCACCCACTAAGAAAGCGATGCAGGGCCCCAAGACCAATAAAGGTATGATTAAATCGGCCATGCGCAGATACCAGGGAATTTCCACCGCAGCGCCTTTAAGGGGTTGATGGGTCGCATCCACGGGTTTAGCCACCTGAGAGACTCGCGGAAGTTCGCTTGGATCCTGTGTAGCGTTCTTTATTGTGTCAAGTGTTTTAAAATCGTATGTTCGCGTTTTAGAATCGTATGAAGTATCTTCTAATGCTTTGGTCATAATAAACCTCCCCCAGCGGGTGAAAAAAGAGTCGTTAACAGTAAGCAGAAAGGCCCCATTGTAGTCGCCTTTAAGACTTCTACAAGTACTGTAGTGTCTTATTGTCCGCGCCAAAGCTTAAGGTTTTCTTAAGGGCACCTCTATTTATTCAAAATTTTTGATTTTTTATTTTGGAGTCAGGCACCGCAACACATTAAATCAATGGGTTAAAATCTTTTCCAGCGGAGCCAGACACCAAAATAATCATTTCGAGAGCTGGCCTTAAGGCCACTGATCTTACCCTGAAAAAGCTCTGTACAGGACAAAAAAGGTGGGTAAAAAGATAACTCGCTGATCCTAAAAGAATTTCATATAATCTTTTTCGCCAAAAAAAGGAGTCTATATGAACAGGATCAGCGAGTTAAAGCAGATATTAAGTGATAATTTACCGGGGAACAAGGCGCGAATAGATTGCCTAGCCCGAATGCTATTGGCTTTATTTTCCGTAAGAACGGTCAACTTGAGCGAAGTGGCAACCGCCTTTGGCTCTGAGGCGGAAATTAGTTCTCGATATAAACGATTACAGCGATTTTTTGGTCAATTTAAAGTGGATTACGTCTGCTTGGCTCGCTGGGTTTTTAAATTATTTTTCTTAGACGGCGATCAAGGGTTCAATGTGGTTATTGATCGAACAAATTGGTATTGGGGAAAGCAGAAAATTAATGTGTTTACGTTGGGAATAGCATATGAGGGGTTAGCGATTCCTATTTTTTGGATGCTGTTGCCCAAGGCTGGAAATTCTAACTTTGAAGAACAGAAAAAACTCATAGAACGATTTATAAAATGCTTTGGAAAGGCTCGAATTTTAGGTGTATTGGCGGATAGAGAGTTTGGTCATGGTAATTTATTTAATTGGCTAAACAAAAAGAAAATACCATTTTATATACGAATAAAAGAAGGCTCTCTGGTGAATATACGCTCTAAAAAATGGATAACAGCAAAGAAATTATTTAGGGATGTTTGTGTCAATAATGAAAAGCCATTTTTGATGGCGGTTGACGTCTTTAATGCTCACGTATATTTGTCGGCCTCCCGATCTGAACGAGGTGAATTAATGATTGTGGCGACCAATCAAACTCCAAAGAATGCTATTCCTATTTATTTAAGACGTTGGGAAATTGAGTTACTCTTTCAGTGCTTAAAAGGAAGAGGTTTTCGCTTTGAGGATAGGTAGTGTTTAAATAACTGTGTCAGTTTTCTATAATGGCGTTATTGCCAACAACAGGAGAACTGAGCATGACAAACGAAAAGATAGATCTTAGCAACTTTGACTTTAGCCACTTTCAAAAAGAAGCG
>JAKFXE010000001.1 GCA_021731545.1 Coxiellaceae bacterium
AATAGTATCACATCAAATAGTATTCAATCAGAAATGCAAAAAATAACTACGCAAGAAGCTTTGAAAGCGATTCAAGAGGGTGACGGGCTTGTTAAAACAATTTGTTCGCCACTAGGTGACAACCGATCTTGGGATGAAATATTGAAAAAGCTCACTAAAGCGCATGATGAAAATGATTCTTTCCATGATGGAGCAATAGCAACCTCATTATTACCCATTGATGGAAAAATGAAGTTTTTTGATAGAAAAATGAAGTTTTTTCAGCCATCCAATCCAACACATCAAATAATGGTCGGCCTGTTATTTGATTTAAAAAAATGTAGTGTTGAATTCATTAAAAACAGGGTTTACATTGAGGATTGGCTCCATAGATACAGGAGGGTACCAATTCCAGAACAAATTTCTTTGGATGAATTAAGACTTATCAACTCACACCGAAGAAATCAGGGTCTTGTTGTTTTCGAAGGCAATGAAATATTGGCTGCGCTCTCTCAGGATGCTTTAGTGGGTATTTTTTATACAAAAGATGATTTGCTTAGCCGTTTGAACGCTTTGTCTAAACAGCGTTTGATAAAACATGCGTTAAATAAAATTATTCCAGTATTTATTATTACTCCGCAAGAAGGTGTTATGATTTATGAGGATGATCAGAAAATCCGTGACATACAAAAAGCTTTATCTGAGAATAAAAATGATCCGGCGAGGATCTTGGTTGATAATGATATCGATATGAAAAAGTTACTAGAAAAAAATAGTAACGAATTTTTAATGCATGGGGCTATTCCAGGTGATCTTAAGCGTAAAGTTCTAGGCTTTCTTAGTTTTTCAGAGCTTTCAAAATACGAGGATGAAGCAGAAAAGGCCTCTGACAATAACGCCACAGCAGCTTTAATAAAAGCAGAATTTGATAGAAGAAGGCAGATCGATTTAGATAGCTTAAAAGTTGAGATTTCTGGCCCTATCAATGTAGAGGCAGTTTCTCGTGTTATTGTGAACCAAAGATACGACCTTTCTATAATTGAACGCTGTATAATTCATTTACATTATTTAGACCCTAGGGGGGTACAAGAGGCATTTTCAAATTATATTTATGCAAGAAAAAATATAAATCCAAAAATAATTTATACCTTTTTAAGGTATAAGCCTATTCTTAATATAGAAAGACGAAAAAAAACAGTAGTACGTCTGCGTAGGGGTAGTTATGATGGTGATTATGGAGACTATATTGTTGATATGAAGCAATGGTCTCCATTAGTGGCTTTTGCATTATCTAATGACTCATCCATCATTAATATAATTGTTAGAGATTATCCTGAACATATATCCCATATTATGACGGCACTGAACGAATTGCATAAAATAAGTACCGAGTTCTCTGCTTGTTTTTATTCGGTTGGTGAAGTTGAAACCTCAAAAAAAATGCTTTTGTTGCAACTTAAGCGGGAGCATGGTAAGCATTACATTTTAACCCGATCCGATAAGAAATTAATCGAGGCCCATCTCCTCGATGAAATAAAGCATCTACACACTAAAGAAGCATTATACTTTTTTTATAAGCAACACGTGGACGGGCTTTATTTGAACCAACCCGACAATTATTTTTATGGAACTATAATGCACAAACCTTTTTCGAGTATCAAGGAAAATGTTTTAAAGGAATTTCAAAGTAAACTTATGGAAACACACCATGATACTAATTCATCTATTTCTGCGTCTGATGTACCTGCCGCACCTTCGAGACAGGGAAAAGAGAATTTAATTAATCAAAAGTTAAAGCTTAAACTCACGCTGAAAGCTAAGAAAGATTCTTTGATTCAAGAGAAAATAGAACCAAGATTTAGACTATTTTATTCAAGCTCTCGAACTCTCGAAAAAATAGGGGCTTTCGAGGAATGTTTGAAAAAATTAGATACCATAGATGATTTTTATGAATTGAGAATGTTTGTTGAAGGCCTTCTATTGAATAAAGAATTGACTGCTCACAGAAGTTTTGGAGTGGAGCCTAGCGATACTTATCTAAAGCTAAAAGCATTCTATGACCTTTGCTTTTTAGTTTCAGATAATGCTTCTTGTGGTAAAAAAATCAATGGAATATAGCTTGTGAAAATTGAATCGTCGTGGGTTTTATTACGATTTTAACCGAGGACTTGCCTTGCCGACCAAGCGTTGTCTGCAGCTCAAGGAACTCATACCTGATTTTCATGCATTAATCTTAAATCATTGAACCTGATTAAGCGATCGACAAAACTATTTTTCCGCGTGCTTTGCCTGATTCCAGGAGCCTATGCGCATCGGCAATCTGGCCGAGGCTAAATTGATGCGGGTCAATAAGGGGCTTAAGCTTTCCTTGGTTAATGAGCGCGTTGGCTTTTGAAAGTATGTCTCCATGTCCCCCACATCCAATACCGGTTAAAAGCGGAATCAACATAAAGACGACGTGCAAGCTAAGCGCTTTATTATGCATGGGTGTTAAATCATGCGTTGATCGAGCAACCGTTGTGACCACACTGCCATTCATCGCCGCGGCAAAAAGCGATCGATCCAAGTTAGCACCTCCAACAGTATCAAATACAACATCAAACCCCCTGCCTTGAGTAAGACGTGCTACATATTTTTCGACATCTTCTTCTTTAGCATTAATTACCTCATCAGCGCCAAGTGATTTCGCTAGAATGCTATCTTCACTTTTAAGCACGGTCGTATAAACCTTAGCGCCACAGGACTTTGCTAATTGAACAGCAATATGCCCAACTCCCCCAACCCCTCCATGAATTAAAACATTTTTATTTGCAGTTAAATTTGCTTTTTCGAATAAAGCTTGCCATGCAGTAATTGTTACCAAGGGTAATGCGGCTGCTTGGAGCATGGAAAGTGATACTGGCTTTTTAGCGATTAATTTACTATCTACCAGCATAAATTCTGCGAGCGCGCCCGGTGTCTTGCCAAGACCACCCGCGCAGCCATAGACCTCATCCCCCGCCTTAAAATTTTTCACATCCGGTGCAATCGAATCAATCACACCTGCAACATCGCTATTTAAGATGGCGGGAAATTCGGGACAAAGCGCAGGCACAGCGCCACTACGGATTTTGCAGTCAATTTGATTAATGCTGGTGGCGGCTACCTTTATTAATACATGGCCTGCCTTTATTTTTGGTTTTGGAAGTTCAATTAACTCAAAAACGCAGGCATCACCAAATCGTTTAATCGCCTGAGCTTTCATCATGTCTTCCATTCCCATCTTATTCTCCTTGTCTACGTTTATAACGATTTTACTTGGCCATTTTTATAAACCAAATAAGCTTGCCCTTGATGGTAAGTAATATCTTCCTCAGGGAACGCTTTTTTAATTTCATTGAGATTTATCTTATTTCCAATCCACTCAATTTTACTAACCTTTGCATCATTAAACTCTGTGTGTCGGCTGCTTAGATGGAGGGAAAATTCAGTAGTATAATCGGGTAATTTTTCGACAATCATATGGATGGTCGATTTAATACCGGGCTTATGCGACCTAAATTTAACAACAATATCGCCAATACTGCATTGCTGTGAAGGGATAAAAACTGCAGTACTCTCTTGGTTAAGTATCTTAGCTAGTTGAGCCGCTAAAGAAAAAATTTGGGCGTGAGAAAAAGTTTGTGCCTCTGAGCTATAAAAGATCTCTGTATTGTCGGAGGTCACCTTTTTATCCTCAGACATTTGATACGCGCCTAGGATGTTTTCAAATTTTCCTTGTTTAAGGTGGTTGTTTTTTAGAACGGTGATAATGTTACGTTTAAGATCACGTTGCGCCTTTCCTTGTAATCGTTCATAAGCTTTTTCCACGTCAATTTCATGAGTATTATTAGAAGAAAAAAACTCAACAGACGCGCCATTTGTTGCATAAGATGTTGTGTTTATATGCAAGATGACACTAAATAGAATGCAGTTCATTATCGTTGATTGACGGGTGTTCATACAGACACTCTTTTTCTGTGATTAACTAAATGACCATTATAGAGCAGAGAGTTATTTTTAGTAAGTAGGCACAAAAGTGTTTTGTGATATCAAAAAAGCACCCTCAATTCCCTAAGCCAAGCACGGTGGATTGATAAAAGCAACTGCCCGCGCAGACGCATCCTGCCTAAGTCTTGGGATTTTCCTTGAAAAGTTCTACGGTGAGGTAGAGCATTCACTTAATCAAGTATACTAAACGACACTCGCTAGAGCAGGGTAAGTGAATAATAGAAAATGTGTTAAATTTAGCCAAAAATGAGTAAGTATGCTCCCTTCAATTCGCTTGCTTGCAATATATATCTGCCCGTACTCTATTCCGGCCACGAGCATGTGCACATTTAAAAAAGAAATCTGTGTCCTTCGGGGTGAGCTTGCAGAAGGCCCAGAAAATTCCTCATAAAAAACAAACTGGAAAAAATAGTTTAATTTTTTGCATTCCATGCTTCTGCATTCCGATATTTCTCAATAAGATGGCGCACTACAGTTTCATCAGGCCGTATTCAACGTGATGCCCCTGCGGAAAAAGAACGAAGAGGAGCATTTATGGGCCGCAAAGTGATTTAATCCACCGATTAAACTGGCGCTCCCTAGGGGACTCGAACCCCTGTTCCTGCCGTGAGAGGGCAGTGTCCTAGGCCACTAGACGAAGGGAGCAATTTGTATAAAACATCGCTATACTGCGAAGGGCTGCCATTATAGGATGAGACAGCCCCCGTGAATAGTAAACAATGAGGATTGTTCGAGTTGTCCAGCCGCCCCTCCCTTTGGCAGCGTGTAGCCCAAGTCTTTGATCGTAACGCCAAGACCTACCCCCAGAGCATCGCGCGCTCTAAGCATCGCATTTCCCGCAAAGATATCAGCGTTAATGCCCTGAATGTGCTGTATCGCCTTCACAAAGCGGGTTATGAGGCTTATTTGGTGGGGGGCGGAGTGCGTGACTTGCTCTTAGGGCGAAAGCCTAAAGATTTTGATGTGGTCAGTAATGCAAGGCCTGAACAAATACGAAAATTGTTTTCCAATAGCCGATCTATCGGTCGAAGATTTAAGCTGATCCATGTTTTTTATCGAGATGAGGTGATTGAGGTATCAACCTTTCGGGGGAGTACAGCGCCAGGAGAGCAAAAGTCTGATGTTGTTTTGCACGATGATAATTGTTACGGCACGTTGGAAGAAGATGTTTGGCGGCGTGATTTTACGGTGAATGCCCTGTATTACAATATTGCTGATTTTTCGTTGATGGATTACACCGATGGCTTAAATGATATTAAACAAAAAATCATTAAAATGATTGGAGATCCCGAAAGACGCTTTCAAGAAGATCCCGTTCGCATGTTGCGTGCCATACGCTTTTCAGCTAAGTTAAATTTTTCTATACAAGCTGAGATTGAGCAATTATTTCAATCCTCTCTCCCTCTTTTGAAAAATGTTTCGCCTTCACGTTTGTTTGATGAGGTGTTGAAATTATTTTTTGCGGGAAATGCGCAAGACAGCTACCATAAATTACAAGACTATGGCTTTTTAGAAATATTATTTCCACAGCTTGTTGAGGCGCTGCAGGGCCCTAAAGTAGAGCAATATAAGGCTTTGATCGAAGAAGCCATGCTCGCAACAGATCAGCGCTACGCCAATAATCAATCACTAAATCCAGGCTTTTTACTGTCGGTGTTATTGTGGCCTTCGCTGCAAAAACTAATTCATGAGCATCCAGATCGACGAAAAAAAACCTTCCAAGTGCTGCACTATTCTATTGGAGAGGTTCTGGATACGCAGAGTAAAAGTTTAAATACGCCCAAGCGTTTGTTGGCGATGATGCGAGATGTTTGGATGCTGCAATATCATTTAAAGAGTCGTCGCGGTAAGCGTGTCTATAGAACTTTGCAGCATCGCTATTATCGAGCGGCATTGGATTTTTTAATGCTGCGCGCGAAAGTGGGTGAGCCTGTTCAAGACTTGGTAGAATGGTGGCAGACATTTCAATTATCCAATGAAGCACAACAGCAAGAAATGTTAAAATCCTTATCAAAAAACAAATCATGACAATCAGCTATATCGCTTTGGGCAGTAATATGGAAGATCCTTTGGCGCAAATTAAACGAGCGCTGCAGGCCTTGTCGCAATTAAAACAATTTCAATTAATGAAGACGTCAAGCTTATATCGCAGCCAACCCTGGGGGCCTGTTCAAGATCAACCCGAGTTTATCAATGCTGTTGTAGGGCTTGAGACGGAGCTAGAGCCTATGGCGTTATTGGCAGAGTTGCAGCGTATTGAGCAGCAGTTGGGAAGGCGGCGGGAGGGTGAGCGTTTTGGGCCGCGCTGCATCGATCTGGATATTGTATTGTATGGTGCTGAGTGTGTGGATACCGAGACCCTACAAATACCTCACCCACGCTTGAGTGAAAGAGATTTTGTACTCTATCCGCTTTTAGAAATTGCGCCTCAGTTGAAGCTGCCCCAGGGTGAGTTCTTGCATACTTTGCGCGAAAAATGTTCTAATCGCCTAGAGTGTTTGGGCTCTATAGGAGAGATGGTATGAAAAAAATGGCTGTTTATCCGGGTACTTTTGATCCTATTACCTTTGGGCACATTGATGTGATCAAGCGCTCCGCCGATTTATTTGAGCAGTTGATTGTGGCGGTGGCGAGCAGTGGACATAAGTCCACGTACTTTAGCTTAGAAGAGCGTTTAGCCATGGTGAGCGAAGTGATTAGGCCTTGGCCTAATGTCAGGGCGCTTAGCTTTGATAATTTATTGGTGGATTTTGCGCGTTCACAAAAAGCCTATTGTATTTTACGCGGAGTGCGCGCTGTTTCTGATTTTGACTATGAATTTCAGTTGGCTGGACTTAATCGGCAAATGGCTCCTGAAATTGAAACAATTTTTTTACCGGCTACTGAAAATTATGCGTATGTTTCAGCGAGCATGGTGCGCGAAACGGCAAAGCTGGGAGGAGATGTGTCTTGTTTTGTGCCTCCTGAGGTGATGCAGCGTTTGTTGGCGCATCGAAAACAATAGGATCGTAGCCTCATGGCGTTAATGATTACCGATGAGTGTATCAATTGCGATGTCTGCGAGCCTGAATGCCCCAACGAGGCTATTTATCAGGGCGAAATGATTTACGAAATTGATCCCAATAAATGCACGGAATGCGTGGGTCATTTTGATGAACCCCAATGCCAAGTCGTGTGTCCAGTCGATTGTATCCCGAAGGATCCTCAGCATCCTGAAACACACGAAGAGTTGTTATTGAAATATCAGAAGCTGACTACTTGATTTTGTCTTCTTTGAATTCAACGCGCATGCCGGATTTCTGAGTAGTCTCATTCCAAGCCCTGCGATCAAACTTTACGATCTTGATTTTGTCCGTGGTGTTGCGTTTGTTTTTGGTGGTGGTGTAATAAATACCCGTTTTCTTACCCGCTTGAGTTTTGCCGGTAGAGACGAGCTTGATTTTTTCGCGAGCGCTTTTCGATGCCATGATTATTCACCCTTCGCTTTGATTCGTTTAAGGACTTCCTCGATACCCAATTTGTCGATGGTCTTCACGCCTTTGGCTGAGACCTTCAGGGTAACATAGGCGGCAAGGCTAGGGACCCAAAAGCGGCTTTTGCGCAAATTAGGCAAAAAGCGGCGATTGGTCTTGTTGTTAGCATGGGACACATTGTGCCCTGACATGGGTTTTTTGCCGGTAACCTGGCAGACTCGAGCCATTTTCCATTCCTCCACAATAAAGTCGACCTTTATACCAAAGATCCTAGCGGGGGGTCAACAGAACTTTTGCCCCAAAGCGGTTTTTACAGCAGTCCCAGGCTTTTAAAGGAACTAATGCCGCTATCCCCCACAATAAAGTGGTCCAAAACGCTCACATCCACCAGCTTTAAGGCCTCAACCAAGCAAGCGGTGATTTTTTTATCGCTTTCACTGGGAAGAGTGAGGCCTGAGGGATGGTTATGGGCAAAGATGACGGCGGCGGCATTATGATGCAGGGCGCGGCGAACGACTTCGCGCGGATGGACACTCGTTTTATTAATCGTACCTTGAAATAATTTTTCAAAATGGATAACGCGATAGGCATTATCCAAAAATAAGCAGGCGAAGACTTCATTGGGGTATTCGCGCAAATGCGCTCTTAAAAAGTGTTCGGTGTCTTGGGGGCACTGCAAGACCGTATTGCGCTCCAGTGATTCTTGTAAGTGACGCTTTCCGATCTCCAGTGCGGCCTGCAGTTGTGCGTATTTAGCCAGCCCCAAACCGGCTTGCCGAGAAAAGCACTCAAGATTGGCAGAAAATAAAGTTCTTAGTGCTTTGTGTCGTTGCAGCATTTCATAGGCGAGGGTGAGGGCGTTTTTGCCTACACTGCCTCCGCCGAGCAATATGGCCAAAAGTTCTGCATTGGACAAGGCTTTAGCGCCCAGTTTTGCCAGTTTCTCGCGGGGTCTTTCCTCTATAGGCCAGTGTCGTATGCTCATTGAACTGTGTAGTGTAGCAATTTGTGCGCTTTGGCCAATACCGTAGTTATGAGGCTAGAGTCTGCCTGGCGAAATCGCTTAAAACCCGGTAGTCTACGCGCTGGAAATGAAAAGTGGAAAACTAGAAACAATGTCCCACACCCTTCAGGTCAAAATTTTAGATGCGCGCTTGGGCGCTGAATTCCCTCTTCCGGAATATGCTACTGTGGATTCTGCCGGTTTGGATTTGCGCGCCTGTATTGAAACAGCTTTGGAAATCAAGCCGGGTGAAACCCAACTCATCGCCACCGGAATGGCCGTGTATATTGCAGATCCTAAGATGGCTGCTATCATTCTTCCGCGCTCGGGTTTGGGTCATAAACATGGATTGGTGTTGGGAAATTTAGTGGGTTTAATTGATGCAGACTACCAAGGCCCCCTAATGATTTCTGCTTGGAATCGATCTCAGCAAGCCTATACCATTCAACCTGGCGAGCGTATTGCGCAATTGGTGATTGTGCCTATTGTTCGAGCGACGCTTAAAATCGTTAACGAATTTACAGAAACACTGAGAGGAGAGGGCGGATTTGGGCATTCAGGTCAACACTAATCATTCCTATCAAATTCCTTCGGAATTAAGCGCGGCTATTTTTAGGGCCTATGATATTCGAGGCAAGGTAGACTCAGAGCTCAATGCGAATACCGTTTATGCGATTGGCCTGGCTATTGGCAGCGAGGCTCTGGAGCTGAATCAAACCGAAGTGATTGTAGGCCGAGATGGCCGACTGTCTGGACCTGAATTGGTACAAGCGCTTTCACAGGGTCTCTTGGACAGCGGGGTGAATGTCATTTTTATTGGCCAAGTCCCTTCTCCCGTTTTATATTTTGCTACGCATCGGCTGCACAGCCGCTCCGGCGTTATCTTAACGGGAAGCCATAATCCCAAGAATTATAATGGAATTAAAATTGTATTAAATGGCAGTACGCTCACGGCGGGCGCTATTCAAAAGCTTTATCAGCGTATTCTTCAGAAAAACCTTCACCGGGGTCACGGCGCGCTTTCAGAGATGAATATTGTTCCGGATTATTGGCAATACATTACGGATCGCATACAGCTCGCACGACCTCTGCGGGTGGTGGTGGACTGTGGTAATGGGGTGGCGGGTGAGGTCGCGCCGAATCTATATCGAGAGTTAGGCTGTGAAGTCATCGAATTATTTTGTGAGGTGGATGGGCATTTCCCCAACCATCACCCCGACCCCACAGAGCCCAAAAATCTAGAGGCATTAATTGCCAAAGTGAAAGAAGAGCGAGCGGATTGTGGTTTAGCTTTTGATGGAGATGGAGATCGCCTAGGGCTTGTTACTAATGGCGGTGAAATTATTTGGCCCGATCGACAAATGATGTTGTTTGCTATTGATGTCCTGGCGCGTAAACCTGGCTCTGAAATTGTCTTTGATGTGAAATGTTCCAGCAACTTAGCTAAAGTCATCAGTGCACACGGCGGGAAGCCCCTGATGTGGAAAACGGGGCACTCTATTTTAAAAGCTAAAATGCAGGAGTTGAACGCCTCCTTGGCCGGCGAGATGAGTGGCCATATTTTCTTTAAGGAGGGTTGGTTTGGTTTTGATGATGGCAGTTATGTAGGCGCTCGTTTATTGCAAATTTTTTCGCGAGACTCACGGAGTGTCAGTGAAATTTTTACAGAACTTCCAGATAGTGTGAACACCCCTGAGTTAAAAATAGAAATTCCCGATGAACACAAACAGGCTTTTATTGAGAAGCTCACGCGCGAAGGGGATTTTGGAAGCGCTTCTCTCATCACCATCGATGGACTGCGCGTTGATTTTGGTTATGGCTGGGGTCTTATTCGTGTTTCCAATACCACGCCCTGCCTAACGTTACGTTTTGAAGCGGAAAATGAAACGCAACTAGCAGAAATCCAGCAAATCTTCAAAACGCAGATAGCAAAACAAGATCCCAGCCTAAGCATCCCGTTTTAATTGCTGGGTGTGTAGGTTGGTGCCGAGCACGCAGTGCGAGGCCCAACGTGCAGAGCTAAGCTGAACCATAGTCTTTGACATAGTCTTCAATCTTGCGCAAATGCGCATCCCACGCAGGTTTTTTGCGTAGATACGCGATCACATCTTCTAGCTTGAGTAGGCTTACAATGGGAATGCCATAACGTGCGCTGACTTCTTCGGTGGCTGATAGAGTGCCTTCGCCTCGCTCCTGACGATCAAAGGCAATAACAATCCCGCGTAAAGTGGCCGAAAAATGTTTGAGTAGATTGAGCGTTTCGTGCACGGTGGTGCCTGCGGTAATGACATCATCCAACATAAGGATCTTTCGATTTTGTAATGAGCTCCCCACCATCTGTCCGCCATCGCCATGGTCTTTAGTTTCTTTGCGATTAAAGGCATAAGGAATGTCCAGCAAGTGATGTTGATAAAGAGCGATGCTGGTGGTGGCCGCTAATACAATCCCCTTGTAGGCGGGCCCAAACAAAAGTTCATATTCCAGTTGTGTTTCCATAATAGCGGCCGCATAAAACTCACCCAGTTTGGCTAGGCTGGCCCCGGAATTAAAGACCCCCAGATTAAAAAAATAAGGGCTTTCTCGCCCAGATTTTAAGGTGAAGTGACCCAACTTTAAGGCTTGGTGCTTTATTAAAAACTCAATAAAATCTTCTTTTGACATTAGAGCTCCTCGATTTTTTCTAGCCACGCAAAAACCTGTTCGGGTGTAATGCTTCCAAAACACGCAGGCTGTACCGATGAGGCTTGAGTGTAGGTACAGACTTTTTGCAAGCAAGGTGCGCAGGGAAATTGAGCGCTTAAATGCACTTGCCTTTCTCCTACCGTTCCCGTTAAAGCAGGATGGGTGGGTCCATATAGGGAAATGTTGGGTGTTCCCAAAGCGGCGGCTAAATGCCCTAAACCCGTATCAACGCTGACACAAGCATAAGCATCGGCGATTAAACTTGCCAAATCGGAGAGGCTTAATTTCGGTAATACCTGCGCTGCCGTAGAATAGTTAGCCAAACGTTGAGCGCGTTCTCGCTCGGCCTCATTGCCCCAGGGTAAAAGTACTTTAAAGCCTGCTTCTGTAGCCAACTTCAATAAAGCTTCCCAATATGCCTCTGGCCAATGTTTAGTGGCCCAGGTGGTGCCGTGCATAAACATTAAATAAGGTTTCTGAATATCCAGCGCGCTGCTGGGAAGTTTGTTGCGCTGAATGCCATAGTCCAGTTTTGTGTTGAGCTCATAACCCAGTGCCTTTGAAAACAACAAACGAGTTCGTTCTACCGCATGTAGCTTTGGATTTACGGCATAACGTTGGTGATAGAGCAAACTGGCCCAGGCTTCACGAACGGATCGAAAACCTAGGCCCACTCGCCGTCCTTTAGCAAAACAGGCCAAAACACTGCTTTTTATTAAGCCCTGGGCGTCAATAATGAGATCATAAGACTGAAGACGTAATGCTTGATGAAATTGATTGAATTCATGATTCGAAAAACTTTGCCAAGGATGCTGACGCCAGCGCCTGAGTGTGACAGGAATCACGCGCTCGACTTGGGGATGCCACAGAGGAATCTCAGCAAAGCTCTGTTCCGCTACCCAATCAAAGCGAATCGCGGGTATGGCCTTGCCTGCATCCGTCAGCGCTGGTAGGGTGTGGATCAAATCTCCCATGGAGGAGCTTTTAATAATGAGTACCTGCATAGCTCGGCATGTTAACTCAGTGTCTGGCTGCTAAACAATAGCAAGCTGTGTGGCACAACGGGATGGCGTCTACAGAAATGAAAATTATCACGGCTAATGTGAATGGGATTCGCTCTGCGGCGAGCAAAGGCTTTTTTGAGTGGCTGGCCACTCAAAAGGCAGATGTGATTTGCCTTCAAGAAGTGCGTGCGGATATGGACAGTCTTTTAGAAACCATATATCGCCCAGAAGGCTATCACCCTTATTTTTGCATGGCACAAAAGAAGGGATACAGCGGGGTGGGTATTTATTCTCGGCAAAAACCCGATCGCATTATTAAAACCCTGGGTTGGAGTGTGGCAGATGATGAGGGACGCTACATTCAAGCGGATTTTGGTAATTTAAGCATCGCTTCTTTATATATGCCTTCCGGCAGTAGCAGTGAAGATCGCCAAGTGATTAAGATGGATTTTTTGGAGCGCTACACTCAAACCCTAAAGCAAATAAAAGAATCCGACCGTGAATTTATTATCACAGGAGACTGGAATATTGCGCACACCAAAGAGGATATTAAAAATTGGCGCAGCAATCAAAAAAGCTCAGGCTTTTTGCCCGAGGAGCGCGCTTGGTTGGATTTAGTATTTGGAGAATTAGAATTTATCGATGCCTTCCGCCAACTGGAGCAAGCGCCTGATCAATATACGTGGTGGTCACAGCGCATGCGTGCCTGGGAGAATAATGTAGGTTGGAGAATCGATTACCAAGTCACTACACCTCACTTTAAAGGTCGAGTTAAGTCCACGGAAATTTATCGAGGGCAAAAATTCTCAGATCATGCTCCTTTTATTGTGGAATATCGCTAGGGATGTTTTTATCAAGTATAGAGTTGAAAAGGCTGCGTAGGGGGCAGCCCTTGTGTGTACCCGCCTTTGTATTTTCAACAACACTGGCACTGAGTCATGTCCTTATGGCATACTTCGGCCGATGCCACATTTAATTTTAGAATACAGCGCCAATGTTCCCGAGAAGAATGGATTTCATACTTTATTTATGCGGCTGCATACGCTGCTTGCGCAGAGTTTGCCTACAGAATTATCCGGTTGTCGAAGCCGGGCGCTGGAGTGCGTGCACTACTGTGTGGGAGATGGCAATGAGCATAATGCGTTTATACATCTTACGCTGAAGATAATGCCAGGGCGTTCAGAAGAAAAGCGAATGAAGCTGGGTAATGAGTTGGTAGCCGCTCTTCAGGAGTATTGCTCCAAGAATTTTCATGCACAGAAGATACAATTATCTGTTGAGATGTTGGAATTGCAGCCTACTTATTTCAAAGCCTCTACTTGACGGGTCGGTACAATATTCCCGAGGGGCCTATGCCTGCAATTTGTATTACAGTTTTAGTATTGGTCCAGCCAGTATGCACTAAATCAGCCGGCAGTATAATCGACGTGCCTGCAGGTAATTTGAAGACCTTGCCTGTGATGCTGTCGCCCAGCTGTATATAGTAAGTGCCCGATAAAATCGTATCGACCTCATCCGCCGTATGGCTATTAATGGAAACATGGTAGTGCGCAGGTAAACTGACTCGCGCTACAAAGAGTTCACGCTTTTCAGGGTCACCAAAGACATGAGCGATTTTTGCCCCAGGTGGCAAATTGGCTAAAGATTTCCAGACAAGCTGATTTTCGGGAATGACTGTTAATTGCTTCAGCTTGGCTTGAGCGGTGCTGGATAAAGTGCTGACGACCAAAAGAATAACTAAAATTTTTATCATGCGAGGCATGCTAAGCTCCTTTTAATAAAACCAGTTCCCCACTAGTGTGCCAGTACCTTTTTTTGCTGCTCAAGGATGTATTGGATCCCAACTTTAGCAAGGCTCAATAAACTTTGCAATTCTGTTTCGGTAAAGGAGCCCTGTTCCGCAGTGCCTTGAATTTCAATAAAGCGGCCTTCTTCCGACATGATTACATTCATATCTGTTTCGGCAGAAGAGTCTTCTGCATAATCTAAATCCAGAATGGGGATCTGTCGATACACGCCCACAGAAACAGCCGCCACTAAATTTTTTAAGGGATCTGTGGTAATAAGCTTTTTACGTTGCAAATAACGGAGCGCGTCTATTAGGGCAATACAGGCGCCATTGATGGCAGCGGTACGAGTACCGCCATCAGCTTGAATCACATCGCAGTCCAAGGTGATGGTATAAGGGCCTAAAGCCTTTAGATTGATGCAGGAACGCAGTGTGCGACCGATGAGGCGTTGAATCTCTTGAGTGCGCCCATTTTGCTTTCCGCGTGTGGCTTCCCGATCAGAGCGCGTATGGGTTGAGCGAGGTAACATGCCATATTCAGCTGTTACCCAGCCCTGACCCGATTCTCGTAAAAAATGGGGCACCCCTTCGGCCACAGAGGCAGTGCACAACACTTTAGTATCTCCAAAACAGCTTAAAACAGAGCCTTCGGCATGGGCTGTATAGTGGCGAATGAATTCCAAATCTCGTAATTGATCTGCTAGTCGTTTAGAGGGACGCATCTTGTTTTAACCTTCGATATAAAAGAGGGGCGATGATAGCACTGATTTTCATCCGATGGTATTATCCCTTTTTTTTAGCTTGAATGGATAAGCGCATATGTCCCCCATTGCCAGTATGACCGCCTTTGCGCGTAAGAGCCATGAAACTTCGATAGGTACTTTAACCTGTGAATTGCGCTCCGTAAATCATCGTTATTTAGATTTAAGTTTGTATTTGGCTGAACCCCTTCGAGTACATGAAAAAGAAATTCGTGAATATCTGCAGCATCACTTAAGTCGAGGGAAGGTGGATTTGGGTATTAAGTTTCAACCGAGCCTACATCAAGCTATTCAGTTTGAACTGAATACTGAACTGACAAATAAATTAGCTGAAGTGAGTCATGAGCTATCCGGCACATTTAAAAATGTGCAGATCAATCTGATGGATCTTTTAAGCTGGCCGGGCGTATTAAAAACAGCTGAGATTGACATAAGTGATTTAAAAAATTCGGTCATGGCTTTGTTAAAGGTTAGCGTGGAAGAATTAATAGCGACACGTCAACGAGAGGGCGCGAGTATCTATGCTTTTTTAGATCAGTGCCTAGCTCGATAGCAACGCACAGAGAGCAGATTAAAGAGCGATTACCTCAGGTATTAAAAAATCAGCGGGACAGAAT
>JAKFXE010000128.1 GCA_021731545.1 Coxiellaceae bacterium
AATACTCAATACCAGCAATGTTTTTTCCATTGCTAATGGCTTGATAGAGTGGGCTTGTATTGGGATTGCCCGAGAAGTGTTCTCGCCAGGCTTGACGAAATTGAGTAATTCCAGCTTCATTTAAGGGAAACTCATGTGCGGGCAGTAATTTTATTTCAGGAATTTTATCTAAAGATCTTTGGGTATCATGATCAAAACTGCGAATGCTGCTGATTTCATTATCAAACAAATCTATTCGGTAGGGCAGGGTGCTGCCCATGGGATAGATGTCCAATATAGAGCCCCGCAAGGCATATTCTCCATGCTCCATGACTTGAGTCACACGCCGATAACCCGCTTCGTCTAATGACCTCTGAAATGATTTTAAATCAAGTCGCTCATCCTGCTTTAGCATCAAGCTGCTTGAGTGAATAAATTCTTTGGGCGGAAGGCGCTGCATCAAAGTTGAAATCGATACAATTACAATAGCCTTCGTTAAGCTAGGTAGCTGATACAAGCTGAACAGCCGCTCCGAAATAATATCAGGATGAGGTGAAAAATAATCATAGGGTAGGGTTTCCCAGTCGGGAAACTGGAGAATGCTCAGTTTAGAATCCGATCGATAAAACTCAAGATCTCCCTGGAGTTGATGGGCTGAGTGAATATCGTCGGTGAGGACAATAAGTGGATGTTTTGAGCTCTTGGCTAAATTTAAAATGGCGAGACTCAGAGCGCTTCCCTTCAGTCCCGTCCATTGAGCTAGAGTATGCGAGGCCTCAAAGGGCTCGGGATTAAAGATATTCATCTAAATTCTCGACACTCTTCAAAGGCTATCGATTTTTGCGGCACAAATAAAATCATTTTCTGAGAGCCCTTGGATGGCATGAGTATGATAGCTCACTCGGCAATAGTTGTAGCCTATTTCAAGATCGGGATGATGATTTTCTGAATGTGCTACCCATGCGATGGCATTGACAAAGGCCATGCTGCGATAAAAATCCTTAAATTTAAACTCCTTCGAGAGTTTCAAAGGCGTTTCACTGAGTTTCCAGTTGTTTAATTGGGCTAATAATGTTTCTGCTTCCGATACACTCAGCGCAGGAACACCGCCTTCACAGGGCACGCATTTTTTTTGATTAAGCGCACAACTATTGGACATTTTTTTCTCCTCGGTAATAAAAACTCATATCACAATCCCCCCACCCAAACACACATCGCCCTCATAAAACACCACGGATTGTCCCGGTGTGATGGCTCGCTGTGCTGCTTTAAAATTCACCTGATAGCGATCAGGGGCTAATTTTATCAACTCGCACGCCTGATCTTTTTGGCGATAGCGAATTTTAGCATAGATTTGTGTATGGATAGGCTCTGCATTGATCCAATGGAGTTGTTCACAGAGTAGGCTGGATTTATAAAGTAGGGGGTGATCATGCCCTTGTTCTACGATTAAGGTATTAGTCGATAGTTCTTTATCGACCACATACCAGGCACTTTCTTCAGCCTCTTTAATGCCGCCAATATTTAAGCCTTTTCGCTGCCCTAGGGTGTAATAAATAAGGCCCTCATGTCGACCCACTTCTTTTCCATGAGAATTTTTTATTACCCCAGGCTGAGCCAATAAAAATTCCTGTAAAAAACTTTTAAATTTCCGCTCTCCAATAAAACAAATCCCTGTACTGTCTTTCTTTTGGGCATTGGGTAATTGATGCTCGAGTGCCAACTGCCTCACCTCTGTTTTGAGTAAGTTCGACAGGGGAAACAAGGTCTTAGCCAAAACAGCTTCGCTGATCATATAGAGAAAATAGCTCTGATCTTTTTCGATATCTCGTGCTTTGATCAGTTGATAGCGCTCATCTTGTTTTCGGATGCCCGCATAATGCCCCATAGCGAGGTAGTCCGCATGTTGTTGCATGGCATATTCAAAAAATACTTTAAATTTAATTTCACGATTACAGAGCACATCGGGATTGGGCGTGCGTCCTGCTGCAAATTCGTCTAAGCAGTGTTGAAAGACTTGATCCCAATACTGTTGAGCAAAATTGACGTGCTCTAGAGGAATCTCCAGTTGATCGCAGACGGCTCGCGCATCGCTTAAATCCTGGCTTGCACTGCAAAAAGGATCTTCGTTTTCCGTGTCCCAGTTCTGCATAAAGACAGCCGAGATTCGGTAGCCCTGCTGCTTGAGCAAGAGGGCGGCGACGGCTGAATCGACCCCGCCAGACAGACCTAAAACGACATGCTTCATCCGCTTCTCACCGAAAAAGCGCTATGCTATCCTAGCTCCCCTTACAAAACAAACCTTGAGGAAGCTAAAAATGCCTTTTCAACACATTAAAATTCCCGAAAATGGGCAAAAAATTGTGGCTAACAGCGACAACTCACTCAAGGTGCCCGATCATCCCATTATTCCTTTTATTGAGGGGGATGGCATTGGCGTGGATATTACACCCGTGATGCAAAAGGTGGTGAATGCTGCTGTGGCCAAGGCCTATGCCTCTCAACGTTCGATTGCTTGGATGGAAGTCTATGCGGGAGAAAAATCCCTAAAAGTCTATGGGAATGATACCTGGCTGCCAGAAGAAACCTTAGCGGCGCTCAAAGAGTATCTCGTTTCCATCAAAGGGCCTTTAACCACTCCGGTGAGTGGCGGTATTCGTTCACTCAATGTGGCTATGCGCCAACAATTAGATTTATATGTGTGCTTGCGACCCATACGTTACTTTGCGGGTGTTCCGAGTCCTGTTAAACATCCTGAGCTGGTTGATATGATTATTTTTAGAGAAAACTCTGAAGATATTTATGCCGGTATTGAGTGGCCTGCTTACAGCCCCGAAGTTAAAAAGATGATTAAATTTTTACAAGATGAAATGCATGTCACTAAAATTCGCTTTCCAGAAAGTTCAGCTATCGGCATCAAACCTGTTTCTGAAGAAGGAAGCTCTCGCTTGGTGAGCAAAGCCATTCAATATGCCATCGATCATGACGAAGATTCTGTCACCTTGGTCCATAAAGGCAATATTATGAAATTCACCAGTGGTGGCTTTAAAGACTGGGGCTATAAAGTCGCTAAGGAAAAATTTGGTGCTACCTTAATGGATGGGGGTCCTTGGATGCGTTTTAAAAACCCGCGTACCGGAAAGGACATTGTGATCAACGATGTTATTGCAGATGCTTTCTTGCAACAAATTTTATTACGTCCTCAGGATTATAGTGTTATCGCTACTCTAAATTTAAATGGGGATTATATTTCAGATGCATTGGCCGCTCAGGTAGGAGGAATTGGTATTGCGCCTGGCGCTAATTTAAGTGATCGTGTGGCTCTTTTTGAGGCGACCCACGGCACCGCTCCGCGTTATGCAGGCCAAGACAAGGTCAATCCGGGCTCCATTATATTGTCTGCAGAAATGATGCTGCGCCATCTAGGCTGGGATGAGGCGGCTGACTTGATCCTCCAGGGTATTGGACAGGCTATCCTGCATAAAGAAGTAACCTATGACTTTGCCCGCATGATGGAGGATGCTCAAGAACTGAGTACTTCCGCCTTTGGAGACGCTGTTATTCGCTATATGTAGTGGCTCTGCTTTTGACTAATACCAGATATACGCATGAGGCTGGGCGCCCATGGGCCAATTCCTGAATTGGCTCTACAACAGCACCCTTTTTCAATGCCTTTAATTTTTTCAATTTCCAGCAATTTTCCCAATTTGTGCTATTAATTAAAGGCAAGCCTCATAGCAAAAACACAAGGAGTGTGAAGATGCTAAGTAAGACGCTGGAATTTACGATCAATTCTATTTTCATCAGAGCCCGTGAAAAAAATCATAAATTCGTCACCGTAGAACATCTATTGCTCGCGCTGGTTGATGATCCTGAAACAGCGCGCATCCTAGAAGCCTGTGGTGCTAATCTTGAACGTCTGCGCGCGGGTTTAAGTATTTATATTGATGAGCGCACTCCTTGCTTGGAGCCTCCTTATACTCAAGAAATTGAACCTACGCGTGGATTTCAACGCGTACTGCAACGCGCGATTGATCAAACACAGTCTACTCTAAATTCAGAAGTAAATAGTACCTGTGTATTATTGTCTTTGTTAAATGAATTAGACAGCCAAGCTTTATTCTTTCTACAAGAAGAAAGAATTAGTTTTGCCGATATTTTAACGCAAAGTATGCATAGTTTGGCGCGTCAAACAGCCTTTCAATCCCCCTTTCAGCGCCCCAATCCACTGCAATCGGATTTTAATAGCTTTCCCGAGTTTGGAGCGATGCCTGAAAATAATCCAGAAGCTGAAAAAATGGCAGACTTTGTAACGAATTTAAATGAAAAAGCGATCTTGGGAAAAGTAGAGCCTTTGATTGGACGTGTTGAAGAAATGCAACGCACCATTCAAGTCTTGTGTCGCCGCAGTAAAAATAATCCTTTGTTAGTAGGTGAGGCCGGTGTGGGTAAAACCGCTATTGCTGAAGGCTTGGCACAAATGATTGTGAATCATTCGGTACCTGAGGCCTTGGCCAAATGTATTGTGTATGCTGTGGATTTGGGCGGCATGTTGGCAGGCACTAAATATCGTGGTGATTTTGAAAAACGCTTTAAATCCACGCTTAATTCTTTACGCCAAGAAAAAGGTGCCATTATCTTTATCGATGAAATCCATACTCTAATTGGTGCAGGCTCTGCTATGGGCGGTTCGATGGATGCCGCTAATTTAATTAAACCGCTCTTAAGTTCTGGTGAAATTCGTTGCATTGGTGCTACCACTCTGGAAGAGTGCCGACAAAATCTTGAAAAAGATAATGCCTTGATGCGCCGTTTCCAAAAAATTGATATTTCAGAACCCACGCCCGCAGAAACCTTGGAAATTCTCAATGGGCTTAAAGCACGTTTTGAGCGTTATCATGGAATTACCTATCAGCCTGAGGCCTTAGAAAAAGCCGTCGAACTGTCTTCACGTTATTTGTCGGATCGTCATATGCCCGATAAAGCCATCGATATTATCGATGAAGCAGGCTCCTTTGAAAAATTACAGCCTGTAGAAAAACGCCATATGCAAATTGGTGCGGCTGAAATTGAAAAAATCATGGCCAAGATCGCTCGTGTGCCCTTGCAGCAAGTTTCCAGTGGAGAGCGTTCACAGCTTAAAAGCTTGGGCGATCGCTTGAAAAAATCGGTCTTTGGTCAAGACCATGCCATCGATCAGCTGGTGGAATCCATTAAATTATCACGCTCCGGTTTAAGCATGCACAATAAACCTATTGGAAGTTTTTTAATGATTGGGCCTACCGGTGTGGGCAAAACCGAGCTCACTCGACAATTGGCCCATGAATTGGGTGTGGAATTGATTCGCTTTGATATGTCCGAATATGGTGAGCCACACTCTTTATCACGCTTAATCGGAGCGCCTCCCGGATATGTGGGTCATGAACAAAGTGGTTTACTCACAGAGGCCATTATCAAACAGCCTTATTCTGTCTTGCTGCTGGATGAAATTGAAAAAGCGCATCACGATATCTTTAATTTATTATTACAAGTGATGGATTATGGCTTCTTAACAGATAATAACGGGCGTAAAGCAGATTTTAGGCACGTTATTATTGTGATGACCAGTAATGTGGGTGCGGGCCGCTTAGAAAAGAATTCCATTGGCTTTACTAAAGACGAAAAGGGTAGTGAAGTGCTGAGTGATGTTAAATTAACCTTTAGTCCGGAATTTCGAAATCGCTTAGATGCGGTGATTCAGTTTAATCAATTGACCCCTGTTATTATTAATCAAGTGGTGAATCGCTACTTGAAAGAATTGGGTGATCACTTGAAAGGACAGGGTGTGAGTTTTGGGATCAGCAAAGAAGCCAAGGCCTATTTGGCTGAAAAAGGTTATGATCCTGTGATGGGCGCTCGTCCCTTGCAGCGTTTGATTAATGATCAGATTAAAAAACGATTAGCCGATGAATTGTTGTTTGGTAAGTTGGCGAATACGATCATCAATAAAGGCAAGGCACACATTGGCTTAAAAGGACAAGATTTACAACTGAATATTATTCCTCAGTAGGGGCATCGCCTGCATCTGCGGGCGCGGCCTCATCCGATTTTTTCTTGCGGCCCATATCACGATAGGTGATGCGGCCGCGGGTTAAATCATAGGGTGTCAGTTCAACCGTTACCGCATCCCCCATTAAAATACGAATATAATGCTTGCGCATTCTACCCGAAATATGGGCGTTTACGATGTGGCCATTTTCCAATTTAACTTTGAAGGTGGTATTGGGTAAGGTGTCAATGACAACCCCTTCCATTTCGATATGTTCTTCTTTAGGCATTAGCTCAAACGATCCTCACTCAACAATATAATGGGCCATGATGCCCGAAATGACAGGCCCTCGCAAGAAGCGTTGTCAGCCAGCGATCTGAGACCCAGCTGACAGCACTTAGTCCTAGGCCAGGCCTCCACAATCCACTATAATTCGCCCCTCATTTTAGAGGGCTTAAGCACATGTGGTCTTTTCTTCATCGATTAGGATCCCCCAAAAGCTGCTATCAGCTGGCCGATAGGCTCTTGCCGTGGATTGCTAGCCTCTGCCTTTTAAGCTTTCTTTATGGGCTTATAGGAGCTCTGTATTGGGCTCCTGCGGACTATCAACAGGGACAGGTCTTTAGGATCATTTATCTGCATGTACCCTGCGCCATTCTTTCTTTGGCCATCTATGGCTGGATGAGCCTGAATGTTGTGATCTACTTAGTTTGGAAAATGAAGGTGGCCGATATCATCGCCTCGGTCAGTGCACCCATGGGTGCGCTCTTTACTTTTTTAGCGCTGCTCACAGGCTCTTTGTGGGGAAAGCCTACCTGGGGCACATTTTGGATTTGGGATGCTCGTTTAAGCTCGGAACTTATTTTGTTGTTTATTTATTTAAGCATTATTGTACTGCGCTCATCGATCCCGGATCAACAGGCCGCGGGAAGGGTCGCGGGCGTTTTAAGTTTAGTGGGTTGTGTGAACTTACCGATTATTCATTATTCCGTTGTGTGGTGGCATACCCTTCATCAAGGGGCCACCGTTTTGCAGTGGGCAAAACCTTCGATTGCCCCTGAGATGCTAAAGCCTTTGCTGGTCATGATCTTGGCCTTTAGTCTGTATTTTGTGTGGTGGCTGCTCTTGCGCTTGCGTTCTGAATTATTAATCCGTGAGCGAAAGAGTGCGTGGGTTTCTGCCCTACGAGGGGAATCATGAGCTTATTATCTGAGTACGGACTGTATGTATGCTTAAGTTATGCCAGTGTCTTTGTGGTATTGGGCATTAGCTTATTATGGGCGATTAAAAAATCGTAGTGTAATATTAAAAATGCATCCTAGGCGTCAACGAAAGCTACTTTGGATTATCGTAGTGCTCTTGGGCAGCGCGGCTATTGTAGGCCTGGTTTTATTTTCCTTAAGGCAAAATATTAATCTCTATCTGATTCCTTCGCAGCTGGCCACAACGCCTCTTAAACCACAGCAGTTGATTCGAGTGGGTGGTTTAGTGCTTAAGGGCAGTGTTCAACATCAGCCACACGGCTTAAATACACGTTTTGTTTTAACGGACGGGAAGAAAAATGTGCTTGTATTCTACGAAGGTATTTTGCCCTCCTTGTTTCGCGAAGGGCAGGGCATTATTGCAGAAGGCAGACTCAATGCCGCAGGAACATTCATGGCCACAGAAGTCTTAGCGAAACACGATGAAGAATACCGTCCTCCCAATATTGAAGCACTCTCAGAGAATTCCAAATCATGATGGCGCTGATTATTCCTGAGCTGGGCCACTATGCTTTAATTTTAGCGCTGGCTTTTAGTATCGTGCAAATTATCTTCCCTCTGTGGGGTGTGCATCAGCAGATTCTTCCCTATATGCGCCTGGCTCGCATCACGGCAGTGGGTCAGGCTGTTTTGATGAGCTTGAGTTTTGCCGCTTTGGCTTTTGCTTTTATCGATAATGATTTTTCTCTGCGTTATGTAGCTGAAAATTCAAATTCACAACTACCCCTAGTTTATCGTTTTTGTGCAGTATGGGGAGCCCATGAGGGTTCCCTTTTGCTTTGGGTTTATATTTTAAGCTTATGGACGGCCGCAGTGAGTCTATGTTCGCGTCAGTTGCCTTTAGAAATGCTCGCGCGCATTTTGGCCGTGCTGGCCATGATCAGTGCGGGATTTTATCTTTTTTTGCTCATCACTTCAGATCCTTTTACACGGATATTGGGCGAAATTCCTGTCAATGGACTCGATTTAAATCCCTTGCTTCAAGATCCAGGTTTGGTCATTCACCCACCCATGTTGTATATGGGCTATGTAGGTTTTTCGGTGGCCTTTGCTTTTGTGATTGCGGCCTTGCTGGGCGGAAAACTAGATTCTACCTGGGCGCGTTGGGCCAGACCCTGGACGATGGTCGCTTGGTGTTTTTTAACTTATGGCATTGTGGCGGGCAGTTGGTGGGCTTATCGAGAACTGGGCTGGGGCGGCTGGTGGTTTTGGGATCCCGTTGAAAATGCCTCCTTTTTGCCCTGGTTAGCAGGAACGGCGCTGATTCACTCCTTGATCATCACGGAGAAACGCAATGCCTTTAAAGCCTGGACAGCTTTTTTAGCGATTTGCTGTTTTTCTCTAAGCTTGCTCGGCACTTTTTTGGTGCGCTCTGGGGTCTTGATTTCAGTACATGCTTTTGCGGTGGATCCTAAACGGGGTGAATTTCTACTGGCTTTTTTAATGCTGGTCATTGGTGCTTCACTGGCTTTATATGCGCTGCGTGCGCGTTATCTAAAAACCACGTTGCATTACTTTAGTCTAGATTCACGCGAAGCGATGTTGCTCAGCAATAATATTATTTTGTTTGTAGCCATGCTGACTGTCTTGCTGGGAACTCTATATCCTTTGCTGATGGATGAGTTAGGCTTAGCCAAAATTTCCGTGGGTTATCCCTATTTTAATGCGGTTTTTGTTCCCCTCATGATCCCCTTGTTTTTTTTGATGGGTATAGGGCCACTTTGCCATTGGCAAAAAACACAAAAATCTTTATTGAGGCACTTATTTAAGATGTTTGTTTTTGTCAGTTTGTTGGCCACGGCCTTGCCGTGGTTAGTGGGCGTCAAGATGCATTTTATGGTTGTAGTGATGCTGGCTTTAAGTTTTTGGATTGCGTTTAATGCCTTTAGTACTTCAATTGCTTATGCAGATAAACGCCTTAAGCTGCGAAGCTTAAAGCTCAATCAATGGGCCATGATCGTGGCGCATTTGGGAGTGGCTGTTACCATTATTGGGATTACGCTGAGCTTAAGCTATAGCCAGCAACGCAATCTTAGTATGGAAGTCGGAGATCAAGTGCGGGTAGGGCCCTATCAGCTTCAATTACAGGCTTTAAATGAACTTCAGGGGCCCAATTATCATGGAGTTACCGCTGTGATTGGGGTGAAAGAATCCGATCAATGGGTGGATGTTTTGCATCCCCAACAACGCATTTATACCGTGGGGAAAGTGGCTAAAGCTAAAACCGATATTCGAGCCACACTTTTTTCAGATCTGTATGTGGCCCTCGGGACTCCACTGGGGAAGAATGCTTGGTCCATGCGCGTTTACTACAAGCCCTTCGTGCGTTGGATTTGGGCGGGCGGTTTAATGATGATGTTGGGTGGATTATTGAGTTTATTTAACAAACGATTGAGAAGTAACACATGAAACCAAAAATAACCTTAATACCCCTGTTTATCTTTTTAATCTTGGCATTGGCTTTGTGGTGGGGTCTTTATCATGACCCACACCAGATACCTTCGCCACTCATTGAAAAAAAAATCCCTGATTTTAACGCGGAAAACTTAATTAAGCCTGAAGTGCCCCTTAAGGCTAATATTTTTATAGGCCATGTTAGCCTCTTGAATGTCTTTGGTACTTGGTGTTTGGCCTGTCGCGATGAACATCCCTTATTAATGGATATTGCGGCCACGCATGTTGTTGTACTCTATGGCCTGGACTACAAAGACAAGCGTAGTAAGGCGCTCGCCTGGATAAAAAAATACGGCAATCCTTATGAGGCCATTATTTTTGACCCACAGGGTGAGGCGGCAATTAATTTAGGCGTCTATGGCACCCCTGAAACCTTTATTATCGATCAGAAAGGGGTTATTCGTTACAAGCATATTGGAGTTTTAAGTCCAAGTGAGTGGAAAAAAACACTACTGCCTCTCATTCAATCCTTGGAGCAGGAATAAGATGCGCACTTTTTTAGCCCTTATGCTGTTGGGCCTATTTTTCAACGGGGCTATAGCCGAATCCCAGAATCGTTATCCGTTTAAATCGGTGAAGCAGGAGCAGCAGTTTAATGATTTGACTCAGGAATTGCGATGCTTGGTGTGTCAAAATGAAACCTTAGAGGCTTCCAGTGCCCCTTTGGCGAACGATATTAAACATAAAATCTATCAAATGATTCAAGCGGGAAAAAGTAATCCAGAAATTTTGGACTATCTTAAGGCGCGTTATGGCGATTTTATTGATTTTAATCCCCCATTTTCACCGCGCACCTATTTACTTTGGCTGGGGCCTTTTATCTTGCTGGGACTGGGGTTTTTTATTTTGTTTCGATTAACGCGTCGGATAGCTTGATATGTTTATACTGCTTTGGATTTTAATTGCGCTCATGAGTCTAGTTGCCATTTTGGTCTTAATTATTCCCTTATTAATCGCCCGGCTTCTCTTTTCCAGTCTTGCTATTCTGCTACTTTTACCCTTCTTTGCACTCTGGATCTATGGGCATTGGGGCAGCGCAGAGGCTTTGCGCGAGTTGATTCAGCAGCAAGAGCAAGCCCTTCAAGTGAAACACTTTATGACGCAGTTTAATAGCCCACAACAGGTGATTGAGCAATTGCAACAACGCTTAAAAGCACATCCAGAGAGCGCTCAGGGCTGGTATCTTTTAGGGAAGCTGTATTTGGATCAGCAAGATTATCCCCAGGCGCTGTCTAGTTTAAAGCGGGCTCACCATTTAAGTCCCCATCAATTCGAGTTCATGATTGCCTATGCCCAAGCCCTGTTTTTTTCCAAGGGGCGCTTGTTGAATCTCAAAGCCAAGGCTTTATTGGAAGAGAGTCTTCGGGTAGAGCCCCATAATCCCGATGCTTTAAATTTACTCGCCATGGGCGCTTATAATGCGGGCGATTATGTGAATGCTATTCATTATTGGGAACAGCTGTTGCCACTCCTAGAGCCCAATAGCAAAGAACAAAAATTGGTTTTAGAGCTGATTGCAGAGGCGCAGAAAAAAGAATAGGGGCTTGTGCCCCAGATTTTTTAAGGCCACCTCTCGAAATGATTATTTTGGTGTCTGGCTCCGCCGGGAAAGACTTTAGCTCATTGATTTAATCTGTTGCGGTGCCTGACTCCAAAATACATAGAGCTGCCCTTAAACAGTAGACACCTGGGTCACTGGACTATGAAGCGAAAGCGTTTCAACAAGCTGCTCTGTTCTTGTTTTTTTCTGCCAGTGAAAGAAATGAAGTCGATGTGTTTTTATTAAAGCCTCGTTAGTTTTGTTAATGTTCGACGCGCTAGCCTCGTTAAAATTCGGGTATTGAGAATTAAAGCCCAAGGGGGATGATGGGGTTTATGAACATTCGAATGCTTGAGCTAACCTACCTCCAGTCCCTCGGAAAGGAAGCCCTGGATCTGATCGCCTTTTGGGGCTTTGAGGCCTTGGGTGAATGCTATGAATTTAAGCTCCAGTGCAGCTTATTTAAATCCATTGATTTAGCTTCATTAATCGATACATCCATTCGCTGGAAGTGCGGTACTGAACCCCCTCGCTATTTTTCTGGGATTATTAAATCTATATCTTCTTCAAAAGAAAATATTGAGTTTTGCGTGGGCCCCGCGCTCTATCATCTAAAGGATAAAAAAAGATTTCGCGTTTTTAGAAATAAAAATGTGCTGGAGTTGATAAAAATATTGGTGCGAGAGGAGGTCTGCCTTGAAATCGATGGCACTCGCTTAAACGCTTGTTATCCCTGCCAAGATCACTGGGTTCAATTTTACGAATCTAACTATAGATTTATGCTGCGCATCCTCTCAGAATACGGTCTTAGCTTTTATTTTGAGCATACTTCGGAAAACTATAGGCTCGTTTTGGTGGATAAGAAAGAGGGATTTTTTCAAAAAAACAGTGTGCTCCCGATGATAGATTTTAAACGGGCTGTCAATTCAAGGGGGGAGAGTTTAAGTCTAAAAACCCATCAATCGGCGACTATTGCAGAGACTATCCACTATCAAAATCAGGATTTTTTGATTACCCGCATGGAACATTCTTGTTCACAGGCCAGAAATCATAGTGAGGAAGTACTTAAGGAAAGCCTTTACACTATTTCTATAACGGCACTGGATGCCAAAGAGCTCCATCATCGCTATCCCATAATTCCAAAGCCAGTAGTGAGTGGCCATCAATTAGCGAAGGTGGTCGAAGTGGAGGAGGCTTCAAGATTGAAAATCCGAATAGAGGAAGATTCAGAAAATACCATTTCCTATAGTATGCCGAGCAGCCAGCTCTGGGTCAGTGAATCCCAAGGAACTCAGTTTACAGCAGAGCCTTTAGATGAAGTCAGCTTGCATTTTTTGGAGGGCGATCCCGATCAAGGCTTTGTATCAGGCAGTCTCTATGGCGAATCGAATAAAGCTTTTGTTGCGGCGCCTGAAGTTTCAGGGATAAAAACAACGCATCATCAACTCTCTTTCCATGACGGAGAAGATCAGGGATCGATACAGATTGAGACACAGGCTCAAGAAACTCGAGAAATTCATCAGGATTTTATACAAAATATTGCTAGGAACAGTACAAGCACAATTCAAAAAAATTATGTACTGGAAGTCAAGAAAGGAAAGGCTGTGTTGAGTGCAAAGCATATTCATCTCATCGTCGGATCCAGTGAATTAAAAATGAATTCAGAGGGTATTCGATTTAACTCTCCACAGATTGAGCTGCACAGCAGCGGAGGAGTAGGGCAGGGCTTGGCTCGAGTTTCGGATGATCATCAGTGCCCCAAGTTAAATCCCGATCAATCACCTCATATCGGCGGCGCCATTCACTCAGGATCAGAAAATGTTTTGATTAATGGTCAAGCTGCGGCAAGACTGCGAGATGAGGCTGAGTGTCAGGGTGAAGGCGATATTTTAAATGAGGGTATTGCAGGACTGCTCATCAATAAAAAACCCGCGGCCTATCAAACTGCGGGTACTTTACATCAAGGCAGCATTCAAGGAGCTTCGAGCAATGTGATTTCAAAAGCATTCTCCAGTTCCGGCGGAGACTTGCTCCAAAAAACGAAAGCGATATTCAAGGAGTGTTGGATAAAAATTGGGGTGTTGTGAACTCCAAGACCTACCTAAACCGATGACGAAATGTACAAAACAAGGGTGGTATTCCTAAGCCAATCGCACTACTGATCATAAAAATACCTAATCCCAAAAGCCAAATACCCTCCATCTCTCTGCCCACAAAACCCATCGCAAAAAAATAAAAAATGCCCCCGATGAGCAAAAAGAGCGATATTTTTAGCAAGCGTTTACACAAATGCGGTGCCAAAGAAACAATAAAGCAAGAGAGTATAAACACAAATAATCCTGGAAAAACACCCATTGTAGAAGTGCTTAAAACGCCTAAATAAATACCAAAACCAGAAAAAATCCAAATAAACTGATGCAAAAAATCCATACTTATCTCCCAAATTGTTTAATTCCGTGCCTTGGATGCATAATCCAAGCTTTGTAAACACTATTCATGAGTGTTTGAGTGGGTATTTTCATTTCTGAATGCCCCTCTAAACACACTTGATTCACTTGTATAAGTTTCCCACGTTCAATCAATTGACGCATAAAGGGATCTTGAGTGTCAACACCGTAATATCCCATGGCGCGTGCTATATCTGAAGTTTGGTAGGAGGCTTTCAGTAGCTGCACACTGAAATCAGCAAGCTCAGATACATCATTGGAATTTTCTACAAGCTTCATTATCTGTGCATCTTGATTTAACGAGCTTGCGCGAGTCATCATTTCTAATACGCTTCGATCATTGGCTCGATGCAACAACTCCCAGCCTTCTTGATAAGGCAATAACTGTCTGGGAGAAACCCCGAGTCTATTGATTAAGTAATAATAAAAATGCAATATCCAGTCATTTTTGCTGTACAGAACCATGATTTTTTTAGAGGCCAAATGCGCTTCTGGAAAATGACAATTGTTTTTAATGCTGTAATCGCGATTAGAATCATTAGAAAGAGCGTTATTAGGCAAAGCAGCCTGCCATAAAAAGACTTGCTCTAGGGCATTTTCAAGGCCAAAACAGCTCAAATATTGCATGGCACTCAGCAAGACTCGGCTTCCTAGGCTGTGTGCAATAACATAGATTTTTATTTTTGAGTCCTCCAGTTGTTTCAGTAGATTGCTTAATCGCTTTCCGGCTTCATCTGCATACTCTTCCGCATCCAAATAATTACAGAGCAAAACATCTCCGGACCAGGCAATATGCACTAGCCGTGTTAATTTTGTATAATCGCCTTTTTTAAATTTTTCAGCAGCGCAATTCAGATTATGCTCCATATGAACAAACCAATTATGAGCTTCATGACCATTAATATCCTCATCCATAAGTTTAAAAGGCCAAGGCTGAGCGTGATTGAACTGTTGCTCTAAGGTGGCCTGAGTTCGACACACGGTACTTAAAGACTGGCTTTGTTTAAAGAAAGCTTCTGGAAAGAGTAGGGCGCCTTCTCTAACGACAGGAGATTGATTTTCTTTAAGCCCAATAATTTGCGGACTAAAGCCACCATAGCGCAGATTAAAGCCATGAATAAACAATACAGCTGTTTTAGCTTGAGAATTCAGGTATTCAAGCTCAGTTTGGGTTAAGAGTTCCCGAGTATCGGGGTGTGTCAGGAGGGCATCTTTTCTTAAATTTATAACAATGGGGGGTGCTAGGCTATAGAGCTGAAGCAGCCTTTCACCCGCCTTAGGTGTTCGAGGATCTTCTTCGTTATGCTCATCCGTGATTTTGAAGTCTTCAGGGGAAATTTCGACTCGATCACAGGGATAGGGAATGATTCGTTCCTTAACTTGAATAATTTCATGTTGAGGAATAATAACTTCTTTAGCCTGTGT
>JAKFXE010000135.1 GCA_021731545.1 Coxiellaceae bacterium
ATGCACAATTGGGCGTTGATAGTATCTCAACTTCATATATATTTTGATGGGCGGTTAAGCCTAGGGTTGAGGTAATTTAATAGGCTGACACAGTTAAATGAACGCTCTCAACGGCTCATGCATATTACCAATTCAAGCTTACCCACCTTTGTCATTTGAATACATTCCTCCTTTGAAACCCAACCAATTTCCTCAACATTATAAGATTCAATAGATCCCTTCTTGCTTTTATGAACCTGAACAACTTCATACACTTTGGTAATTGTTCCGGGTTTAGAACCTTCCATTTGTTCGATAGCACGCCACAACTTTTCAAATTGGATAGAACTTAGCTCCTTAACTTTTGTCTCTCCACTGACACCAACTTTTTTACAAAGAAATTTTCTATAAGCTTCTGTATCATTCTCATATGGGGGGCATATTGATAAACCAATTCGTTCAAAGACATCTTATAAAAAGTTGTACTTAAGGAATCTAACAGAGCTGCATGACCTGATTGATAGTCTGGAAAAACTGCAAAACCCCCCGCTTTACCAATTTGGTGGTTTCGCTTACTAACACTTCCTGACTTGATATTGCCAGGATTATGATTTCGCCACACCCAGGTTCCACCTGAAAATCTATAACGATTTCCAAAATTATCAGTATAGATTACGGAGTGATTTAAGCCTTGCTCTGCCTTAACATAATTTGGCATTATGGCCTCCTTTAGCAGAAACTTAAGGGCACCTCTATTTATTCAAAATGTTTGTTTTTTATTTTGGAGTCAGGCACCGCAACACATTAAATCAATAGGTTAAAATCTTTTCCAGCGGAGCCAGACACCAAAATAATCATTTCGAGAGGTGGCCTTAATAAATAATTAGCCCTATTACCTAAGCTCATCTAGAGCAAAAACTATACGCTCTATTTATTATTTGTCGATTTTTCCAAAACAAAGGAGTATAAAATATGTACCCTGCTTTTGACAAATTTATCAAAACTTATTGATTGAAAACTTAGCTACACAAAAAATAATTACCCCCCCCCCGTGTTCCTTCAAGCCTTTTCTGATCAATTTTTGAGCTTTTCCTGGCTTCTCTTCCATTAGGCACACACTCACAAGCAAACCAAGCTGAGTATTTTTCCAAAAATGTGCTCAATCCTTTAAGCTCACTTCATCAAAATAGGTCAAAGTTTGATCTAAGCAGCTTCACAAAAGTAATTAAACATCCAAAACAGTTAGCTGAAATGATAGAAATATTCTCAGCCAATCAGCGTTCCTCATCTAGTACAAATACTACTTAATTTCTATCCCCTTCAATGTTAGAATCTCCTCGCTTTTTCAGGATCGCTCAAGGATAGATATGTTGGTTTTCAAGGAGGGCAGGGTGTTTATTCCAGATACAAAATCAAACCATTGCATTGATATAGGGAACTTTGTAGCATGCAACCCATCAACACAGGCTTTAGCTGTTATATTATCGGAAACGAAAGCCTAACTATTCAATGTTCAGAACTCCTGCTTGCACAAAATCATCAAATCCTGGGAATGTATTCAAAAGATCCTTCTGTTATTCAATGGTGTAAAAAACATTCCGTTACTTTCTTTGATTCCCTAGAAGCCTTAAAAGAAAACGCAAGCTCACACACCTTCGATTACTTGTTCAGTATCGTTAATACCTATATTTTACCTAGTGAATTCCTAAAATTACCCCAAAAATTACCTATTAATTACCATGACGCTCCACTTCCACGCTATGCGGGAAGTTATGCCACTTCCTGGGCGCTACTTAATCAGGAAAAAACACATGGAATTAGTTGGCACATTATGACAGAGTCTTTAGACGGTGGTGATATTCTAAAACAATGTAACTTTGATATTTCAGAAGACGATACTGCTCTCAGCCTCAATGTAAAATGTTATGAACACGCAATAAAAACTTTTGAAGAGCTTATTGAAGAACTCAATCTTAATACCTACAAAAGGACAAAGCAAAATCAGGCTCATCGCAGCTTTTATGCGCTCCAAGATAAACCCGCGGGCGGCGGACTTATTAACTGGAATGATACTTCGACTGAAATTTCACACCTATGCAGGGCCCTCAATTTTGGCAGTTATACTAATGCACTAGCTTCAGCCAAAATAATAATGGAACATGAGCTGCTCATTTGTGAAAAAATAGAGTTTTTAGGCTTTAGGACCTCTCTCACACCCGGCACTATTGTTGAAATATTCGACAATTGCTTGCAGATCTGTACGGGGAGCATGGATGTTCTACTTTTTGAGCTTATTGATAGAGATGGTTATACGCTCTCAATACCCGAGCTTGTGTCTCGTTTTGGCTTAGAAGTGGGGTATCAACTCCCCAACCCAAGCCAAGCCATCATGAATAAAACACGGAAGGTCGTGGAAGACTCCCGTATATTTGAATTATTTTGGGTAAATGAATTAAGAAATTTTAATCCATGCCATTTGTCATTTATTCCAGCCCACTTCTCCAGCACCGCGCATGCAGCCATTTCTGCTTATACAGAAAAAGAACTTACTTTAAATTTTTCATCCTATTTTTTTCAAGAAGAGCTTAAGCATTATAAAACCTTGACGCTGATTCTTTTGTATTTATACCAAATTACCGATAATCCACAATTGGGCATTATCTTCAGTTATCCAGAATTAAAATCCAGATCAGATTTTTTAAGTTGGTTAATATCGCCCGAAATTCCCCTAAACATTTTTTTTGACGAAAAAATGGATTATTTTGATTCACTTAAATACACTGAGAAAACAATAGAGGCCCTATCCCTTAAAAAAAATCATTTACATGATTTAAGATCACGCTATCCGGATCTTAAAGAGCTTGACTTTGCCCCCGGCGTATCTATTGAATTTTGCAATTCACTGACAAACTTCAAGCCAAAAACAAAAAGTCTTCTTTGCTTTGCCATAAAAATAAACTCATATAAAGTTCAATTGTTTATTAATAATGTTATTTTTGATTCATCTGAAATACAAAGTGTCATTGAAAACATAGGCTCTCACTTAAATGCAATGCTGCGGTCAATTATCGAAAATAAAAAAATAAAAATCAATAAAATTCCAGTGCTTTCTGACGTAGAACACAAAAAAGTTATTTATGAATGGAATTACGACGACCGCAATTTTTTTTGCCAAACCACTGTTCATGAGCTCTTTCAGGAACAGGTCAGACAAACTCCCAACAAAATAGCAATTCGCTTTTATAACAAGGAATACACCTACGCCAAAATAAACGAACTATCAAATAGGCTGGCTAATTTTTTGATTTCCAGTGGTGTAACCGTGGGAACTTTAATTGCCATTTATTCAAATCGAAGCATAGAAATGCTGGTTTCAATTATCGCGGTACTTAAATCAGGGGCTGCCTATATTCCAATTGATCCGGCCTATCCAAATTCTAGAATAAAATATATCTTAAATGACTTAGATCTTTCCTATATATTGGTCCAGCCACCACTTAAAAAAAGACTTTTCAACCACTTAAACTTAATTAATAAAAAAGAGGCGCGCGTTTTTAAACTTGAGCTTGATAAAGAACCTCTGTCAACTCAAAGCTGTGATGATCCAAAATCAAACGCCTCTCCTGATAACTTAGCCTATGTCATTTATACCTCTGGATCAACGGGAGAGCCCAAGGGCGTGGCGGTTGAACACAAAAACTTGGTTAATTTTATAAGCGCTTATGTAAAACACATCAAACTCAACATAGAAGATCACGTACTAGGTTTTTCTTCTTTCAGTTTTGATGTATTTATTGGAGAGTTTTTTGGCTCCATGCTTGTTGGCGCCACTTTTCATCTGGTGAACAAAGAAGATATTATCCCAAGCAAACCCTTAGAAAGCACCCTTATTTCGAATAAGATAACCACCCTGTCTCTGCCTCCTTCTGTGCTCGAACTATTGACGCCAGGAATATATGAGCACTTAAAAAAGGTTATTGTTGCAGGAGAAGCCTGCTCCGTAGAATTAGCCAACCAGTGGTCGCAATACTATCACTTTTTCAATGGTTATGGGCCCACCGAAGCCACAGTGCTGTGTAGTGTTGAAAAACATTACTCTGGTGAGGAAAAAATGCCACTGGGTTACCCATTACAAAATATTCAACTCTATATACTCAACTCAAATTTGATCCCGGTTCCCATCGGCGTCGTGGGAGAGCTCTATATTGGAGGAGCTGGGGTATCCAGAGGCTATTTCAATAAACCCGAAATTACAGCCAAACATTTTATAAAAAATCCTTTCTCGAGCCAAGCTGAAAGCAAGATGTACAAATCGGGGGATTTATGCAGACGTCTTATGAATGGGAAAATTGAGTATATTGGCCGCGCAGATAATCAAGTTAAAATTCATGGATTCAGAATTGAGTTGAGCGAAGTTGAATTGGCATTAAAACAACACAGCGCCATACAACAGGCCATTGTGATGTCAAAGATTGATTACAATAACAATAAATACCTTGTATCCTACCTAAAACTACGGGATAACAAAACCACTAATGCTGGTGAAATTCGCTCTTTTCTCAAAGAATTGTTGCCAAATTTTATGCTTCCAGCAGCTTTTATAATATTAAAAAAATTTCCGTTAACGAACAACGGAAAAATAGATTACAAGAAACTTCCAGAGCCTGACTACAAACACTACTGCGCTCAAAATAAACAAGCTTCCTTATCCACGGATGAAGAAAAAACAATGGCTGATTTGTGGGGTGGAATCCTATCTATCGATCAAAAACAAATCAGTATTCACGATAATTTTTTTGAATTAGGTGGGCATTCACTTTTGCTATCAAAGCTAGCATTAGCCATAGAAACCTTCTTCCTGGTTAATATTAAATTATCTGACTTGTTTAATAATCCCACCATTACTCATCAAATTCGCTTGATTCACGATATCCGAAACAACAGTAAAAGCCCAAAAATGCCGGATATTTCCGCCCTTCCCAAAAGAAAAATGGCCCCTGTTTCATTGGCACAACGTCGTCTGTGGCTATTTCAAGGACTTAATCCAGACACAGCCACTTACAACATACCCCGTCTATTTAAACTGACAGGTGATTTAAATGCCATTGCGCTGGAAGCCTCCTTTCAGAAAATGATCAAGCAATATGAAATCTTAAGAACCAACTTTTGCGAAATGAATGAACAAATACTGCAAATAATACATTCCGCAAAAAACGTTAATTTCTCACTCAATTACATAGATGCTTTTGGCTATTCACATAGCTCAATCATGGACCTCATCTATAGAGAGACACACAAACCATTTAAATTAGGCGAGGATCTGTTAATCAAAGCCTCTGTTTATAAAAAATCCGAAAATGAATATCTATTATATATTTGCATACATCATATTATTTTTGATGGATGGTCCTTTGATCAGTTTTACAAGGGTCTTTCTACCCTTTATAAGAGTTCCTTGTTAGGTATAGAAAACTCATCGCAAACACCCTCCTTACAGTATGCGGACTTTTCATGTTGGCAGAAAAAGATATTGAAAGGCCATTATATGAAAAAGCAGGAGGATTATTGGAAAAACAAGCTTAAAAACATTCCCGTTACTGAATTACCCACAGATTTCGTTAAGTCTACAGCTCAAACATATAATGGACGACAATTTTATTTTGACCTATCTTCTCAATTAATGAATGATCTTTTAAATATTGCAAAAAACACTTCTTCTTCTCTGTTTACAGTACTATTGAGCGCTTTCGATGTTTTAATTTATCGCTACAATCAACAAACGGATATAGTCGTTGGAACTTCCATTGCAAACAGGCAGCACGAAAAAATACAGGATATGATAGGGTTTTTTGTTAATACGCTTGTTTTGCGTTCAGACCTTTCAAACCACCCTACTTTTATCCAATTAATTGAACGAAACAAGGAAATGTTATTAGAAGCTTACTCAAATCAAGAATATCCATTTGAGCACTTAACTGAGGTTTTAAGCCCCCCCTCATTTGAATCCATTCAAAAACAGCCTTGTCAGCTCAGCTTCACCTTAAATCAATTTGAAAATGAAAAGCTGTCTCTTGAAAATCTGAATATTTCTGAAGAAAAACTTCGATTTGATACTTCAAAATATGATCTATCGCTAGTGATAGATATTGATAAAAATAAGCCCTGCTGTTTTATTGAGTACAAAACGGATCTTTTTGATGAGTTCACAATAATGAACTTGAGCAAGCATTTTGAGTGCCTGTTAAAATCAATCGTTCAATCCCCCGAAAGACGGATACATCATTTAAGAATATATGACACTACCACTCAACCTTTTAATTTCTTGAGCAGATGGAATGATACCTGTATTGATTATTCTATAAAAAATAAACTGCTTCATACATTGTTTGAACAGCAAGTTATAAAAACACCCGACGACACTGCTGTTATTTTCGAAGGCCATGAATTCAGTTATAGAACCCTAAATGAACGCTCAAATCAGTTGGCGCGTTACTTGCAAAGCCATGGAGTTGTTCCAGGAGATCTAATCTCTATATGTGTTTATAGTTGTGTCGAAATGGTTGTTTCCATGCTGGCTGTTTTAAAAACGGGCTCAGCCTATATTCCCATTGACCCTGATTATCCACTCAATCGAATTCATTACATGATAGAAGATAGCGGCTGTAAATTAATACTTAGCCATGAGTCTCTTAAAAAAATATTGGAATCCTTCAAAAAATCCGTTATTCCTATTGATCTTGAAATAGAAGAAATTAAAAACAACGCTATTGAAAATATAGCTATTACCATTCCTGGAAATGCTCCAGCATATGTTATTTATACTTCAGGAACGACGGGTGAACCCAAGGGAGTTATATGCACCCATGAGGGCATTTGCAATCGCCTCACCTGGATGCAAAATGAATATCAATTAACCAATAATGATCGCGTTTTACAAAAAACAACTTTTTGTTTTGATGTTTCTGTTTGGGAATTTTTCTGGCCACTCATTAGTGGAGCAAAGCTTGTTCTTTCTAGTCATGGACTCAACAAAAATCCAACCGCGCTCATCGATTTCATTGAAAATGAAAAAATATCCATTATTCATTTTGTTCCATCTATGTTAAAGGTTTTTCTGGAACAGTTTAAGACAGGAAAGAAAACTTGTTTGAAAAAAGTATTTTCAAGTGGAGAAAAATTATCATACCAACTTCAGAAACAATTTTTCTTTGTTTTTCCAAATGCCGAACTTTACAATCTTTATGGCCCCACTGAAGCTGCTGTTGATGTCTCTCACTGGGACTGTCGTAAAAATGCACCGAGATCTAACATTGTCCCCATAGGAAAACCTATAGCAAACACTAAGTTTTACGTACTGGATCCCAATATGAAGCTTTTACCTATTGGCGCGCCTGGAGAGCTTTATATTAGTGGTATTGGCGTTGCCAAAGGCTACCTAAACAAACCTGATCTAACAAAGAAAAAATTTGTTCATAATCCCTTTGATAACTTGTCCCTGCTTTATAAAACAGGGGATTTTGTCCGTTGGCTTCCCGACGGCTCCCTTGAATATATTGATCGACTAGACAATCAAATCAAACTTCGTGGTTACCGAATAGAGCTTAATGAAATTGAAGGCTGTATCTTGAAATATCCGGTCATTAATCAGTGCGTGCTTGTAACAGATAGCTCCTGCGAATCACTGATTGCTTATCTAGTGCTCAATCCATTGATGAGCTTTACAGAATCTGAAATGAAGCGATTTTTGGCCCGATATCTTCCCAGCTATATGATTCCATCATCTTACATCGTACTCAATAAGCTACCCTTATCTATAACGGGAAAAGTAGATAGAATTTCGTTAAAAAATATGGCATTAAATCATGTAAAACGATTTATAGGTTATTCTCCCCCTCAAAATGCTGAACAAAGCAAATTAATTGAAACTTGGGAATCTGTTTTAAACATCAAACAGCTTGGAATTAACGATAATTTTTTTGATTTCGGTGGGCATTCTTTGTCTGCTTTGAAAATGTTAACGCGTGTTAATACTGAATTTTCAGTAAGGTTACAAATTCATAATTTATTCGAAAATCCAACTATTTTTGAATTTGATTACCTTATAAAGCAAATGAGTTTTGAAGATAGTTTTATATTGAATCAAAAAAATGCTTTTTCGAGCTCTTCCCCCATAGTGCCTCTAAGGAAATCTGGAAATAAACCACCGCTATTCTTATTTCATCCCATTGGAGGAACAACCTTCTGTTATTTAAAGCTATCGAACCATATACAGAAAAACAGACCTGTTTATGCCCTTCAGGATCCAAGCATTAATGTCACTAATCTCAGTACAAAAAAATCTGATCTATTGTTTAATTCCGTTGAAAAAATGGTAGCTCATTATTTGGATGAAATCAGAAAAGTTCAAGCATACGGACCCTACCTACTAGCAGGATTTTCTTCGGGTGCCACTGCCGCAGTGGAAGCAACACGCCAACTGCAACAACAGGGGGAGCAAGTTTCTTTCTTATGCTCCATTGATGGGTGGTCTCATTATCCAGATGAGCTGGATCACAAAGAATACTTTCAGGCCAATATGCGCCGAATTTTTGAAGAAACACGAGCTGAGTTTCTAGCTAAAGGCATTGTTACAGCAGACTCTTTGCTCGAATTGCAATGGCAAAGAGCGAAAATGCACTCGAAATATAAATTTAGGAAAATCAATCAAAAATTGATTCTCTTTAAATCAAAAGAATTGCTCCCGATGTACTCTTACAATGACGACCCATCTAATCACTGGAACTTATTGGCCAACAAAGGTATCGATATACATTTGGTACCTGGAACACATGAAAGCATGCTGCAAGAACCCTATGTCAGAATATTAGCCGATGGAATTAACTATTATCTAGAGCTCTTGGATCAAGAATTTAATGTTCCTGAATATAGGGTAGCAGAAGAAACAATACCCTACACCACATGGGTCTAAACAGGAGGAGCCTGCTACCCCTTTAAACATGAGCTTAGGAAATTTTGGCATAATCTGCCCTCCACTTAGATTAAAATTATAAACATTCTAACTAAAAACTCAGATCGGTTGACAGCATACACGCATCCCCTCTAAGATCTCAAGCCATGAAAAATTCTCGTCCTACTATTCTCGTGACTGGAGGAGCCGGTTATATTGGCTCACATGTCTTAAAACTATTGACTCAACGTGGTGAGTCCGTTGTGATACTTGATGATCTTTCAACAGGCAACAAAGAAGCCGTTGTTGGCGCCCCACTTAAAGTGGGCAACTTTGGAAATACAACACTTTTACATGAAATTTTTAATTCCTTTAATATCACCACCGTATTTCATTTTGCAGCATTCATCGACGTGGAAGAGTCGGTAAGAAATCCTCTTTCCTACTATCAAAACAATGTCAGTCACTTGATTTCTCTATTAGAGTTTTGCAAACAATATGAGGTGACATATTTTATTTATTCTTCTTCAGCCGCCGTTTACGGTATTGTAAATCAAGCAACTGTTTCCGAAGATCATCCCACAAAACCCATCAACCCCTACGGGGAAACTAAATTGATTGGAGAATGGCTGGTACGCAATGTGGGCTCACAAAGCTCGATGAAAACAGCCTGTTTACGCTACTTCAATGTGGCCGGCGCAGACCCTGACGGACAGCTAGGCCAATCCTCTACCACCGCAAAACATTTAATCAAGGCCGCACTTCAAACAGCGCTGGGTAAAAAGAAGCAGCTTGAAATTTTTGGGAACGATTATAATACTCCCGATGGGACCGCCCTGCGTGATTATATCCATGTCAGCGATCTAGCTTCTGCGCATTTGGCAGCTTTAGATTTTATCTCCGACAAAAACGAGTCTTTATTGATTAACTGCGGCTATGGAACAGGCTATAGCGTGCTCGATGTTATACACGCTGTCGAGCGTGTGACAGGTGTGAGCCTTCCCAAAATTTACAGCCCTCGTCGTGCAGGAGACCCAGCTTCATTGGTGGCGGATTGCAGCCAACTAAACCATTTATTACAGTGGAAGCCCCAATACAATGATCTTGAGTTTATCGTTAAGACGGCTTATGAATGGGAATGTAAATTGCAAAAAGAGAAGATCGCTCATCTGTAGGGAGAACTCACGGCCTCCCCCAGAGGCCTCATAATTTTATTTAGCCCACAAAATCACCTATACCGCCAACTCTTCTTCGTCCAAATACGCTTGAAATTGCTTGTCTACTGTGGGCATGCGTGTCTTAAGCGCCAAAATTAAAATACAGATTGAAAAAATCCCAATCACTAAAAAATCCCAACCAAAAATAATCACGCCTTTTCCACCGAAGGATCCAAGATACGAAATCAATGTCAAACCAGACAAATAAGGGATCAACCAATACACGGATTTTACACCCAGATGCTGTTTAGCAATATTTCCACGCAAATACGCAATTACTAGGAAAATCAAACCCAGCAATACTGCAATAGCCAATTTAGAGATCGTCTGCCAACCTGTCCAATAACTAATAAGATTGCAGCAACAAAAAGCAACAGGACAGAGCACATTAGCTAGGGGCAAGCGAAACGGACGGGACTGTTTCGGAAGCTGCCGCCGCAAACACAAGAGTGCAATAGGACCCATAGCATAGGAAATAACCACAGCCGATACTAAAAAGCTCACCATGGCTTGCCAGCCAGGCAAGGGCAAAAACAAAAAAAGCCCCACGATAAAATTCAAGCTAATAGCCGCAATCGGCATACTCTCTTTATTGAGCTTAGCCAACCACCCCATTAAATATCCATTCTTGCTCATGGCATAAATAATACGTGCCGTAGAAGTCACGTAAATCAATCCTGCACCCAGAGGTGAAACCACCGCATCCATATATAAAAACTTAACCAACCACACCAAACCCAATGCTCCCGCAATGCCTACAAAGGGGCCAATGTCGCCTGAAAAACTCAATGTATTCCAACCTCTCGCAAAATCCGATGGATTTAAAGCGCCTAAAAAAGCAACTTGCAACCCCATATACAAAATTAAACAACACACCACAGAACCTACAATCGCTAGAGGAATCGTGATTTGAGCGGTTTTTGCTTCACCCGCCAACTCAACGCCATGCTTAAATCCTGTAAAGGCAAAAGCAATGCCGCCGCTGGCAATAGCCGCCAATATTCCCTGCCAATTTCCCGTGCTCATAACACCCATACCTGAGAAATTATGGGGATGAAATTGAGTCTTGATCAACCAAAAAATGGTGGCCAGGATCACTAAAAATTTAAATGAAAACAAAACAAAATTAAAACGAATCAATCCTTTGAAACTAGCTACATTGACTACACACAAAGCAAACATAATCAGCGTGGCAAAGAAAAAACCGGTTTCTGTCAATGTCGGCATTCCGTGTAATTCATGCATTAAGCTGGGAAAGTAGATGGACAAATACTGCAGCACCGCCTGCACTTCGATCGGTGCCATCGTAACGCAAGATAACCAAGAAACCCAACTGATCACATAACCCGTTATAATTCCATGACTGAGCTGGGCAAAGCGCGTGGTTCCACCTGCAATAGGCAGCATTGTTGAAAGTTCAGCAAAGCTCAGCGCAATCAGTATCGTTGCAGCACCACCCAAAACCCAGGAAACAATAACCGCAGGTCCCGCAAGCTTAGCCGCGTACAGCGGCGCAAATAGCCAAGCGGAACCTACCATTCCGTTGATGCTGAGCAACAACATATGAAGCGGAGAAAATCGGCGGTTTAAATTGGTCACTCACAATCCTTAGGGGACGATAATGGCATCACCCGTCGTCTCAGTCTGTCCCTGATTAATATTAATCACCCCATTAGCCCCCACAGAAGCTGCTTGTCTTCGCAGCTCTGCTTGCACCGAAAGCCGGTTACGCGACCATCCGAAAAAATTCTCATTTTCAGCGGCCACAAAGCCTACCACCTTATAGTGTGCAGGTCTGGGATAGGTTTTGTAATAGAGCTTAACTCGACTGGGATCAATCGGCGTGTACTGCGACTGATCCGTCACAACAGCTCCGCCAAAGGGCTCTACGAATTGAGGCTTACCATTCACCTGCGCACAATTCGTTAGCATCAACACTAAACTTAAAGCCATTAAAATCCGCAGATAAAAATGAGAGCTCATATTCCGTCCTTCCGCTTAGATTCCCAATGATACCACACTACGGAGCCACCTTTTTATGAGAGGCTGTGGGCAACATATACTCTATGGCCGCTTTCAAATCAGCATCGCTACACTCAAAACATCCCCCTCGAGGCGGCATCTGATTGAGACCTGAATCTACCACCCTTAACAGAGTATCCATGGTTTGATTCAGATAAGGTTTCCACTCCGATTGAACTCCCCTGCGCGGAGCCTTTACGTTGATCATGGGCTTGGGTGCATGACAACTGGCACAAAACTCTTCATATATTTTTTGGCCCGCATCAGAATCGCCTTGAATAGATTGAAGGAAATCAGCGGGTCGATGAAACACCGTACTCTCAGCCGCATTTGCTGCGGCAAAAGAAAAAACAATAATCCCTATTATCGTCAATATCTTAATCATTTGATTCAAACCCAATACTGAAAACGTACCGGTTGAGCCTATTTTTTGACTATAAAAATGGGCTATAAGGCGATTTTTTTAGTTTTGATCGCTTTAATAATCCACTGATCTAGGCCGAAGAAAATTAACCACGCCGGAAGTAAAACACCAAAAGAGAGTAATGCAAAAACACCCGAGGCTAAAAAAACTTTGTGCAGATTAGCTAACACAGGCAGGCCTTGCACCACTAAAGCCATAAAGGCTTTGTAGCTGGCATAACAATAATCCAAAACTAACACCAAGACCGCTGAATAAACCGCATGATCTTGAAGCTTAACGTAGCGTGCAAATACCCACGCTAAAGCCCAAGCAAATACCAAAGACAACAAGAAAGGGGTTAGCGTTTTCATATAAAAACTACTAAACATGATCGCAGGAATCACAATGGCCAAAGCGCGAACCATGTTTTGCTTTGCTGAAAAAACGCCCATACTGTCCTCCTTTTTCATATGGCTAACTATAATTTAAGGCGTTGAGTATACCTGAGACCTCCCCTCTACAAAAGGCATCCCCTGTAATTATTTTGGCCGATGGCTTTAGGTTTTTTTTCACATATACTGATGACCTTCCTAACGTAATCGGGTATAACACTCTACATGCTCTTTGCTGCCTTCAATAGACTAGTACATCGTCAACAACCCTGGATTATTTGGGGTTTAGCGGCCGCCTTCTTCTTCGCCGAATATTTCGCTCGCGTAGCACCGGGCGTGATGGCGCCTCAGTTAATGGAAGCTTTTAACGTGCGCGCTCTCAGTTTAGGGGCGCTCTCTGCTTACTTTTACTATGCCTATGTTTCCATGCAAATTCCGGTAGGCAGTCTCATGGACCGTTTTGGTCCGCATCGCCTGCTCACCGTGATGGCGGCTTTGTGTGCCGTAGGTTGTTTTATGTTTGCACAAGCCAAAGGCCTTAGAACTGCGGAATTAGGCCGATTTTTAATGGGTTTTGGCGCTGCTTTTGCCTTCGTGGGCGCCCTAAAACTGGCCACCATCTGGTTCAGCCCCACTCGATTTGGTTTATTAGCCGGCATTACCCAAGCCCTGGGCATGTTAGGTGCCTGCGTGGGAGAAGGCCCTGTATCTGTGCTGGTCAAGCACATCGGCTGGCGTTATACCATGTGGACCATCGGTGGAATACTCTGTCTGTTGGCCCTTTTGATTGGTCTTTTGGTGCGTGACCATCCCAGAACACCGCTGGCTCATTACTCACCCCCCTCTCCAGAAGAATTTAATCTTGTGAAAGGTTTGTGGGTTGTACTGTGCAATCCACAAACTTGGATCAATGGTGCAGTCGTAGGTTTTCTATACGCCCCTACGGCAGCCTTTGCTGAACTCTGGGGCGTTTCCTATCTGCGTGGCGTATACGGTATTCCCACAGAAGTAGCGGCAACCGCTATCGGCATGATCTTTATTGGCTGGGCGGTGGGTGGTCCTATTGGGGGTTGGTTTTCAGATCGAATTCAACGACGCAAACCCATTATTTTAGCCTCTACGATTGCAAGTCTTGTTTTTCTCAGCGCTGTTTTATACCTTCCCCATATGCCCGTCAGCCTACTCTTCATTCTGCTTTTTTTCTACGGAGTCAGCAATATCGGTGTGGCAACCTGCTATGCCGTGTCCTGCGAAATTAATCCTAAAAAAGTCGCAGGCACTTCCATGGGCTTTACCAACATGGCCTCTGTTATTATTGGAGCGGCCTTTCAGCCTATTATTGGCTGGCTGCTCGACTTGCGCTGGGATGGCGTGATGCTGGATGGAGCTCCCGTATTCAGCCCAAGTAATTTCCACAGCTCCGTGATTGTCTTACCCCTATGCTTTATCGCTTGCATTCTATTCATCACAAAACTGCGTGAAACCCATTGCAGAATTAAAGCCTAGCGCTCGGTACTCAGCTAGGTTAAACTTCCGGCATTAAGGACGTATCTCTTTTCAGGAAATAGTTTGTTCATGTACCGGCCAACGACTCTAAAAAAACTAAAAAAAATCACGGCATTACTCTTGGGCTGCAGCATCGGCCTTTTATGTGCTTGCATCAAACAACCTCAAAACACCGTGGACCCTTTTGAAAGCGGCAACCGTAAAACCTATGCGGTTAATCACCTTCTAGATAAAACTATTTTAAAACCCGCCGCCCTTGCCTATGCCGGAATCTTGCCTAATTTTGTTCAAGAAGGGGTTCATAATTTTTATACCAATATTTTTAATGTACCCACGATGTTTAATGATGTCTTGCAGGGAAAGCTCTCTTTTGCGGCGGGTGATTCTTTGCGACTACTCATCAATACTACTCTCGGTATTTTAG
>JAKFXE010000124.1 GCA_021731545.1 Coxiellaceae bacterium
CCTCTATTTATTCAAAATTTTTGATTTTTATTTTGGAGTCAGGCACCGCAACACATTAAATCAATGGGTTAAAATCTTTTTCAGCGGAGCCAGACACCAAAATAATCATTTCGAGAGGTGGCCTTAATGTTTTTGGGGTATTCTGATCTCAATCTATTATTTTATGGGGAAATGTTGTATGAGACCTGTTGGACAATCTGCTTCGCTGTTTACTCGACGAAAAAATCCGGAGGACTTTAATCTCGGGGAAGTTTTTCCCGTCGTGTCTTCTTCTCATTCCGTGCGGAGGGCACGAAAAAAAACCAAAAGCCAAAAAGCGTTCGTTGTTAAAGGGTTAAGCCCGAAAATTGAAAATGATCCTGCCATGGAGGTGTACAGCGCGTGGGTCTTTAGATTACATATTTTGCAGGGAAACTCTATACCTAAGTATAGTTTGTGTGACGATGGATCTGTGATTAGCGAGGAAGTTACAGGGTTTCGAAGTGCAGATGATATTTGTCGCAGCCATTGGGGATCTTATTCTTATCTTGATGTTCTTAGAGCAAAAATATTAGATAATAAAAAAAGTAATTTAAGAGCCTTGGCCCAAATTTTGGTATGTTCTGTTGTTTTTGCGGAGCATGATTTGAAGACCAGCCATATTGTTTTTGACAAAGACAATAATCTAACGCGCATTGATTTTGATTGTACTTTCTGGAAAGGACTCAGCTTTGATTTAAGCGATCTCGAAAGCCTTCCTATGGCCTCAGAGAGTGGGGTTTTTAGGCCGCATAATTTTATTTTTAATAGAAGTAATGGGAAGGTGAACACTTTTTATTGCTCGGATGGAAAACAGTTTTCTAGTAAATTAGGCCCTGGCTTTAAACGCTTGGTTTACGGAGCCATCTTAAAAATTTTATTGATGCCAGATTTTTTATTAAAGGAAATTTCTGGGATTATTAACCATGCCCCAACTTCTAAAAAAGATCTTGGCGAGCATGATTATGAGCTCTGCCCACAGAAAAAAATAAAATTACTAAAATGTATGATGAATTCATTAGGATTTAAAGAATTTTTAGTAGACCAAGGAGAGGTCAACAGGGCGCTGATATTATCTGAGATCTTGTCTATTCGAAAGCATAATTCATTTTTTAGAAAAAAATTTACAGAGGAGGATTTTGGTAGCCATTGTGCCGAGTCTATCGACAGAGCCTATTTTGAGCTGAAGAAACAGATGGATCCCCCTTCTGGTGATAAAACAGAAGAAGCTGATCTTGTTGATGCGCCCCTTCCCTCTTTTTATGGCTAGGAAAGCATTTGCTTGCATTGACTCAAGCGATAGTCTAACCCATAATCCAGAATATCTTTTGGAGAATACGATGTCATCGACCTCTACTCACAACCACACTCAGGATTCTATAGTCCTCAATCCCAGCTTGATTTTTACGGATGCGGCGGCGGCCAAGGTCAAATCCTTGGTGGATGAAGAACAAAACCCCGCGCTTAATTTGCGGGTGTTTATTACGGGAGGCGGTTGTTCAGGCTTTCAGTATGGCTTTACCTTTGATGACACCATTAATCAGGGTGATCAGGTGGTTGAAAAAAAAGTGCAGGATAATAATGCGCAAGAGCCTGTTTCTATTAAGCTCTTGGTAGATCCTGTAAGCATCCAATATCTACTGGGTGCTGAAATTGATTATCGCGAAGACGTGAACGGTTCTCAATTTATTATTCGTAATCCCAAAGCTAAAACTACCTGTGGTTGTGGCTCTTCATTTTCCGTTGATTAAATACACATCAAAACGTGTACTCTTTCCGATGACTTGAAAACTGGGTTTTATTTCATTAAGACAAGCTGCGAGCCGAGCCCGTTTGACTACTACGCGCTTGGATGCCGTGTTTAAGGCCAGTTCCAGCAATTGAGCCGAATCTTCATCTTCCCCGACCACCGCTCTTAATACCCTCATTTCTTTTTTGACCAAAGCGGAGTTGTTTTCAGGAGAAAACATGGGATCTATATAAATCACCTCAGGTTTTTGTGTTTCTTTTAAGCGGGGTAAGTATTGCAAGGCATCTGTTTGAATGAAATTCAAGTTTAATGCAGCAACATTTCCTGCTGTCGTAGCACGCAACAAGCCATCCTCCAAGAGCGCCGCGATAATGGGTGAGCGCTCTAACAATTGTACATGACAACCTAAATGAGCGAGCACATAGGCATCTCGCCCCAAGCCTGCGGTGACATCCAATACTCGGGGAGGCGCTCCCTTTTTAAGGCCTATGGCTTTTGCAATCAGTTGTGATTTTCCGCCGCCGTATTGACAACGGTGTGCGAGAGCACCCTTTAGGAAATCTACGCGAAGGGCTTTCATTTTTGACTCGCCGCCTAGTTTTAAGGCTAGGCCCTCTTGGCCGACAATAAGATAGGCGTGGTATTCTTCGGTGGGTTGATGAAGCATTTTAAGCTTAAGTTTATCTGCTAGGGCCTGCGCAGAGGGAAGTAAATGGGGATGTTCGGCCATTACAGCAATATGAGACATAGGAAAAACCTTTAAAAATTTTTAAGCTTTATGCTGTATATTTTTCAGTTGACTTAAATTTGAGCCTAGAGCAGAATTAATCAGCCTTAAAAGCAACTGTTTTTAAGCCTTAGTTTAACGTTAAACCCTTCTGGAGAATATAGTCATGAAAAAAGGATTCATCATTGCATTTGTTCTAAGCGCTTTTGCATTTTGCACCTACAGTTTTGCCCAAGCCCATTTTGTGAAGGTAGCAGGCACGCAACAAGGCACCGCGTCCAGTACGACTGATACTGATTCTGACGAAAGCTCTACTTCTAGCTGACTAATCATTTTTATGTAGGGGCGGGTCTTGTACCCGCCCTTCTTTTTTGAATGTAGAGTTAAATCAACACCGTTTCCAAATAATCGAAAAATTCTTTACAGGCATCAAATCCTGTCTGACTTTTAATTTCACGAGCGCAGGTGGGGCTAGTGACATTGATTTCCGTTAAATAAGCTCCGATCACATCTAGGCCCACAAAGCATAAACCCTTTGCTTTTAGGGTGGGACCGACTTGTTCGCAAATCCAAAGATCTTGTTCATTGAGTTCCACGGCAACTCCTTTAGCCCCAGCGGATAAATTGCCTCGAAAATCTCCCTTGGCGGGGATACGTGCCAAGGCATAGGGTGCAGGCTCCCCATTCATCATGAGAATGCGCTTGTCACCCTCAAAAATTTCGGGAATAAATTCTTGAACCATCACCATGCGTGCATCTTTCAGCGTCATGTGTTCAATCAATGGATTGAGGTTGGGATCACTGGGTGATAAACGATAAACAGAGCCTCCTCCCATGCCGTCGAGTGGTTTAATTACGCAGTCTCCAGTGGCTTGAATGAAGTCGAGTATGACTTCAGAATGTGAGCTGACTAAAGTATTGGGGCAGCATTGTGGAAACCAGGTGGTAAATAGTTTTTCATTTGCATCACGCAAGCTGGAGGCTTTATTGATCACCAGAGTGCCTTGTGCTTCTACATGTTCTAATAAATAAGTGAGATAAATATAATCTAGGGTGAAGGGAGGGTCTTTGCGCATTAAAATGCAATCCATATCACTTAATGGTTGCACAATATCCTGTTGCACTTCAAAGTAATGATGAGGGTCATCGTACAGTGTTAACTGCTGTAAATGTCCCCATACCACGCCGTCTTGTAGCCACAGATGCTTAGCGTGCAGGTAATAAACTTCCCAGTCACGATCTTGGGCTTCCAACATGAGAGCAAAACTGGTATCCACCAAAGTATTGATGCTTTCAATGGGGTCCATGATAACGGCTACTTTCATATTCATTATGTTTCCTTGTAGGGATGCTGGATTACAAGCCCTGCTATTCCCGTGCTGCTGCCAATAAAGCTAATCGCGCTACTACAGAATACCCATAAAAACGGGGTTCATGACTCTCCTCCTCAAAAGGATAAAAGCGCATACCGGGGGCATTTAAATTTTCTGTTGGGCCTCGATCTTGATGCGCTCGATAAAAGCCCCCGACAATTTCTGAACCTATGCTATACAGAACCGGTTCAGCCACAGCCTTTTTAGTGCCCCAGCTTTCAACACTGTAAATACCTTCCTGAATGAGAACCTGGCTTACTTCTTTCCCCCCTTTGGAGCTAGACATTTTAGTGCGTTGTTTGCGATTGAGCTCCAGAAGTTCCTGTGGATCTTTAATCGTCATGATGCCCATTCCGTAAGTGCCTGCATCGGCCTTGACGATTAAAAACGCCGGTTCTTGAATGCCATATTCTTTGTATTTATGTTCAATCTGAAATAATAACTTTTCGGCGCGCAAAGCCAAACAACCCTCGCCTTTCTTTTTTAAAAAATCAATACGATTGCATTGATCAAATAAGGGCATTAACAGCCAGGGATCCAGGTCCAGGGATTTAGAAAAATGAGCACAAATTTCGGCATAAACTTTGAAGTGAGTGGATTTAAGACGATTATGCCAGCCTAGTCGTAAAGGAGGTAAAATGGTTTGATCTAGATTTTCCAAAAAAGCAGGAACTCCCGTTGAAAGATCGTTATTGAGTAAAATCAATTCGGGAAAAAAGTCATCAACGCCTAACTTATTACCTACGCGCATTAAAGTTTCTAATTTTAAAGAACTTCCATTGGGCAATGAAACAGTTTGATCTTCCAAATTTAAACTTCCCAGGCGCAGCCTAAGACCGGCCTCTATTAAGGTCTCCACTAAGACGCCTAGGTTATCAAAATAAAATGAATTGCGCGTGTGTGCTTCTGGGATGAGTAATAATTCGGAGCATTGAGGATAGTGCTGTTCCATAAAATTTTTTATGGATTTTGCACAATGATGCTTAGATTCAGTGCGCAAATTGTTAAAGCCTGCTGGGAAGAGGTTGGTATCCACGGGTGATAATTTAAAGCCTGCATTGCGTACATCGACGGAGCCATAAAATAAAGGAGGGCTTGAGGCCCATGCTTGTTTAAACCAGTCTTCAACCTTAGATTGTTGGCTGAGTAATCGCTCACTGAGTGCTGAGCTGGGGCTGTGTAAGACGGATTTTTCTTCAAAAGGGCTTTCTGCAGCGTTTGGAGCACTCAAGGACATGTTTATTTCTCTCTTTTGAATCCATTTTTAGGTTAATATACCCCATTCAGCAGGGGCTAGGCGAAGATTATTTATGGGTTGGAGCACAACAATTATTGCGGGCTTAATTGGCCTGTTTCTGGGCGGTATGCCTGGATTGATTTTGGGGCTATTCGTTGGTTTTTTCATCGATAACGGTTCCCTGGATAAATGGCGCAGTCATTTCGTGCAGCATGATCGCAGTGCAGTTCAGGAAATATTCTTTAACGCGACTTTTAAGCTGATGGGCCATGTGGCTAAAGCCGATGGTCGAGTGAGCGAACACGAAATTCAAGCCGCGCAATCCGTTATGAGTCAGTTGGGTTTGAATGCAGAGCAGCGCCGACGCGCCATTGAATTATTTATACGCGGAAAACACGGTAATTTTAATGTAGATCTTACTCTGAATGAGTTGCGCCAACAGTGCTGGCACCACCCCAGTTTATTGCGCACTTTTCTGGAGATTCAAATTCAAATGGCCTATGCCGAGGGTGAGCCTAGCCCCGCGAAACGACGTGTATTGGAAGATATTTGTCAACGTTTAGGAATGATGAATTTTAGTTTTGATGCCTTTGAGCGCCAGTTTCGGGCAGAGCAAAATTATCAACGTTATCAAGGCCAGCAAAGTTATCAACGAAGTGAGCGAGCACATAGTTACAATTCCAATCGACAATTGTCTGAGGCCTATCAAATATTGGGGGTATCCCATACGGCATCACAGACCGATCTTAAAAAAGCCTATCGTAAGCTGATGAGCCAGCATCATCCTGATCGTTTAATTGCAAAAGGTTTGCCGGAGGAGATGATTAAAATGGCCACGGCCAAAACTCAAAAAATTAAGCAGGCCTATGAAGATATTTGTGCTGCCAAGGGCTGGTAGGCAGTGGTGTTGAGCACTTAACTGCGTATAATGACAAGGGAATTTGTTTCTGTGGGGGCGCCTTATGGGTGCGTGTTTTTGAATATTTAAATCAATGCAGCGAATTTAATGCTTATGAATTCCGTACTCTCAGCCTCTATATTGTCTGCCGATTTTGCCTATCTTGCGCAGCAAACGCAGGCCGCTTTAAATGCGGGGGCGGATATGATTCATTTTGATGTCATGGATCATCATTTTGTGCCTAACTTAAGCTTTGGTGCGGTTGTGTGCGAGGCCTTACGCAAAGCTGGCATCATAGCGCCCATTGACGTGCACTTGATGGTGGATAATCCAGATCCCTATATTGAGGTTTTTGCCAAAGCAGGCGCCAGTTATATCAGTTTTCATGCAGAGACTTCTCCTAATGTGCAGACAACGCTTGAAAAAATAAGAGGGGCGGGCATGAAGGCGGGCATGGCTGTTAATCCAGATAAGTCCTTGATGCTAGATTTAAATTTAATTCGGCAACTCGATATCATTTTAATCATGTCTGTTTTTCCAGGGTTTGGAGGACAAACTTTTATTGAATCTTCATTGGATAAAATTAAAGAGACGCGTGCCTTGATCGATCAGGCAAACCATCCCTGTTATCTCGGCGTAGATGGGGGCATTAAAGTAAATAATATTGCTAAAGTAGCGCAGGCTGGAGCTGATTTTTTTGTGGTGGGCTCTGGCCTGTTTGGAACACCAGATTATCGTGATACCCTCACTCAACTTCGTTTAGAAATAAGCAAATTGTAGGTGCGCTCGCTTTTATTTTCGAGGATCTAGTATGCGAACATTAAAAACAGCGGGTTTGCGTCATGTGGCTTTAACAGTTCAGCACTTGGAAGACTGTTGTGCATTCTACACGCAGCTGTTGGGAATGCAGATCGAGTGGCAGCCGGATGCCGATAATATTTATTTAAGTTCAGGCTCTGATAATTTGGCTTTACATCGAGCTAAAGCGGATTTTGTACCATCCCGAGGGCAGCGCTTAGATCACATCGGCTTTATTTTAAATACACCGGAAGAGGTGGATCAATGGCATGAATTTTTGGTGAATAAGGCCGTTAAAATTCTAGCCAAGCCCAAAACTCATCGCGACGGAGCTCGTAGTTTTTATTGCAGCGATCCTGAGGGAGTGGTGGTGCAGATGATTTTTCATCCGCCGATTTCAGCCCTTCGTTAAAGGTTCTTTATATAAAATAACTCAGCCGCGTCATAATTCCTGCGCAGCCTTTCATCAAAGATCGAATTGCTTGTGGCAAGGCTGTGCCACCCGCACGATGTGCGGCTTGGCCATGATGCGCCTCATCTTTTTGCATTTGTTCGACAATCAGCCGACTTTTATGATCGGCAGAAGAGAGCTTGTTCATATGTCCCTGCAGATGTTGCTCTACTTGAATTTCTGTTTCTTCCACAAAGCCTAAGCTCCAGCGATCTCCCCAGAGTGAGGCTAAGGCCCCCAGCATAAAAGACTGCCAATACCAAAAAAAATTAAGGTAGCTGCGATGTGACTGCAACTCTTTAAGACGATCATGACACCAGCTTAAGTGATCGCTTTCTTCAAGGCAGGCGTGTTGTAGTGTGTCGCGTGTTTCGGGATTTTTGGCAAAAACTAATTGCCCGCGATAGAGGGCTTGGGCACACACTTCACCGCTGTGATTTACGCGCATGAGTGCGGCGCTGTGCCCGCGCTCTTCAGGGGAGAGTGGGGTTTCAGTCGTGTCTGCGGCAGGATTAGCTCGGCGGCTTGAGCTGTTCGCGAATACGGTATTTATTCCCGCATCCAGTTGTATCAGAATTTTGTCGAGTGGTGAGTAGTGGCGGTGCATTTTCATTCAGTCAGGGTGTGAGCGCCTAGTTTGAAGCCCTATTTTGCAGAATCGTACCAGCATCTTGGGTGCATTCATAGGATTTTGTCCTTGAAACTGTATGCACAATAGTACATAATTTTTGGAGTGCGGCGTGCTAGAGTCTGAAATTGAATTTGAGTGGAGCTCGATCAAGGAATTGAGTAATATCGATAAGCACGGTATTTCCTTTGTAGCCGCGGCCAGGGTGTTTTTTTCGGAGTACTATGAGGGAAGATCGGATCGCTATGGTGAAATTCGTTATTTGGCGGTAGGAGAAGTTGAGGGGCGTGTGTTGGCGGTGGTTTACACGAGAAGAGGCGAAAAGTATCGAATTATTTCAGCAAGAAGGGCCAGGAAAGATGAAGAAGCGATCTATAGAAAAAAATCTACGCTATCGAGCTAGTCAGCTTCCCATCGATAGGGCAACGGATTGGGCGCGCGTGGATGCCATGAAGTCTCGGGAACTGAAGTATAATGCGGTCTCGGATAAGGAAGTTCTTTTGGCAGATAAGAAGTTCTGGGAAGCAGCAAAACGCGTTATGCCCACGAGCTTGGCTAAGGAAAGAATCACCATTCGCCTTGATACAGATGTTTTGGATTGGTTAAAGGAAGATGGACGGGGTTACCAAACGCGCATTAATACTATTTTGCGTTCTTGTATGAATGTGTTAAAAATGCATGATCACCCTAAATAAGGAACGTTAAAGTGGAATTTTTCAATGTGGATTAAGTTGTCATGAGCGCCCCTTCTAAAAATGTAGCCACCCTTGAGCGCGAGCCTTTAAAAGTCTTTACGGAAAGAGCTTATCTTGATTACTCCATGTATGTGATTTTAGATCGGGCTTTGCCGCATATCGGCGATGGTTTAAAGCCCGTGCAGCGCCGTATTATCTATGCCATGTCTGAGCTTGGGCTAAAAGCGACCGCCAAATATAAAAAATCAGCGCGCACCATTGGTGATGTTCTGGGTAAGTTTCATCCGCATGGTGATAGTGCCTGTTATGAGGCTATGGTCTTGATGGCCCAATCCTTTGCCTATCGCTACCCTTTTGTGGATGGTCAAGGTAACTGGGGAACAGCGGATGATCCTAAATCTTTTGCAGCGATGCGTTATACCGAGGCTCGATTGGCGCCCTATGCGCAGGTGATGTTATCTGAACTGCAACAAGGTACCGTTGAATGGGTTCCCAATTTTGATGGAACTTTAAAAGAGCCTGCGTTGTTGCCCGCGCGCTTGCCCAATGTATTGCTCAACGGCGCCTCCGGTATTGCCGTGGGAATGGCAACAGATATTCCACCACATAATTTAACGGAAGTCGCCAATGCCTGCATGCATTTGTTGGAAAATCCCGAGGCGAGCTTAAAAGAAATCACACAATGTATTAAAGGCCCAGACTATCCCACCGCCGCTGAAATTATTAGTTCCCCCCAAGAAATTGCGGAGATATATAAAACGGGGAATGGGGGCCTGCGTATGCGTGCTCTTTATCACATGGAGAAGGACGATATTGTTGTTACAGCCCTGCCTTATCAGGTCTCGGGCGCCAAAATACTAGAGCAAATTGCCACACAAATGCTGGCTAAAAAATTACCGGCTGTGAGTGATTTACGGGATGAGTCCGATCATGAAAATCCAACGCGCTTGGTCATTACGCCGCGCTCTAATCGGGTGGATATTGAACCCTTGATGGCCCATTTGTTTGCGACCACCGATCTTGAACGCAGCTATCGTGTGAATATGAATGTCATTGGTTTGGATGGAAAACCTCAAGTAAAAAATTTGCTGAGCTTGCTTCAAGAATGGTTGAAATTTCGTATTTCAACCGTGCGGCGTCGATTAGCCCATCGCTTAGAGGCCGTCGTGGATCGTCTGCATTTACTGGAAGGTCTTTTGATTGCTTTTTTAAACCTAGACAAGGTCATTCATATTATTCGCACAGAAGATAAGCCCAAGCCTGTCTTGATGAAAAAATTTAATTTAACTGAAATTCAAGCGGAGGCCATTTTAGAAATTAAATTACGCCAATTGGCTAAACTTGAAGAAATCAATATTCGTGAAGAGCAAAAAGCTTTATCGGAAGAGAAAAAGCAATTGGAACAGCTTTTAAAATCAGAGCCTCATCTTAAAAAATTGGTACGCAAAGAGTTACAACAAGATATCCAAGATTATGGTGATGAGCGTCGATCACCCATTGTAAAACGATTTGAAGCACAAGCGATGCGTGAAGAAGAGCTGGTTCCTGTAGAAGCATTAACCGTTATTTTATCAAAACAGGGTTGGGTGCGTGCGGCCAAGGGACATGAGGTAGATGGCAGCAGCTTAAATTACAAAGCGGGTGATGAATTTTTAGAGCAGAGGAGTGGGCGCAGTACAGACTCTGCCGTATTCTTAGATGCCAGCGGTCGAAGCTATAGCCTGCCCTCTCATTCTCTGCCTTCTGCGCGCGGCCAGGGTGAGCCACTGACAAAATGGTTTAAGCAGTCTGTTGCTGCAGAGTTTGTGGGTTTGATGATGGGAAGTCCCAGCGATGTATATTTGCTGGCCTCTGATTTTGGTTATGGATTTATAACAAATTTGGAGAATTTGTATTCTAAAAATCGCAGTGGAAAGGCCATGCTAAAAGTAGCTGACCATTCTAAAGCACTCCCACCTCAAAAAGTAATGGATAAAGAATCACAGTATGTAATTGCATTGAGCTCTGAAGGGCGATTGCTTTCTTTCCCAGTGGCTGATTTGCCAGAGTTGGCGAGGGGTAAGGGCAATAAAATCATCGGCATTCCCAGCGCAAAATTAAAAATACGCGAAGAAGTCTGCGTAGCTGTTCGAGTGCTTAATGAAAATGCCAGCCTAAAAATCTTTGTGGGTAAGCGCAGTCTCAACTTAAGTCCCAAAGATCTGGTACACTTTCAAGGTGAGCGGGGTCGCCGTGGTAATATGCTGCCGCGCAGTTTTAGAAAGGCCGACAGAATCGAAGTGCTTGGATAGCAGGGGGCATCCCTTTGTGGGGACCCCTTTTAAAACGATATCGACACAGGAGCCGCACGTGAGTTATATCAAAAACAATCTAGGCAATAACGAGCACATTATTTATCTGACAGGCCCGCACTGGATGATTTTTTTCCCCGCTATGGTTTCATTCCTGGTTTTTCTTATTTTTTTTATAGGAGGTCATTCTATTATTCATCCTTTTGTGCTTTTTGGCATTAGTGCTTATGGATTTTTATGCTTGGCGCTATTCTTGATAACGATTTTTCATGCCTTATTGGGCTATATACGCTATACCACTTCTGAATATGGTATTACCAATCAGCGCATTGTCATTAAGGTGGGATTTATTCGGCGCGATACCTTGGAAGTATTGCTCAAGAGAGTGGAAAGCATTCAAGTGGATCAAACTGTCCCCGGGCGTTTATTTAATTATGGTTCTATTACTATTCGTGGCACAGGCGGAACGCACGACCCCTTTGATTTTGTTCCTGCACCCCTTGAGTTCAGAAAGGCGGCACAAGAGCAGGTCGCCTTGTAGTTATTCGCCGAGCCTGCGCAAGTTTTTTCCCTCCAGTAAGTTGTTTTCAATTTTTTCAAGGGAGGCTCCTTGAGTTTCTGGAAGAAAATAATAACAAATAACCCAGGTTGCGACGCACAGAGCAATATGTATCCATAGGGTAAGCACAGCGCCTAAATCCTCTAAAATACCAAAGGAATCCGAAGTAATTAAAATCGTGCTGGCCCAGTTCATGCTAATGACCAGCCCCATTAAAAAACCGCGTACTTTTAAAGGAAAAATTTCAGCGAGCACTAACCAAAGCAACCCACCAATACCGATGGCATAGCTGGCAATAAAGACAATTAAATCTAAGAGTAAAACAAAGCCAGGAATTTGGTTGTGTAAGCACAGCGGGGTTAAGAAAATTAGGCCGATCAGCGAGAGCAGCATGACTCCAAATCCATTTAAAATAAGTTTTCGCCGGCCGACAATATCCACTAAAAAAGTAGCTGCAATGGTCATTAATAATCCGGTAAATTCTACCTCAAATGTAGCTATAGGGGCTGTTTCATTATTGGGTAATCCAGCGGCATCAAAAATAGCGGGAATATAATAAAGTAGTGTATCAAGCCCCGTCATTTCCTGCACAAAAGCCAGAAATAATCCCAGGAATATCACAGGTCTCAATGATTTATTGTGAAATAAATTCCAGCGAATCTTCGACTGCCTTTGTAGGTTATGTTCTATTTCGTGCCACTCTGTTTCTATTTGAGTGCTAGCTCGTAATTTCATAAGCACTTGGCGGGCATCTTGTAGCCATCCCTGTTGTGCTAACCAGCGAGGGCTTTCAGGTAAAATTAAAATACCAAAGCCCAGTAAAATGGCTGGAAAAATACTAATGATAAGCATGGCCTGCCAAGCATCACTAGAGTTGAGTAATGTATTGACAAGATAAGCCAAAGCCATACCCAAAGACATGGCGATACTGTTAAACAGAAGTAGTTTTCCACGATGTTTTGCGGGCGCTATTTCCGCAATATAGAGTGGGCCAATGTATGAGGAAATACCAATAGCTAGGCCAATAATTAATCGGCCAATAATCAGCCAGCCAATATTTAAGGAAAGTGCTGAGCAAATCGATCCGATAATAAAGAGGTAGGCCACTAGCAGCAGCATATTACGCCGGCCATAGTAATCCGCTAATTTTCCGCCTAAAAGTGTACCAGCACAGGCGCCTAGCAGTATGGCATCAATGACGAATTGCATTTCACTGGAACCTAATCCAAAATGCTGTTTAATAATGAAGCTAACGCCAGAAATAATGCCGCTGTCAAAACCAAAGAGTAGGCCGGTTAGAGTGGTAATAAAGATTACTAAGAAAATATAATATTTACTTAATTCTGTGCCTGGGTTATTCACATTAAACTCCTTTTAATAATCAAGCAGCACATTTGTTTTTGAAGACTGCCCGGCTATCTCACACACTAATTTGGGTACTAAATAACCCGACTGTAAATTTGTAATTTCACGAATTAAGTCCCTGGCCTTTTGCTCGGAAACCGAGAAATGTGCCGTGCCCTCCACGGGGTCTAGTAAATGCAAATAATAAGGCATTACACCGCATTCAAACAAGGATTGGTGTAATTTTATGAGCGTTTCAGCATTATCGTTAATGCCTTTGAGTAGAACCGATTGATTGAGTAAGGGAATGTGGTGTTGACGTAATTTTTTTAGGGCTTGTTTTACATCGGAATCAATTTCATTAGGGTGGTTGCAGTGAATAACCACGACGCTTTGTAAAGCAGAGCCTGTTAACCAAGCCAATAATTCATCATTCACGCGCGAGGGAATCATAATAGGAAGACGGGTGTGAATACGTAGGCGTTTAAGATGTGGAATGAGGCTCAATTGCTGCGCTAATTCCGCAAGCACTTGATCTTTTAATACTAATGGATCTCCGCCACTGAAAATAACTTCTTCAATGCGAGGATCTTCAGCAATATAGTCGATGGCCTTTTTCCAACCCTTCATGCCGGGGTTGTTGTTGCTATAGGGAAAGGCACGCCTAAAACAAAAGCGACAGTTAATGGCGCAGTGACCTGAAAGAATGAATAAAACGCGCCCTGGATATTTGTGCAATAGCCCTGGCACAGGATTTGCCTTTTTTTCTTGCAAAGGATCATTGCTATAACCAGGGTGAGTTTCTAATTCAGCGCTTAGAGGCAATATTTGCTTTAATAGGGGATCCTCGGTATTACCGGGTTCTATTCGAGTGACAAATTCACGTGAGACTCTTAAGGGAAAAGGATGCTCATGAAGCACTGTTTGCTTTGCTTTTTCATCTAAGCGCAGTAACTCACACAGCTCTTCTGTGCTTGTAATCGAGTGTGCCAAAGAATGTTGCCAAGTATGTTGGGATATTGGGTGCATGTTCTGTTAATCAGGCCTTTATAAAGAGGGACAGCATAGCAGAAATGCTGGGAACAGGCTTCATAAGACATTTTAATATATCATCAATACAGAGCCCCACGTCATGCCGCCACCAAAACCGGCTAGGATAATTTTGTCACCGCGTTTAATTTTTCCGCTGTTAAGGGCTTCGTCAAATGCCAGCGGTATAGAGGCCGCTGAGGTATTGGCTTGTTCAGCAATGGTCGAAATCGTTTTTTCCAGGGGAAAATTCAGTGTCTTAGCAAGCGCCTCCGTGATGCGATCATTGGCTTGGTGTGGGACCAGCCAATCAATATCTTTTGTGTCGAGTTTGTTCGTTTCCAAAGTTTCTCGAATTAAACTGGCAGCGGCATTAATCGCAAATTTAAATAATTCTTTGCCCTTCATTTGAATGTTATTTTCGCTGGAGGGATAGGCTCGAGCATTATCAATATACAGCAAATCTTTTTGTCGCCCATCGGCATATAAATGACTGGAAACAATACCAGGCTCATCGGCGGCTGTGAGCACAAAGGCGCCTGCCCCATCTCCAAACAAGACGCAGGTTCTGCGATCATTCCAGTCTGTTAGGCGAGACAACAACTCTGTTCCGACAACTAACGCGTTTTTAACTTTACCCGAGCGAATAAATTGATCGGCAACTGATAGAGCATATACAAAACCACTGCAGGCTGCCGTTAAATCAAAGGCGATGCACGGCGGTATATCCAGTCGCTCTTGGAGCAAGCATGCCGTGCTGGGAAAAATTTTATCGGGCGTGGTC
>JAKFXE010000123.1 GCA_021731545.1 Coxiellaceae bacterium
GAGACAGGCCTAATTTTGTTCAAGAAGGGCTTCATAATTTTTATACCAATATTTTTAATGTACCCACGATGTTTAATGATGTCTTGCAGGGAAAGCTCTCTTTTGCGGCGGGTGATTCTTTGCGACTACTCATCAATACTACTCTCGGTATTTTAGGTTTTTTTGATGTCGCAAAACATTTAGGTCTGCCTTATCACTATGAAGATTTTGGCATGACGATGGCTTACTGGGGCGCGAACGATTCGAAATACTACCAGGTGCCCTTTTTTGGTCCTCGCACCTACCGAGATACCTTTGGCATGCCCGTGGATTTTTTAACAAACCCCATGACCTGGGTCACACCCTTCTTCTTTGATGCCATTCTTTTAGGCGCTGGTTTCTATGTGGATCAGCGTGCGCAGTTGCTGCCGGGCGATGTTCTCATGGGTGAATCACTTGATCCTTATGCCTTTGTTCGCAATGCCTATCTGCAAAATCGTGAACAACGCATTGCAGCCAACAACGCAGAACACAGTTACTATGAATACCGAATGCAGGCTATGCAACAATTTGCTCCGCCGCCCAGCGCCGAGGACAGTCAGGACGGACTGATTACCGTAACCGGTTCTTCAAGTGCTTACACACCCGCTGCCAATGCAGAAAATAAACCTATACTGCGCGCACCTACCACACAAGCACCCACAACACCTAAATCAACTTCAACAACGCACTGACCGCTATTCTTACAAAATATTTTTCTCGCTATGCTGCATATAATTTTATATCAACCTGAAATTCCCCCCAACACCGGAAACATTATTCGGCTTTGCGCGAATACCGGTGCTGAATTACATTTGATCCATCCCCTGGGCTTTGCGTTAAACGAAAAAAGCCTGCGTCGAGCAGGCCTGGATTATCATGAATGGGCGCGTGTGCATGAATATGAAAGCTGGGAGATTTTCAAAACCCAATTCCCCCATTTACTTATCTATGCCTGCACAACTAAAGCCACACAACTGTACACAGAGACTCGTTATCCTGACCCCACTGCCTTGTTATTTGGCCCTGAGAGCCGCGGATTGCCTAAGGAAATGCTGGAGCGCTTCAATTCTGCTCAAAAAATAAAAATTCCGATGCAAGCACACAGCCGCAGCTTAAATTTATCCAATGCTGTCAGTATTATTCTGTATGAGGCTTGGCGGCAGCAAGGATTTAAACCCTAATCAAAGCGGCGAAACAAAAATTAGGGCTTAATCATCAGTCGTTGATTTATCAATGGGTTAGTGTTGTATTGTGGGTAAATTTCGGGAGCTACGGACGAAATATGCAGAGAAAGCTATAAAATAACTTTTAGCGTCTATCTTATCTAATGACCCTCATCTCCAGGAACACGACTTAAAAGTTCTTGAATCGCGGTTTCCAGTGGGAGCGCTTCATAGAGTATTTTATAGACTTGGGTGCAAATGGGCATATCTACCTTTAGGCGCTGTATCCACCCATAGAGCTGTTTCGCATTCCCATAACCTTCCACCACCTGACCCATCTCAGCAATGCTGCTGCTGGCATCACGCCCTTCCGCCAAGGCCAAACCAAAACGTCGATTGCGCGATTGATTGTCCGTGCAAGTTAAGACCACATCACCCACACCGGCTAAACTCATCACGGTGGAACTCTGTCCCCCTGCAGCCACACATAAACGGGATAATTCTGTTAAGCCTCGTGTGATTAAAGCGCTGCGCGCATTCGCACCCAGCTTCAAACCATCTGAAATACCGGCTGCAATTGCCAATACATTTTTAAGAGTGCCACACAATTGCACGCCGATCATGTCGCTGTTCTCATAAATTCTAAAATGCGCGCTGTGAAAGCGTTGAATTAAATCTTGCTCAAAAGCGGCATTATTACTGGCTAAACTCACCGCCGTAGGCAAAGCCTGCGCCACTTCTTTTGCAAAACTGGGCCCTGAGAGTACCGCTTGAGGGATGTGCTCACCTAAAACTTCGCTGACCACTCCGGATAACAATCCTCCTGTACTAGGATCCAATCCTTTAGTCGCCCAAGCCATGCGCATCGCGGGAGTTTGATAAGGTTTTAAAATCGTTATCACTTCACGAAAAACATGACTGGGAACCACCAACAATACATCTTCAACATCCGCTAAGGCGGCCTGAAGATCTGTGAGTGCTGTTAAGTGAGGTGGTAAGGGAGTATCCGGCAAAAAAGGCGGAGCCATTCGCTCTGCCTGCATCTGCAACAATTGCTGTACATTGTTACCCCACAAGCGAGTCTCTTGCTGATTCTGCGCTAAACAAATAGCCAGCGCTGTACCCCAGGCACCTGCACCTAATACTGCAATGGGTTTATCGCGAATACTCATCTTATTGAATTGTTCCGCCTTCAGTGCCTTTCTGTGTGTGCTCCTGAAACAAAGCATCAAAATTAATAGGGCTTAAATAAAGCTGCGGGAACCCGCCCCGCGTCACTAAATCTGTAATCGCTTCACGCGCATAGGGATATAAAATATTAGGGCAAAAAGCACCCAACATGGGCTGCAATTGCTCCTCGGTAAATCCTTTCATATTAAAAATTCCGGCCTGTTTAACCTCAGCTAAAAATGCAATTTGATCTTTAATTTTAACCGTTACTGTTACCGTCAATACCAATTCACGCGTAGCTTCATCCAATTTTGAGGCCTGATTATCCAGCTTCAAATCCATCTGTGGCTTCCATTCCTCCAAAAAAATGGCGGGTGAATTAGGCGCTTCAAATGAAATGTCCTTAACATATAAACGCTGAATAGAAAACTCAGGTGCATTTTCTGTGGTTTCACTTATTTTATTAGTGTCATCTGTTCTGCTCATAGCATCCCCTTTTTACAAAAACTTAATCTGCCAGCAATGGATCCAACTGTCCCGCTTTTTCCAAGGCGTATAGATCATCACAGCCACCCACGTGTTTTTCATTAATAAATATTTGCGGAACCGTACGACGCTGCGTGCGCTCAACCATTGCCTCGCGCTGAGCGGGATCAAGATCTACACGAATTTCTTCGTAATGACACCCCTTGCGCTCTAGCAATTGTTTGGCTTGCACACAATAAGGACAGGTTTGAGTAGTATAAATGACAATCTTAGCTGCCATGAAAAATCTCGCTATTTAATGAGAGGAAGCTCGGCCCGCTTCCAGGCCTCGACCCCACCCGCGATTAATTGCGCTTTGGCAAAACCCGCTTTACGTAACTTAGCCATCACCAAGGTCGCTGATTTATTTAAGGGACACACGATCAGCAGGATTCGTTGTTGATATTTATGCAAGGATTTCAATTCAGTATCTAGATCAGCAAAAGGTACAGAAAGAGCATCCACAATATGACCTGCCTGAAATTGATCTGCCGTGCGTAAATCTAAGACCACCGCTTTCTCGCGATTGATTAAAGTCACAGCCGCCGTTGGGCTTACCGCAAAGCGCCCCCCCACTGAAGTTTTTCTTTCTTCAAGGACAACCAAGATGAGCAATGCAACAAAGGCTGTACTCAACTCCCAGTGTTGAATCAAAAAAGGTAAAATATCGTGTGGCATAGTTAAATATCTTGAGTTGATGAGCGAAGCCCCACAGTATAACCACTTCGATAGAAATCGCGAAGTTTTTTTGTTTTCAGCGGCCAGCTAGCTTAGAATGGTCCTTTTTCAAAGGATAGTCCTCATGTCAACCCTAGATCATCCCATGGCCCTTATTATTCTTGATGGTTGGGGCTGGAGTGAACAAAAGGCCCACAATCCCCTTCAAGGCACACCCACACCTGTGCTCGATGCCCTCTTTGACCATTATCCACATCGATTATTGGACGCCTCGGGCCAAGCCGTAGGATTGCCCGAGGGACAAATTGGCAACTCTGAGGTGGGTCACTTGCATCTCGGAGCAGGCCGACTGATTCCCCAAGACTTAACGCGCATTAACCAGGCCATTGCTTCGGGAGAATTCGCCCAAAATCCCGTTATTCTCCGAGCGATTCAGCGCGCAAAGAAACAGGGGGGAGCTATTCATATTTTGGGATTACTTTCACCCGGCGGAGTACACAGCCAGGAAGAACATATCTTTAGTCTACTTCAACTTTTAGCCAACCAGGGCCTTAAACAAAATTATGTGCATGCTTTTCTCGATGGTCGCGATGTCACACCAAAATCAGCTGAAACCTCTTTAGTTAAATTAGAAAACTTAATGCACCGGCTAGACTGCGGCGCTGTCGCTTCAGTGATTGGACGTTATTACGCCATGGATCGCGATCAACGCTGGGATCGAGTACAACAGGCTTATGATTTATTAACCGAGGGTAAAGCCGAATATCGAGCTTCTTCTGCTGTTGAAGCTTTGCACATGGCCTATCGGCGAGGAGAGAGCGATGAGTTTGTGCATGCAACACTGATCGGTGAACAAGCGCACTGCATTAAGGATGGAGACAGTGTTATTTTCATGAATTTTAGAGCAGATCGCGCACGCCAACTCAGTCATGCTTTAGTCGATACCCACTTTAATGCCTTCAAACGCGATAAAACAGTTCATCTGAGTGCTTTTATCACACTCACCCATTACGAAGACACGCTGCCCGCAGACATTATTTTTTCACCCACTCCCATACACAATACTTTCGGCGAATATGTATCCCATCTCGGTTTAACACAATTGCGTATTGCTGAAACTGAAAAATATGCGCATGTCACTTATTTTTTCAATGGTGGCGTTGAAACACCGTATTCGGGTGAAGATCGAAGTCTAATTCCCTCTCCTAAAGTAGCCACTTATGATGCACAACCCGAAATGAGCGCGCCCCAATTAACCGCGCGCTTAATAGAAGCCATTCGCAGCAAACGCTATGACGCCATTATCTGCAATTATGCTAACTTTGATATGATCGGCCACACGGGGGACAGTGTTGCCGCCTCTCAGGCCATTGTGACCATTGATCACTGCTTGGGCCAAATTATCGAAGCGCTCAAAGAAGCCAACATGGATGCGTTGATTACAGCAGATCACGGAAATATCGAGTGCATGTACGATGAGGCCACACATCAAGCCCATACTGCGCATACCACCAACTTAGTGCCCTTACTGTATGTCGGCAAACGTGCCGCTGAATTTAATAGTGAAGCTGGAAGCCTCGCGGATATTGCACCCACCTTGCTATACCTGATGGGACTCAATCAACCCAAAGAAATGACGGGACGCTCATTAATAAAGCTTAAATAATCCTATAGGGCAGCTCTATTTATTCAAAATTTTTGATTTTTATTTTGGAGTCAGGCACCGCAACACATTAAATCAATGGGTTAAAATCTTTTCCAGCGGAGCCAGACACCAAAATAATCATTTCGAGAGATGGCCTGTATGCACGTTCATTTGTTAACACGGATCGTTTTTAGCCTACTTATCTTGGGCTGCACTCCTATGGATGCACTGTCTAATAATACACACAGCACCCTAGAAGAATTGCGCACTAAAATTGCCGATGTTCGAAGCTATCTTGAGGATCAGCAAGGAAAACGCAGCCTGTATGAAAAACAACTGAAAGACAGCGAATTAAAAGCCAGCCAGCTCAGCCAAGAACTGCTCAAAACAGCACAGTCCTTAAATACTTCCCAGACTGACTTAGTTAAACTTAAGTCACATTCTCACGACTATTTGAAAGAGCTAAAAACACAGCAAGCCCTGCTCTCCGCTCAATTAAAGGCTGCCTATATAATGTCACAGCAACCCTATTTAAGATTATGGCTCAATCAAAAAAATCCTGAAAAAATTAGCCGAAATTTGCAGTATTATCACTATCTACATCAAGACAGAATGAACATTATTGTTAACCTAAACACACTATTAGATAAAATTGAAATCAATCAGCAGCAAATTAAAGAAAAAACGCAAAAATTGGCTGATTTAAAAGTGCAGCAACAACAGGAACAACTCAAGCTTAATGTGGTTCAACAAGATCGAAAACGAGTGATTCAGTCTCTGAATCAAGAAATCAATACCAAGAACAAAAAACTCAGCGATTTATTAAAAAATAAGCGCGCCCTTGAAAAAACAGTCGATACCCTCAATCAAAGCAGCACTCCCTTTGTAACACCCGGCAAAACCTTTGCTCAACTGCAAGGGAAGCTACACTGGCCCACGCAAGGCCACATTAGCCAAGCCTTTGGCGCACAAATTGAGCACAGCGAATTACACGCCACCGGGGTGCTCATTCGAGCTCCAATGGATCAAGCGGTATACGTCATTGCTCCTGGCAAAGTTATTTTTTCTAAATGGATGACCGGTTATGGTTTATTGCTCATTATCGATCACGGCAATCATTACATGAGTCTATATGGGCGCAATCACAGTCTGTACAAAAAAGAAGGGGATCTTGTGAGTGCCGGTGAGAAAATTGCCAGCGTGGGCAATAGTGGTGGCTATCCACAGGCCGCACTTTATTTTGCATTACGACACAATGCACAAGCCCTAGATCCCAGTGCTTGGTGTCAAGGACGGCCTTAGAATCTACCGTGTTTTTTACGAAGTAGCATCTTCACCTCTTAAAGTGCTATTTTCAAATCCTGCTTCTGCCCACGGGGTCCAGCAGACAGGCTTGCATCAATATAGGATATACTATATATTATCCTTGAGGTGACCATTATGGAAAAAGTCTTGCTTTCAGTACCCGATCAACTCGCTGTTCGTATGCGTGCTGCTATACCGGCGCGGCAACGCAGCAAAGTGATCACCCTATTGATTGAAAAAGAAGTGACTCGGCGAGAACGAAAACTATACGAGTGCGCCCTTGCCCTTGAACAAGATAAGGCGCTGAACACAGAAATGGCAGAGTGGGATAGCACCTTAAAGGATGGCTTAGACAATGAACCGAGGTGACATTTATTGGGTCAATCTTGAACCCACACAAGGTTCAGAAATCAATAAGCTGAGGCCCTGTGTTTTAGTGAGCGCCACAGCCATCAATCAAGCCAGACGAACCGTGATTGTAATACCCCTTTCAACTTCCGCCAAAGCTCGCCCCCCTATCGCCATTGAAGTGCATTGTCTTGGCAAACAAGTTTCAGCTATTTGTGATCAAATTCGCACAGTCGACAAGGGCCGACTCACTCGATTGGCAGGCCATCTTTCAGCTGCCGAACTTAACTCGGTAGAAGACAGCCTCCGACAAGTGTTATCACTGTAAAAACCCGAAAAAAACGACTAACGTTCTCTTGATTTTTTATGATGGGCCGCATATTGACCCAGCAAATAAAGAATGAGCCTGATCGTTTCTTCTTTAAGAACCAGTGTCTCAGGCTAAGGGCTCTCCCAGGACACTACCGTACTCAAACAACGCCCCAAAAACCCATTGACCCACCCCCACTCCAAGGTTAAGCTGATCAGGCTCTGGTCTTTAAGGAAGCATGACCCCATGATTTTTCGCCTGATTCTCCTCACTTTCACCCTCATCTTAAGCTCTACTAGTCTTGCGGCTAAAACAGTACCCCCTCAAGATGCGCAGGCCGTTGTAGAACAAGAAACCCAGCAACTCTCCGAAGAAGACATCAAGCGTTTTGTTAGCTCTATCGCGGTCATCCGCCACTACTATATTAAAGACGTTAGCGATAACACCTTATTCAACGATGCCATCCGCGGCATGGTAGCCAGTCTTGATCCTCATTCTTCTTATCTGGATGCCAATGATTTAAAAGAACTCAACAATGCCGTAGAAGGAAAGTTTGTGGGGGTGGGTATTGAACTCATGCCCGATCAAGGTGCCTTAAAAGTCATTAGCCCGCTCGACGACTCACCCGCGGCCGTGGCCGGCATTAAATCCGGTGATTTAATTATTAAGGTGAATAATGAATTGGTCGCCAACATGAGTTTTCGTGAGGCCGTTAATAAAATTAAAGGCAAGCCCGGCACCTTGGTTTCGTTAACCGTGGTGCGCCCCACCATCAACAAACCCCTCAAATTCAGCATGAAGCGCGCGACGATTAATGTCAAAGTCGTCAAAAATCGATTGTTAAATAATCACTATGGCTATGTTCGCATTAGTTTCTTTCAAAGCCCACTCGAGCGGCAATTGATCGATGCAATTGATCGACTAAAGCAACAATCCAAAGGCCAGCTGCGCGGATTAATTTTAGATTTACGCAACAATCCAGGTGGGTTGTTACATTCCGGCACCGATGTGGCGGATGCTTTTCTGGATTCCACAAAGCTGAATCCTTATAACAATTATATTGTATACACCAAGGGACGTCTGAGCAGTTCCGATATGTCGATCAAAGCTACACCGCACGATGTGATTAAGGGAATCCCCTTGGTGGTGCTGATTAATCAAGGCTCGGCTTCCGCTTCTGAGATTGTTGCAGGGGCTTTGCAAGATTATGGCCGCGCTGTGATTGTAGGCACACGCAGCTTTGGTAAAGGTTCCGTACAAACGCTGATTCCGGTGGGCAATGATGATGCTATTAAATTAACCACGGCTCTGTATTACACTCCGGCTGGCCGCGAAATTCAGGCCCAAGGAATTCAACCGGATGTGGAAGTACCTGATCTTCAAGTCAATCAACCTGAATCCCCTTTGTTGCTGAGCATTGATGAAGCCGATTTGGATCACCACCTCACCAACAGCAGCGGCAGTCTATTAGAAAATATTAAATCGGAAGACGATGTCAAATTAGCCAAAGAAGATTATCAGCTATACCAAGCTTTAGTCGTTCTACAAGGAATGAGTGCGGCGCAAGGCCATACTCCACGCTCTAATTAAAATAAGGAGTTCTATCATGATGTCACTTATTTTTATTGTTTTGCTGATTGCCGTTGTATTAGCTTGGAAGGGGGAGCGTCAAAAAGCCCTCTACGGCTTTGGTCTCAGCCTTCTGCTCAGTATTTTTAGTTTCATTCACCACATCAGCTCACACCTTGATTTAAGCCTTTAATCTTAGGAGTACGACTATGCGCAGGAATCCCATCGTCTTCGCCGAACGAAGCTTGAATGCACTGGAATTAAGCTGCATTTGCCTGATGCTCCTGATGGCCTTTACATTTCAGATTGTGTTTAAAGAGCTGCCCTGCCCTCTATGTCTATTACAGCGCCTGGGTTTTTTAATGGCGGCCTTTGGATTGTTGATGAATCTGCGCTTTGGCTTGCGCCCTAGCCATTATGCAATGACCTTATTAGGTGCCTTATTCACGAGTTTTGTTGCATTAAGACAAGTAGCGCTGCACGTAGTTCCGGGAACAGGTGCCTATGGCAATGCTTTTTTAGGCTTTCACCTTTACACCTGGTGCTTTATTATTTCTATGTTGGTTGTCATTTCAACCACATTCTTGATGAGTGTCGATCGGGTCTATAATGCCCACCCAGAAAAACATTCACCCTATCTTACTAACAGCTTATTTGCTGCCATCGTTATACTGTTGCTGATGAATATTATCGGAGTGCTGATGGAATGCGGACTCTCACAATGTCCCGACAACCCTCTGCATTATATTTGGCTGCCTTAATTGCACAGCAATCATTCAATCTTTTGAAATAATGAATAAATATTTCAATCAAAATGAACCCGATCGGGATTAAAGCAGAGACGTTATCGCTTGAGCCCAAAGGCCACTCCAACGGGCGAGGAGACTACACAGCAACCGGGGCTTTGATGTGGGCTTGTGGGTGATAGTCTAGGATACTGAAATCGTCAAAGCGGTAATCAAAAATAGAATCGGGTTTGCGCATGATTTTTAGGCTTGGCAAAGTGCCTGGTACTCGTTGCAGCTGTTCATCCACTTGCTCTAAATGATTGCTGTAGATATGGCAATCACCCCCTGACCAAATAAATTCACCCACGTGCAAGTCACACTGTTGAGCCACCATGTGCGTTAACAGTGAGTACGAGGCAATATTAAAAGGCACGCCCAAAAAAGCATCGGCGGAGCGCTGGGTTAACATACAGGAGAGCTTTCCTTCCGAGACATAAAACTGAAACAATAAATGGCACGGCGGCAGCGCCATTTTATCCAACTCGCCGACATTCCAAGCATTTACAATCAGGCGTCGTGAGTCTGGATGGCTGCGAATCTGCTGAATCAATTCACTGATTTGATCAATACTGCGCCCATCGGCTGTCGCCCAAGCACGCCATTGTTTACCATAAACAGGGCCTAAATTGCCTTCGGCGTCGGCCCACGCATCCCAAATAGACACTCCATTTTCTTTTAAATAACCCACATGAGTATCACCCTGTAAGAACCACAGCAATTCATGCACGATACTCTTAATGTGCAACTTCTTCGTAGTCAGCAAGGGAAATCCTTGGCTTAAATCAAAGCGCATTTGACAGCCAAAAATACTATAGGTTCCGGTTCCGGTTCGATCTGGCTTAAAGCTTCCGTGGTCTCGAATCTTTTTTAAAAAACTTAAGTATTGCTGCATAGGAACGCACCCTGTGAAATCACCACGGTCACTACCACAAACCACAGCGCCCAAACCACTTCCGGTAGGTAACTTAATAATTTTGTACGTCGTGGAATCCAGAGCAGTACTGCAACGATCAAACCACCAATGAGGGGAACCAACAATAAAGCCAAAGCAGAGCGCACTAAATTTCCGGTTTTTCCCACTGAGAAAACCGAGGCCAAAGCACTCATTAAACCTTGATAGGCGCTTAAAGCTAAATGCATCAGGGAAGCTAATTCGGTCTTAAAAAAAACAACCAACACTGAAAACAACACTAAACAAATAAGATGCTTTAACATTTAATATTCCTTATGCGAATAAGCCCGATACAATATGACAGCCCCCACCGCGATCATGGGCAGTGAAAGCAACTGACCCATTGTAAGATAACCTAAACCCACAAAACCCAAGTGCGCATCAGGTTCTCTAAAAAATTCCACACAAAAGCGTAAAAATCCATAGCTCATGATAAACAAACCGCTGACCGCAGCGCGCGGCCGAGGCTTAGCTGAAAAAAACCACATTATCATAAACAACAATACACCCTCCAACAAGGACTCATACAGTTGGGAAGGATGACGCGGCAGGGGGCCGGCTCCTGGAAAAATCATGCCCCAAGCTACCGAAGTTTCACGCCCCCACAATTCTCCATTAATAAAATTACCCAAACGCCCCACAGCCAGCCCCAGCGGAACCAATGGAGCCACAAAATCGCTCACTGTAGAAAAACGCTGCTTGTATTTACGCGCCAAAAACCAAAGACTCAACGTAACGCCTATAAAACCTCCATGAAAAGACATGCCACCTTGCCACACTTTAAAGACTTCCAAAGGATGCGCCACCCAATCGGGGAAATTATAAAACAACATATAGCCCACACGGCCACCGATCAGCACACCCAGGGCGGCATAAAAAATAAGATCGCTCACCTCTTGTGAGCTCCAAGGAGGATTTTGCCGCGGCGCTCTGAAACTCGCTAAAGCCCAAGCGCCTGCAAAACCGATTAAATACATCAGGCCATACCAATGAATTTGCAGAGGGCCTAATTGAAGCGCAACAGGATCGATGGAAGGATAGTGCAGCATCTTAACGTCCCGCTCGAATCAAACTCGCCAAACCCAGATCCTCTAGAGCCAATTCCATGTGACAGCGAATTTCTTTAGGATCATCCATTTTTAATACCTCGACTAATAATTCTTTAGCGTGCGCTAAACTGATTTGACGAATCACCCACTTAACGCGCGGCAAAGCCCGCGCATTCATGCTCAAGGTGTCATAACCCATCGCCATTAACAACACCACCGCAATAGGATCACTCGCGAGCTCCCCACAAATACTGATGGGTTTTCCCGCCTTATGCGCCGCATCTGCTGTTTGTTTTAAAGCGCGCAAAACCGCCGGATGCAATCCATCGTAAAGTTCAGCCACACGCGCATTGTTGCGATCCACCGCCAATAAATATTGAATGAGATCATTACTACCCACTGATAAAAAATCTACGCGTAACGCTAATTCATAAGCCTGATAGACCGCAGCGGGCACCTCAACCATTAAACCAATTTTGGGCATCACTATCGTTGAGCCTTCTGCTAATAATTCATCATAGGCCTGTTTGATAAATCGTTTTGAGGCCTCCACTTCCGAAACAGAGCTAATCATCGGCAACAATATGGATAAATTACCCAAGCCCTCATTGGCCTGTAACATCGCGCGCAACTGCTGCAGGAAAATATGGGGATAATCCAAACTAATACGAATTCCACGCCAACCTAAAAAGGGATTAGCTTCATCAATCGGAAAATAAGGCAAACATTTATCGCCCCCGATATCCAAGCTGCGCATCACCACAGGCATGGGCGCAAAGGTGCTCAGCAACTGCTGATACATCACACGCTGCTCTTCTTCGGTGGGAAAGCGCGCACGAATCATAAAAGGCATTTCCGTTCGATATAAACCAATGCCCTCAGCGCCTACACTAAAGGACAAATGAGCATCAATCGAAAGCCCCGTATTCACCATCAATGAAAAGGCATATCCATCCGGTGTTTTAGCGGGTAATTCTTTTAAAGCTTCTAGCTCAGCATCGAGTTGGCGCTCTTCTTCAGCCAAGGCTTTGAATTCTTTTTTAATGGCTGCCGTCGGTGATATATAAACATCCGCATTATAACCATCAACAATAATTTCCTTGCCATCGACCTGCATCAGCGAAGAATCACCAATGCCCATCACAGTAGGTACACCTAAGGCGCGCGCTAAAATAGCCACATGAGAATTACTAGAACCCGTGCTGGACAAAACCGCCACTAAGCGCCCCTCAGGCACTTCCATCAGGGCAGTTGCGCTAAGCTCTTCGCTCACCAATACCGTGTTTTTAGGGTAAGTAGGCTGATGCGATTCATTCGATTGCAGATGCGCGAGAATGCGCCTTCCCAAATCACGCAGATCACTCGCGCGCTCACGCAAATACCCATCATCTAAAGATTCAAATTGTGCCACATGGCGCTTTATAACTCGCCTTAGTGCGGCCTGCGCCCATTGCCCCCCTTGAATTTCTTCCGCTACCTCATCGCTCAAGCTATGGCTGTCTAAAATTCTAGAGTAGGCTTCAAATAATTCCTGTTCTGTGACACTTAAGCTTTTGCGTGCACGCGCCTGCAGTTTATTGATTTCAGCACGCGCTAATTTCAAAGCTCCTTTGAAAGCAGTCATCTCTGATTCAATATCTGCTTCATCGATAGCGCGATCCGGCACCGCATCTAAATCCGCGGGAGGATATACCACCACCGCACGACCTATCGCCACACCCGGTGCACCTGAAACACCGGAGAGTACGGTAGTGACTTTGGTTTTTTTATCCGAAGCTCTGGTTAATTCACGCAAGGCCTCTTGAATGCGCGATTGCGCTAATTCTCCCGCCAACTGCACCGCCAAAGTAACTAAAAAAGCCTCCTCTTCCTCAGCAAAATAGCCTTCTTTTTTACGCTGCACGGCTAAGACACCGATGAGCGCACCGTGTTCAATAATGGGAATACCGATAAAAGCTGAAAATTTTTGTTCGTCCAACAGCGGATGTGCATAAAACTGCGAGTGCAGCTGTGCTTTTTCTAAATTAATCAGCTCCTCTCGCTCACCCACCAAACCAATGAGACCCTGACCGAATTTAAGGCGCAATTTTCCAATCAAGGCTTCATCGAGGCCCACAGCGGCCATCAATACATATTCGCCTAGCTCTTGATCCGCCAAATGAAGGGTGCAGGCATCGGCGCGCACTATTTTTTTAACTTGGGTGACAATCAAAGCCAAAGCACTGCGCAGATCTTCCGAAGAGCTCACCCCTTGAATAATTTGAGCTATGATTTTTTGCATGGATTTGTTCCAAAGAATACGATGGAAGTATAGCGGAATTTAAACAACGAAGACTATAAATAATATTCGAGTTCTTTCATCGCAGCTTGGTAGACTTCGCGCTTAAAATCCACGATCTCTGTGACGGGATGCCAGTAATCCACCCAACGCCACTGATCAAACTCAGGTCTCTCAGAGGCATCTAGCTGAATACGAGAATCATCACTGGCCAGGCGCAGCAAAAACCAACGTTGCTTTTGCCCAATACACAGAGGTTTAGACTTCGTTCGAATAAATTTTTCAGGTAAGAGATAGCTCAACCAATCTTTAGTAGCGGCCAAACACGCCACATCCTTAGGCAGTAAACCCAATTCCTCATGCAGCTCACGATACATGGCTTCCTCAGGCGTTTCATGTGGCTGAATTCCCCCCTGTGGAAATTGCCAAGCATTGTATCCCCCACAGCGCCGAGCCCAGACCACTTGCTGTTGCTGGTTGCACAGAATAATCCCCACATTTGCTCGAAATCCCTGTTCATCGATCATGCCAAAACACCCTTCAAAAATGAGGCCTCACTATATCAAAAAAAAGCAGCTAAGGACCAACCGAATTGCCTCATAAAAAATGTTACCGAAGGGGGTATAAATAAGGATCGTTGCCTCAGAATGGAATGTTACCAAGCTGAGGGGCAAAAACGATGGGGAAAAATGGGAAACAGGGGTATCTTGAACGT
>JAKFXE010000121.1 GCA_021731545.1 Coxiellaceae bacterium
AACTTCATATATATTTTGATGGGCGGTTAAGCCTAGGGTTGAGGTAATTTAATAGGCTGACACAGTTAAATGAACGCTCTCGTATCCTCCCAAGACCGATCATATTGTTGGCTGTCTGATGAGGATTGCAATACTGATGACTGTGGTAGGGCTCGTGCTTTTGGCCGCAGGGTTACCGTTGTTTTTAGCTGGTGGTCCTTTGGCTCCTTTTACTACGGATATTTTTATAGCCGCTATTTATGCTGCTAAAGCTGTTACTGGTATACACTTACTCATAAGTGCTTCCTCACTAGCAGCCGGAGCTATTTCTTTCTTTATCTTGGACTGTGTTTCTTATGCCCGACGCGTTGAAAAACATGTGAGAAAATATTGTGAAGAACTTTCAAATCATCTGAAGAAAGATCGTGAAGAGCTTTCACATTATCAGCTTATTAAAGAGCGATTAATCAAAGAGCTTCATTCAATAAACGTGGAGCTTAATGATCCATTAGAAACATCTTCCGAAAATAATACAGATGAACCCATTCGAGTGGAGGAAACTGTAGCATCGACTCGAAGTCAAAGCAGTAGTTTTTTCCAACCTGCTAGAAGCGATATTAAGTCTGATTCCAATATGGAACCTGTGGAGTTTGAGGAGTCTGATGAGTCAGCCAGTTTTGTTCTGAGAGCATAGGCGCAGGGGGACTAGTAACTTGCCAACTTATTGAGCTCCGAAAGACACTAACAAGTTGACAAGTTACGTACATCCCCTTGGGCTCATCATTAATTGATTTTTCAAGGTTGTTTGATTAATAGTGTAGGTTGGTGCTGAGCAACAAAGTTGCGAAGCCCAACATTCGTAAATGATGAGGGCTTGAATGTTGGGTTTTATTATATTCAGAGCAGGTTAAGTTTCTAGTGATTAGAATCTAAAATGGCCATCAATGAGAATAAAGAATAAGATTAATGCATGAAAGTTGACAACTTACGTACGTCCCCCTCTCTGCCCACATCCTGTGTTGAATAGCTTGCCAATGCAGGGATTGTGGCACATAATCTCCGCATGAATAGCGGAGATTATAAATACATCTGGCAAGCCACCGGCTGGCCGAATTGGTGTTTTGACTGGGTGGCGCTGGCTGGACCCATGGCCGAGGTTAGTCGTGCCCAAGGACTTTTGATGGGGCGATTGGCCGATGTTGGCATGGCTCTGCGTGATCAAGCGAACCTTGCGACACTCACTGAGGATGTGGTCAAGACCAGCGAGATCGAGAGTGAACAGCTTAATGTCGAATCGGTGCGTTCGTCCATCGCTCGCAGGCTGGGTGTGGACATCGGTGCCTTGGCCCCGGTGGATCGGTACGTCGAAGGCGTGGTCGAGATGGTGCTTGACGCTACCGCTAACTGCCACGCACCTATGTCGCGGGAGCGTTTGTTTGGCTGGCACGCCGCACTGTTTCCCACCGGCTACTCCGGTCTTTCCAAAATTAAGGTCGCTGACTGGCGCGATGATGCTAGCGGCCCGATGCAGGTGGTGTCTGGCTCCATCACTCGCCAACGAGTGCACTTCGAGGCGCCACCCGCCGATCGTCTGGAGGCCGAAACCAGCCAATTCCTCGAGTGGGTGAATGGGACATCGAATGAACCACCGCTGCTTAAGGCTGGTCTTGGCCATCTGTGGTTTGTCACTTTGCATCCATTTGACGACGGCAACGGTCGTATCGCCCGTGCTATCGGTGATTTGCTTCTGGCGCGTGCCGACGGTAGCCCGCAGCGCTTCTATAGTTTGTCAGCGCAGATCCAGCGGGAGCGCAAGGCTTACTACGACATTCTGGAGCGGACGCAGAGCTCGTCGATGGATGTCACAGAGTGGCTCGCCTGGTTTCTCGACATTCTCCACCGAGCTATCGATCGTGCACAGCACACACTTGATGCTGTGTTGACCAAAGCGCGCTTCTGGCAGCGCTGGGCGACCACGCCGTTGAACGAACGACAGGTGAAGCTACTCAATCGCCTGCTTGACGGTTTCGAAGGCAAGCTTAGTAGCAGTAAGTGGGCGGCCATTGCCAAGTGTTCGCCAGACACGGCATTGCGTGACATTAACAGCCTGCTTGTGTGGGGCATACTGCGGAAAACGGATGCAGGCGGGCGCAGCACGTGCTATGAATTGAACGACCTGCCGGAGTAACTGTACCCTTTGTTTTGTAGGAGCGTATATAAATTGCCAGCAGTGTAGTCTGGGCCAGTGTGTCGCTTAGCGCTGCGCAACGAAGTTGCGAAGCCCAACATTCGTAAATGATGGGGGTTTGAATGTTGGGTTTTATTATATTCAGAGCAGGTTAAGTTTCTAGTGATTAGAGTCTAAAATGGCCATCAATGAAAATAAAGAATAAGATTAATGCATGAAAATTGACAAATTACATACGTCCTCTGTGCCCTACTTTATCTCTTAACTTTTGTGCATACTTTAATTAGACCAGAGCAAAGCTTTGTTTGAGTGTCTGACTCAAGCAGAGGCTTTGGCTTCTATTGCCCTCTCAGAAGGCTTTTTAAATGAGGAACGGTATAGGATCCATAACTATTTATGGGTATTATCCGAGCTTATTGACGAGGCTAAAGAATTTAGCGAGCAACTTATGAATGGTTCGTTACATGATAGAGGTTATCCATGAGTACAGATAAAAAACAGCCATCAAGACCAACACTGCTTCAATCTGAACGGAAACAACGTGGGCTGGTAGATGGGGAGGTAATGTTTCCAGTTGCTCCGGCCATTGTGGAAATGCCTAAAGATTATGCTAGTTGGTTACTGGCTCTAAAAGAGCATATCCAGTATGAACGTTTACGAGTTATCGTAGCCAGTAACGCAGCTTTAGTGCTCATGTACTGGGATATAGGTCAGCGGATCCTGGAAAAGCAAAGTAAAGAGGGGTGGGGTGCTAGAATTATTGACCGCCTAGCTTTGGACCTGCGTGGGCTATTTCCTGAAATGAAAGGATTTTCTCCTAGAAATATCAAGTACATGCGTGCTTTTGCCGCAGCTTGGCCGAATCGTGAAATTGTGCAAGCGTCGCTTGCACAATTGAGCTGGTACCACAATATCGCCTTATTGGAGAAGCTTGAGATTCCTGAGCAGCGTCTTTGGTATGCTGCCAGGGCTTATGAGCATGGGTGGTCACGTAATGTATTAACAATTCAGATAGAGACTCAGGCTCATTTACGTTTTGGTAAGGCGCAAAATAATTTTCTTAGCACATTGCCGGCTAGTGATTCTGATATGGCCACCCAGATTTTTAAAGACCCTTATTTATTCGATTTTTTAGGTACGGATGCTCCAAGGCGTGAAGCTGAATTAGAGAGTGGGCTGGTGGAACACATTAGAAAATTTTTGCTGGAGCTTGGACAGGGCTTTGCGTTTGTTGGGCAGCAAGTTCACCTAGAGCTAGGAGATGAGGATTACTATCTTGACTTGCTTTTTTACCATTTAAAGTTGCGCCGATATGTAGTTCTAGAAATCAAAGCACGTAAATTTAAGCCAGGTGATGGCGCCCAATTAGGGATATACATGAATGCAGTAGACAAATTGCTATGTCACCCTGATGATAAGCCCAGTTTAGGATTGCTGCTAGTGCGAGAAAAAATCGTGTCTTGGTGGAATATGTGCTACGTGGCAGTAATCAGCCCATCAGTGTAGCGGAATGGGAAACTCAGCTAACCCAATCATTACCCAATAATTTGCGTGGAAGTTTACCTACCATTGAAGAGATTGAGACTGAATTAAATGAAGCAGTGCCTGTTTAAGTGAGAAGGTCAAATTTATTAATTACTGGTACATAAATGTATAATTTTGAATTATTTGATATCCCTGTTTATAGAATTAATGAGCAAGAATATTACAAAGTTTTTCAAATATCGTGGAAGAGCACTTTAGAGAAATTGATGAAGAATTTTTTAAAGAGAATCCTCAATATAAGGTTATGAATCAAGAGTCTCTAATCCGCCGATATGGTGGAATGTGGAAATACAATGAAATAATTGGCTATATTTCTTTGTATGTATTGGGAACGCAAATTAGGGGAGAGTATTACGCCGTTGATTCTAGAAGGGTAGTTAAAACAAGAAAAAAGATTTTTAAACTGAAAAGTTTAAAGTTGGCAGATGAAGTAGAAATTCCGCTCTCACAGACTAGTGAAGCTATATATAACGCCGTTTTTTCTTATATTAATAAATGTAGAAAAGAACTTCCCTCGAAATTTTTTATAGATACTTCTACTTTTGAGAGCATGGGAAAATATATTGATTGGAAAAAGCTGATGAATGAGTTGATGTAAAAAAGGGGTTTGGCAGCTGAACTGTCCGGAATTTCCGGACAGTTCAGTCATAAACAAGAACAGGTGTTAATTAAAGTGTCTATATATTGTCTATATTGAAAAACCACCATCGCGGTGGAGATAGATAAGTATTTGAAAATTTGGTGGGCCCACTAGGACTTGAACCTAGGACCAAAGGATTATGAGTCCTCTGCTCTAACCAGCTGAGCTATGGGCCCTGACTTTACGGTCAGAGGGGACGTACGTAACTTGTCAACTTACTGAGCTTCACAAAATACTAACAAGTTGACAAGTTACGTACGTCCCCTGTGCCTATTACTGATGCTTATCTTCAGCCTCAATAAAGCTTTGTAATTTTTCGGCTCTGCTTGGATGTCTGAGTTTGCGCAGGGCCTTGGCTTCAATTTGACGGATACGTTCTCGTGTGACGTCGAATTGTTTTCCGACTTCCTCTAGGGTGTGGTCGGTATTCATATCAATACCAAAGCGCATTCTTAATACTTTGGCCTCGCGCGCCGTGAGGCTGGCCAATACTTCTTGAGTGGCTTCGCTTAATCCGGAAGAGGTCGCAAAATCAATGGGTGATTGAATATTGGTATCTTCAATGAAATCACCCAAGTTAGAGTCTTCATCTTCGCCAATGGGCGTCTCCATCGAAATAGGCTCTTTCGCAATTTTTAATACTTTGCGCACCTTCTCTTCGCTCATTTCCATTTTCTCAGCTAATTCCTCAGGAGTGGGTTCAAGCCCTGTTTCTTGCAAAATTTGTCGAGTAATGCGATTTAATTTATTGATGGTTTCAATCATATGCACGGGAATACGAATCGTGCGCGCTTGATCCGCAATAGAGCGTGTGATGGCTTGGCGAATCCACCAGGTAGCATAGGTTGAAAATTTATAACCACGTCGATATTCAAATTTATCAACGGCCTTCATTAAGCCGATGTTGCCCTCTTGAATGAGATCTAAGAATTGTAATCCGCGATTGGTATATTTTTTGGCAATAGAAATAACAAGGCGTAGATTGGCCTCAATCATTTCTTTTTTAGCGCGTCGTGATTTAGCTTCGCCAATGGAAACACGTCGATTGATCTCTTTAATTTCATTGACGCTTAAGCCGGTTTTATCTTCCAGCTGAATGAGTTTCTTCTGAGCTCTTTGAATTTCAGTGCGAAAAGCTTTTAAGGCTTTGGCGTGATTGGCATTTTCTTTGATATAAGTATCCAGCCAATGAGGGTCGGTTTCATTGTTGGGAAATGAATTAATAAAGGCCTTTCGAGAAGTGTTGGCTTTAGTGACGCAGTATTTCATGATAATGCGCTCTTGAGCACGAACTTGATTGAGCATGTCGCGCAGCTTGCTGATTTGCTTGGTGAACTCTTTAATCGAGAGCTTAAATACAGAAAATTGCTCAGCCAATTCTTTTTGGTACTTAAGCACATTTTTATTATTTTTTCCGTATTTATTGAGCGCATTATCCAGCTTTTGCAAGCGTTTTCGCAGTTCGGTCATCTTGCTTTCAGTTTCAACAGGATCGGGCCCGCTGTCTATTTCAAAATCATCACTACCCGATTCTGTGGCACCCTCTTCTTCTTCCTCGTCCTCTTTTTCGACTGCTTTGGTGACAATGGGTGGGGGTGGGGCGACTTTAGGTGGCGTATTGCTTGCGACAGAATCATCAAAAAATCCGCTGATTAAATCGCTGAGGCGTCCCTGATTCTTGACGATTTCATCATACTGATGAATAAAAGAATGCACGATTTTGGGATATTGAATAACAGCACCCAGCACCTGGCGTATGCCGTCTTCAATGCGTTTAGCAATAACAATTTCACCCTCTCGCGTGAGCAATTCAACGGTACCCATTTCGCGCATGTACATGCGCACAGGATCGGTGGTGCGTGTTTCAGTGGCTAAGACTTCAGCCGCATCTGAGAGTTCTTCCGTGGCGGTTTCTTCCGCCAGGAGTAAGGCATCATCATCCGGCGTTACTTCAAACACTTTAATACCCATTTCAGTGAGAATGCTGATGATCTCTTCCATTTTTTCAGGATCAGCATAATGATTGGGTAAAAGATTGAGCAGATCCTCGTGGATGAGGTAGCCTTTTCGTTTTGCTTCTTCAATTAATTTTTTAAAGCCGGACTGCTGTTGATTTTCACTCATGGGTGCGTGTGTTCCAGATTGGCCTAGGCTTAAGAAAGAGCCCAGCATTATAGCGTTAAGGCTATTGATTATCCAAGGCTTATTTGGAAGTTCTGGGGTGTATCACACGAGAAAAAATACTGTGTTTTGAGCGCATGTAGAAGTTTTGAAGGGGGTCTGCATAAAAAATGATTTAAACGGGTCTTAAACCCCCGCCTTATTGCTAAGTAGTTGTTTTAAGACGTTTTTTTCGTCTTCATCGAGGGGTGTGTGTTTGGATTTACTGATGAGTTTGCTGATCGCTTGCTCTTGGGCAAGCTGCCTTAAGCGATCTAAGGTTTCTAAGAAGGTTTGTTTAAGCTCAGTCGTGCTGACTTGGTGTTCCCAGGCGGAGAGTTCAGCAATCATGCGGTTTTTGGTGGGATCTTCGGTTTCAGCGAGGAGTTCTCCTACACTTAAGCGGGGGTTTTGCTGATATCGAGAGATTAATTCGAACAATAATTTTTTGCCTGGAACCTCTAAGAGCTGAAGCGGATTGGATCCCTCCATACATTCAACCAATGTCGGTTCTTGCAACAACAGCGCTAAGGCTAAGCGCAGTGGGGCAGGAATTTTAGGAGGACTCATAGGCTCTAAGGCGTGGGTGTTATCGCGTAGCTTGCTAAGCGTTCCGGTTTCATGAGCGCCTACGCCGATTAAAAGAGCAAGCTGATCGATCATAAGCTGTTGAAACAGGCCGCTGGGCATCGTGTCTAAATAGGAGCGCGCTTCTTTGGCAAAGCGTGCTTTGGAGTCGAGTGACAGCAGAGGAATTTGTTCTTTTAGGGCATTAAAAAAGAATTCAGATAAAGGCGTGGCTTCCGTGATTAATGTTTCAAAACGGGCTTTCCCTATTTTTTGTATCAAGCTGTCGGGATCTTCTTGTTCGGGTAAAAACATAAAGCGTGCCTCGACCCCGTCATTCATCAAGGGTAGGGCGACTGTCAGTGCGCGCCAAGCGGCTTGTCGACCGGCACGATCCCCATCGAAACAAAAAATAAGTTCGGGTGTGTAGCGCAATAATTTCTGAATATGTTTGGCACTAGTGGCAGTTCCTAAGGTGGCTACCGCATAGTGAATACCGTGTTGACTTAAGGACACCACATCCATATAGCCCTCTACAATTAAAACGCGATCTAAGCGTTGATGGGCTTGACGGGCTTCGTACAATCCATAGAGTTCATTTCCCTTGTGAAAAATGGGGGTTTCAGGTGAATTCAAATATTTAGCAGGATCGTTTTCCAGTGTTCGTCCTCCGAAGGCAATGACGCGTCCGCGCACATCACGAATGGGAAACATAATACGATTTCGGAAGCGATCATAATAATGTTCACTTCTTTCTTTTTGAACGAGTAAACCATTTTGAGCCAGATAAGTTCGTAGTGTTAAATTGTTCTGGCTGTATTGCATCAACCCATCCCAACGAGGGCTTGCAAAACCTATTCGGAATCTTTTAGCTGTTTTTCCGTCCAATCCGCGTTGTTTTAAATAAGTAATCGCCTCTTGGGATTGACGCAACTCCTGTTCATAGTATTCCGTGGCGCGTTCAAGGCTGGGATACAATTCAGCATAAGAGGTCGTTTGTTTGTGATCGGCGGATTCAGGAATACTAACACCTGCACGTGCTGCTAAGTCGTGAATGACGTCGATGAAATCAGCGCGATCATAGTCCATCAAAAAACGAATAATGTTGCCGTGCGCGCCACAACCAAAACAATAGTAGAACTGCTTGTCTTGACTTACCGTAAAAGAGGGGGTTTTTTCATTATGAAAAGGGCAACAGGCCAAATAGTTCTGACCGCGACGTGTTAGAGCAATACGTGCCTGGACCGTCTCAACCAGATCGCTTCGGGCTACTAGGTCTTGGATAAACTGTTGGGGGATGCGTCCGCTCATGGGCACTCATTCTACGCAAGAGGGCAGGCGCTGGAAACTAGAAACTAAGATTCATAGCTTTTGACAAGGTGTAGCGCGTGCTTGCGCGGGCAGGTCGGAGCTTGGCCTTTTGCTGAAAAACGCACTTACTGTGGAGAGAATTCCAGTGGTATTGGAAGTTTTGCGGCTTGATGCCTGTATAACAACATTGGTGCTCAACGTGGAGGGAGATCCATTAGGCAGTTTGTCTGTGCTGGGGGGGCTCGACGGGAGGGATGAATCACCATTTTCTTCCTCACTGCCCATGGAAGTCTCTCTTTCTTCCCAGTTTTGTTCATCAAAGGGCAGAAGATCCGTTTTTAATCCCGAAGAGAACGTGTTAACGATGTGGTCAGCATAAAAAGAGTCCAGCCGTTGATATTCTTTTGATAAACCCAATTGTACAGTAGCTTTTTCAAGATGTTTGGCTAATCCTTGCGGATTGTTTTGAAGTAAAAGAGGGATGTAATCTTCAGCTTGCGTGCGCTCCTGCTTAATTTCCTGGATAATCTGTCGGTGCTTTGCTTCTTCTTCGGGGGTAAATTTAGAAAACTCCGCTTGGGCTCGTTCAATTATCGCTTTGAGGAGTGCCAGCTTTTCATCATATCCTGGATGTTCTTTCAGAAAATTCTTTACCCATTGTCTTGAAAATGTACCTTTTTCGGGAATTGGAAGCTTATCAATAAGATGATCGAAAATATTTTTAATCTTTTGCGTGGTTTCTTCTTCTTTTACCCTTAATAGGGCATACAGGGCAGTTTTCGCATGTTCAGTATCCGAGTCCGGCGTGGTAGGGAGTTTAGAAAATTCGCTCAATATGCTTTCAAGGCTGCACTGACCATTTTTTAATTTTTCTAGCCAGGCTTCTACTGTTTCGCGATGTGTTCTGTGGGTGGGTACCGAAAATTCCACGCCCCAAAAGCGAGCCAAGCGAGAGCGTGCAGCATAACATTCCAGCACACGTATAGCACAATCAATGCTAAGTTCAGCAGAGCAAGCAGCCGCTATGTATTTTCCATAACGAGTATTGGGGAGGTGAATCATCCCGTGATGGCTTAATTTTTTTAAAGAAATGGGGGGAAAGTCTGGCAGTATGGACAAGCGCCGCTCGGCAAGCTCATTAAAGCACCGCATAATTTTTTCTTTAAACTGGGGCTGCAGGGACTCCGAGCTTGTGAGCGCATCATACCCCTGGTAGAGACTAAAAATAGCAAAAATCAAGTGTGCCAGCCCTCCATTGGCAGTGATGAGGGAGGCGCTATTGTCCATTATTTTGTTTAATGTTTCTTGGATCATCTCAAGTAATGCAATTAAATTGATGGTACCGTTTCTAGGGGCTGCCGCTATTTTAATTCGATTTAATAAAGATTTTATTTCCGAAGCTAAAATGTGATCCGCATTGGCCGCATACAAACTTAATAAAATAATAACTTTCGTGACTAAATATCCGGCCGTGTTTTTTGCATAGAGCCTGTGCTGGCTGTCAGTAAGAATGAAAAGATCCCTGTGTCTGGCGGAGCGGCCTTTGATCAAATCATTGTGGATATTTGTTACGGAAGATAAATTTTGTTCACACAGCGGTCGTGTGTCCGAAAGTGCTTTCTCAGTAGATACTTTTGCGCTGGGAGTTCTTCGCATACTGTTCTCCTGTGAAAGGCAGGTAAAATGAACTGAATTGGCAAGCTAAATAGTATGCCAAGAAAGGCGCAAAGGAAATCAGAATTTAAAAAGTATTTTGAAAAGTGGGTGGCATACTGCCTCGACGAGAGGAGGTTTCGCCGCTAGTCATTCTGCCGAGAGTACTTTCTTGGAGAGGTGGAGTAGTGAGTCCTGTAAAAAGTGCCAGGGGGGATGCTGTGTGAGAGACGGTACTGCTGCCTCTGCGGAGTGTGTGTGTACTGGGAAGAGAGCTAGGCAGAGGCCTGGAAGGGAAATGCTCGGCTAGTGCAGCTCGAGTGTTATTGCTCAGAGTAATATGAACAGAGGCTATTTTACTTTTTAAATCTTCACTAAGGATTGAGTAAATGGCGGCCAGGGCATTTTCAAAATCACCTTGGGGGGTGAAGTCGTTTTTAGTGTGATAACGCTCAGTAATTTCGTTCAAAACAGATCCTGCCTCGAGAGATCCATCTTCTTTTTTGTGTTTATCTAAAAGTGATTGAACCCAGGGCCCTAGGCTTCGAGCGGGGCCTTGGGTATAGACCATCAAAATACATTCCATTTTCGCAGCATCACCCTCTAGGTAAGCTGCATGGATTCTGTAGAGCTCATCTTTGCTTTGAATAAGTTGATTGCTGGGATTGATCAGATTTTTTAATGCAGTGCATAGAGATTTTCGATCACATCCTTGAAGTACAGATACCGTGATGTTGTCTAACAGGCCAACGGGCTTCTTTTTTTCTTTTAAATAGGCATAAACAGCTGTCAGCAGGTGTTCTAAGTCGCCCCCTTTAATGCGGTTAGAAAAGCTCAGTTGATTGCTGATTTGAAAAAGATCGTTAGCGATAAACTCAAAAGAGCTGGATCGTACAGCACGTACTTCCGTTAAAAATTCTCGGGTACTCCACCAAGAGGGCTGGGTATATTGATCTAACATAGCACGAATGCCGGCTAATATTTTTTTTTCAGAATCTGTGTCGGGACATGCGCTCTCAGCTTCTTTGGCGCTGGCTAGAAATTCAAGATAGTGAATAGTCATGGTATTTCTCTAAGGAGGCTTAGTGCGGACGGTTGGATGTAAAAAATGTATTTAATTTAATCTAGCTTTGATTTTGGCGCTCACTAGACCCATATCGGCTCGACCTTGCAAGGAGTCTTTGAGCGCGGCCATTACTTTAGCCATGTCTTTCATGCTGCTGGCCCCTGTTTTTGTGAGGGCTGTTTGGATCAGTTGATCGACTTCAGTTTCGCTTAAGGCTTGAGGCATATACTCCTGGAGGAGTGCTATTTCAGCATTTTCTTTATCGGCCAGCTCAGTTCGGTTCGCATCGCTAAAGACTTTGGCAGATTCTTGGCGTTGTTTAATCATTTTATTGAGGATGTTAATAACATCAGCATCGCTTAATTCGATGCGCTCATCCACTTCGCGTTGTTTAATGGCAGCCTGTAGCATTCGAATGGTGCCGAGGCGAAAGGAATCCTTGGCTTTCATCGCGGTGATCATATCCGCATGAATTTTAGCTTTGAGGCTTTCCGACATAAGGGGACCTTTAGTGGCGAACTCGATCGCGCTCTAGGGTTTCTTGTTCTTTTTGCAGTTTTTTAGCATAACGCTTAACGGCAGCAGCCTTCTTGCGCTTGCGCTTTGTGGTGGGTTTTTCAAAGTACTCAATCTGACGAAGCTTGGCGGGTATACCGGCTTTTTCACAGGAGCGTTTGAATCGACGCATGGCCACGTCAAAGGAGGCATTTTCTTGAATATCGATACTGGGCATAAGAGAACAATCACCTTTACTAAAGTTGGTTTATGGGGCTCTAGGAGCTACCTTAAGCTTCTTAAGGGGGGTCATGTTAATGGGTTTCAGGGGGGAATGCAATCTGGATGATGGACAAAGCTCGCAGCATTTTCGTTGAGCTAAGTTTTAAAAAGCTCGCTCCTTGAAAGTCTCGCGCCTCCTAGCGTTGTGCCGCGCGCTCCGAGTCTTTGTCCTCGGACGTACAGAATACTGAAGAGCCCCTCCGGGGGCTAGGGCTAATGTCTCAAGCCCATGTCAGATTTTGTTCAATTTAAGCGCACCTTCACCCCTTGAATCTGGATGCTGTCGGCCTTAAGGCTTATCGTGCTTTCCCCCGCCTTAACTTCGATGTCTTGAGCCTTGAGTTGATAGCACTCCTCGGCACTTAGATTGAAATCTTGGCCTACCTTGAGTGAATAGTGTTGCTGAATCTGCAGGTTTTGCTCCCCCTGTATGCTGTGTATTAAGTCTTGTTGGGCATATAGGCGGATCTTTTCGGCGCCCGGCTGATGGTCAAAGCTGAGCTCGCTGGAGTTCTGGCTTTTAAAGCCCAGCTTCCACAGCGCTTCGGGGGAGTTAAAGAGCGGGGGTTGATCGGCATGGGTGCAGTTTGCACAAATGAGAGGAGATTCTGGATCCCCTTCTTGAAAACTGACTAAAACCTCGGTTCCAGTGCGGGGCAGACAATGCCAGGCTTTGTGATTTCCTGCCATTTTTTGAAGACTGCGCACCCAGTGTATCGGCTCTTCCTTGCGGTTATTCCAGGGATACTGTAATTGAATGCTGGCGTGATCAGAGCTGTGTACGGTCTGCGGAAGAGGGCCATAGACCCAAGCAGATTGCAATCCAGCGACCCTAGGTTTAGACCTTAGGCGAGGCCGATACAATTGATCGGCTGCCCTAGCCCAAACACGATTGCGATAGCATGGATTGTGGCTTGATAGAGGGGTGCGGGATTGAGTCTGGTGGCTTTGATTTTCGGCAAAGTGAATAACTTGAGTGATTACATAGGAGCGGTCTTGTTGAAAAAAAAGCCCGGGCGCACAGTCTAAATGCGCACTGTGTGCTTTAATTGAAGTGCCGAATGAAGAGTGGCAAGTCTCCCAGCTCTGTGTGCGAAGCTCAGCCTTAGCATGAGATGTGTAGCCGCTGGGATGATCGATTAAGATTAAAGTATGTTTACCCAGTTCGTGTTTGAAATAATACACAATTCCCGCCCCAGCCAAGAGGCGTTTTATAAAGCCAGTATCGCTTTCTTGATATTGCACACAATAGGGAATCGTTGCGTAGTGTTTTTGAAGCAAAGTGCTGTCGTAAAAAAACAGAGGATGTTCTTTCAAGAGCTCTTTTAAAATACTCAAGACAGAAAGATTTTGAAAAATTCGACTATTGTGTGTGAGATTCAGCAGATTCATCCAGCTGACGAGATTTAATTTGAGCTCAAACAATCCTTGTGTATTGGGAAAGAGTGAATTTTTTAGGGTACACACAAAACCATTAAAATAACGGGGGTTTTGAGCCTCTTGATGTGAAAGGCTCAGTGTGGCGTTTTGTCCTATCAGCCGTTCTGCTGCTTGAATCGGCTGCTCACTCAACACGAAGATTCTCCAGCTAAAGGAATGTGATACAGATTCATAGCCTTTAAAAGAATGAACCTGAAAGCGTTCTTGGCCAATCGTGAGTGATACTGTAAAAGGAATTGGATTGTGCATCCCTTCAATGTAGATAGAGGCAGTGGCGAATGCAATACCGTTATGAAATCCTGCGGATGCCTCTGGCGCTTGGAATAGATCTTGTGTCCACCCAAAAACCGTGGGGCCAATTCGTGATCGAATGTGCAGGATGGCACATTCAACCCATCGGCTTTGCCGATGACCCCGAGTCCTCGAGGGGCAAAGCACAAGGATGTGCTGCAGCCATTGGCCCTACAGAAGATGGAATGTTGATTTTTTTTTGTAGGGGCACTCCTTGTGCGTGCCTGCTTTTGTTTTTGAGTGGGCGCAAGGCCTACTCTACAAAACATTTAATCTTATGGCTGTGTTGAACCCATCTTTTTGACACTCATTTATAGCCCATAAAATCCACTCCGCTTCTGCTCTTTTTGCTCGGCTGATGCAAAACTTTTATGCAATCACCTTAAAGCCCAGTATAAAAATTAATCAGCGTAATCCATCGTAGATTTACGGCGTGAGCGATGGCTTACAAACTGTCACAAACTGTGGCAGACTATCAGGCGTTCAACCGCTTAATACAAATGCCAAAAAGGAATTTTAATGACCCTCTACAGTAACTTAGACTTGTTGTCGCAAGATGGAACCATCACACTAAAGAGTGTGAATGACAGGCTTCGATATCTTTGCTTAATGCAGTATTTTGTCGAAGATATGTATCTGGCATGGAGGCATTTTGAAACAAATCAGCTCAATAGATTTGATGCGCACGTAGGTGAAACTTCTTGTCAAATTCGCGCCTACAAAATATTACTACTAAAAACAAAGGAATCCAGGCTTAAAAAAAAGACATTTCCATTTATCGAGAAAAGGCTCATAGATT
>JAKFXE010000003.1 GCA_021731545.1 Coxiellaceae bacterium
GGTCGGGCTACAGTTCAAAATCCATTTTAATTCCATAGACAAATCAAAAAAAAGAACGATAGTATGACCCTCAGCTCGGGTCTTTTTTAATTTATTTTTGTGGGGTAATGCAGCATGAGAACACCAGTTGTGGATGAGCAAAGACAGCCATTATCTCCCTCGCCCCCTTATCCGCCCTCCATTCATGAAGTCTCTTCGGAAGAGGAGGCGTCTCACCTCTATTCGAATATTGCGAGCCTGCCTTTGAGTGTATGGCGTGAACGATTGGCACTTCATCCCAGCTATTATGCTTTTTGGGGAACAATGCTAGTCCCACTTATTTTTGGGCTTTCTTATTTTAAAATAGGCAGTAATACAGGGTGGTTTGTAGTGCTTCTGTATAATTTTATCGCTCAAGTGAGTCCCGATTTTAATCCAGATGATCCTAAGAACCGAAACGCCACACAATTAAGTGCTCAAATAGCGAGTGCGTTTATTGGAGTTTTTTTGGCGATATTTTTATGGGGATTCTGTTTTTATAGAACGAAGGCTTATTTTAAAGAAAGGCCTTCTGATCCGCGGCGCTATGAACGGAAAGAGGCTATTGTTAAAATGTTTCCCTTTTTATCGGCGGATGTCTTAGCAAAGACTCCTTCTGAAACCATCGATCAAGCTTTCTCTCGGCTGAATAGAATACAGGCTAACGGGCGCCTCAATGCTTTTCGCCATCATATTTCGTGGTTAAAGCTCTCACTCGAAGCCCGTCGCGGACAGCGAGATGCAAATATTTTCAAAACGCCCTTTGTGGATGTAGCTCAGCGCATGCGCGGAGAACACGATCAGCGCTATGATGCGATGATTCGCCTCGTCGTCAATATTATCCAGTCGGTGGTTCTCAAAATACCAGCGGCTGCTCGAGGTGGGGCATCTGAGTCAATGGCCCTAACAGGGCCTGAGCAGGTGAGTGTTCGCGTGTTGCCAACGGTTTCTGAGAGTGAAGAAAATAAAGAAAGCCATTCACCTTTACCTGAATTAAAGTTAAGCCCCTATTCTCCTTTGAGCGCTGCTATAGAGTTAAAAGAAGGACATTTAGGGCCTTTTACGTTGCGCCCCAGAGCGGCTGAAACAGGAGAGGCTAAATCCACAGAAACACCTATTGAGGGTGAGTTAACTTTAGCATTGCCGGAGGCGCCCAATTTTTCTGCCATCTTAACAGCGACTGCTGCATTACAAACTCATTTAGATGCATTGAAGATTAAACCTCTTTCTCTCCAGATTCCCCCCGGTGCTCATGTTTCAGGCACACACCCAACAGATACCTTTAAGTCCACTGCAGCCGGTAGGGTTGTTCCTAAAGGGGGTGTGATGGCAAAGGTGGAGGAGGGTACCAGCGCCAGTGTGATGGGCAGGGGGATGATAGAGGGACGCGATACTTCACCTTGGTATAAGGATTTAGAAAGATTGATTGCTAAAGAAGGTGTTTCTGTTGAAGAGTTGATTTCAAAATTGAGAACAGTTGGAGGTGATCTTAACAACCAGTTTGCTGCAATTTTGGAAAAAAACAGCAGAGCCGCAAGGGGCGCGCTTAAGCTTTTACTTAATCAATTTTATAGCCAGAATAAGGAAAAGAAAGACGCCCTTGAAGTTGCCTATAATAATTTACAACAAGGCCGTCCTTTTGACGGAGAAGAGCGCCTGGATTATTTATCCGGACGATGCGATGACTTGAGTCAAGAGCTCCAAAACCATATCCGCACTACAGAGCAAGGCTTTCAGGCTTTTCATGCAGAGCTGGAGCGTTTTAAAACAGAGCTTGCGGCTTTGTCTGATTTAAGGCCGCGGGTTGAGAGATTAGAAAATTATGCTGATCAGAGCGCCAAAGCTATTAATGGATTGCTTCAGTTTCTTCAAGGTTTTATTGCAAACCATGGCACTAGCTTACAGACAATAACAGGCTATCTATCGCAATTGCACGCAGCCTTAGCAGAGATTCCGGCTTATACAAATCAGCAGCTAGGCAGACTGCGAATTGAGTTATTGACTGAAATAGAGGGTCGTTATTCTCATTTAATAGGGGACTTAAATACACTCTTTGCAGACTTGGTTGCCGCGCTTAATCAACAATTAGATCGGCTTCACAGCAATGACCAGGCCTTAGAAACGGCAATTCGCACATTAGTCGCAGACTTGAATAATTTATTGCCAAGGCTAATCGGAGAATTACAAGACGCCGTAGGAAATTTATATGCGCATCACCATGCCCTACAAGAAAATCTAAATAATCATGAAACACGACTTAAAAAGCTTGAAGCAGAAAGAAATAGACCCAGGCCCGCGCCTCCTGCTGTTAGATCACACGTGGATTTTGATCCTGCGAATTATACCCACTGGCCCTATTTATTAATGTGTGTGGTGCGTCAGGAATTTGATTCTCCCCGCGGACAAACCAAGGCGAATATCCAGCAGCGCCTGCGAGTGCTGCGTTATATTTTAGAAAAAGTGCAAGAAAGCGAGGGACACATTCTGCGCCAGCTTTTTACAGCACTTTTCCAGCATTGGACGCAGTGGGAGAGCGGGCGGACTACGCTAGTCGTGACCGATACCAGGGCACAAGAGGACACTCGCAACCCTTGCGAGGGCCTGACTCAATTGATTCAGGCGCGTCACGAGGATATCGATCTGTTGAAAGCAGCGACGATAGAGGAACAGTGTGCTGTGATACATACTTTATTAAAGGGCGAAGTCTTTCATCAACAGTTGGCCTTTGAAATTATGGGATACGCTGTTTTGGGTTTTAAAGAACGCATCAGCCTCTTGGCTTGGTTGGAGCAAAAGGAAGTTAACAAAGCTTTATTGAAAGAGCCTTTAAATGCTTTGCTTCGGGAGGCTGAACACAGTTTTCAAATCTCCGAAGCGTTAGCTTTAGTGAAATTAGCGGCGCTTATACACATTAAATTGCTCGGCTGTTTGAGAGGTGCTGCACAGGATTTAAATGCTGCTCGCGCGATTTTGCGCATTTTAGCTCAGGATGTTGCGCTGGACCCATCAACGGTTCCAGATGTTGCGCTGGGCCCATTAACGGTGGCGGTGTTGCGAGCGGAGTATGCAGCCGTTTATTCATCTTCAAAGACCGTGGAGGAAACTAAGAAAGCTGAGTGTGCTCAGCGATTGCGCGAAACTTTGGTGGCAGCGAGTTTGTTGTCAGCAGCCGAAATGGAGTTATCTGAAAAAATTGAAACGGCTTTTGAAACACTGCGGGATACTTTTGCACTTAAAAATCAGGGCTCCGACTTTGTTAAGATAAAAAATACGGCTTTAGGAGAACTTGTTCCGAGTATAGTCGTCACAGACTCGACCGTGTTAGAGACTAATGAAAATAGCAGCTTGTTTGAAGCAGGAGGAGGCACTCGGTATGGGAGTGTTGGCACTGTACCACCAGTACTGCCACCGCATCAGCGAGGTCAGTTGCCTCGCGCAGGCACTACGCCGAATTCTGGTGCAAGCAGGCAATTGTTTGTTTTACAGCCGGCAGTGTCTTCTAAAGCGGCAATAATTGATCTTACTCCTTCGGATCGAAAGCTTGTTCCAATCCAGCATTCGTTGAATGCTGTTAAGGGTTGGGCCCCCAGCAGGTATCGGAACACTGGAGTCCCCCCAGTAACAAGCAAATCGGGGACATCGACGTGGGGAAAATGGTTCAGGCGTTTATGGAGTCTAGCTAGAACAAAAACGGTTGACGTTTCAATAAACAATCCCGTGAATAGGGCCTTAGCCACTCAAAGAGCTGTGACGATAAACAATCCATTGAACACCGTGCGTGTGCAACAGGAGGAAGAGAAAAAAAGCGTCCCCGAAGTGGTAAGAGATAATCCGCTGGCTACAGCGACCACCCGGGCTGCGGCAGCGCAGCTAAAGGAAAAAAAGAAGGAACGTACTGCTCCCGCTCCTGTGCATCCGCGGATGGGATAGGGGCGGCCTACAATGCAAGCTGGGATGCTTTTGTAGGGGGCGCTCCTTGTGTGCGCCCGCTTTTGTTTTTAGGCAGACACGAGGCCCGCCCTTACGTAAGATTTGCCGTGAGGGCACTCCGTGTGTGCTTGCCTGCCCCCACCCTTGAAAAACAATACCCCGATTTAGCCATTATGATTTATACTGGGACGCTTTTTCAGGGATGAGCAAAGCACGGTGATTCACTATTAACAACGAGTGTTGGAATGCGAGCATCCCTGGGTTCAATGGTGTTGATGGTTAGCGTGCTCATAGCGCCGCAGGCCTATGCGGCTGTTCAACTACCCTCCCCAACCATGCATGCCAATACAGTGCAGCCTGCCCCAATGAGGCCTGCCCCTCAGCGAATTCAAAAAACCCTAACACCCATCCCCACCCATTTTCAAATCAGTGCGGTGATGGAGCAAGGATCCTTGCAGGACGACATTCGAAATTTGGCTAAACAATATGGTTGGAGCCAAGTGGTGTGGGATGTGTCCAACGATTATGAATGGACGGGCACGGTAAACATTAGCGCTTCAAATTTCCATGCGCTGTTGGAAAAGGTTTTGCAACACTATCCCTTACAAGCCATTTTCTATCGCGGCAATCATGTGCTAGTGATCACCTCGAGGACGCCCTCATGAAGTCGCGCTCTTATTTTTGGGTGCTCGGTGTTTTACTGGTTTTATTGCTCAGCGCCTGCCGCCCCAGTCTGTATAATCAATCACAATTAAATGTCGATCAAACGATGGAGCAAATACGCCGAGAAAAGGCAGCCGAGAAAAACAATCCTATTGTCAGAGAAGACCCAGGTTTTTATGTGAGCACTAAACCGACGGAGCTGAATACGCCCATCTGGTATCAAAAACCCATCAGCTTGCATGCTAAGAACATGCCCTTTCAATTATTGGTCAGCCAAGCCTTGGGCAGTGAATCAATAGTGCCGAGTTATGGTGCGGGCGTTAATGCGGATTCGCTCTTGAGCTTAAATTACAGCGGCACGGTAAAAGGTGCGCTCGATTTGTTGGCGGCCAAAACAGGCTACAGCTACAAAGTACACGATGCGCAATTAGCCTGGTCTGCTTTTGAAACTCGAACCTTTAATATTTCTTTTATGCCGGGTACAACAGCCTATTCTGTGGGTCAAAGTCAAAGCGGTGGGGGCGGTGGCTCAAGCTCAACCCCCGGCAGCGGCAGTACCGGCTCTTCCTCTAATTTAAACGCGCTGCAAGATGATCAATTTAGTCGCTTGCAAGGCGAGCTCTCGGTTTGGAAAGATCTGCGCGATACCTTAGAGCAATTGAAATCACCCAAGGGTAAAGTGGTGGTGTCTGAAGCGACCACTACGGTGACGGTTTCTGACTATCCGGGTAATGTGGAGGCGATGGCGGCCTTTATTGCAGAACTCAATAAAGTGCTGAATCAACAAGTGCAGATCGCTGTTCAGGTCATCGAAATTGAATTGGATAATTCCTTTAATTTTGGTGTGAATTGGCAATTGGTGGGCGAAGCCCTAAAAATTAAATATGCGCTCACCGCGGCTGAAGCGACGGCGGCGAATGTGGACAGCTCCAGCAGCGGAATTTCTACTTTATCCATTGGCCAATCGAGCGCCGCTATTTTGCAGGCTTTAAGTGAACAAGGGCGCATTCGCGTGGTAACGCGACCTACGGTCGTGACCATGAACAATCAAATGGCTTCTATTCGCATTACCCAAGATACTGGCTATTTGCAAAGCGTGAGCACGACCTTAACGCAAGACCAATCGCAAACCGCTTTAAATCCTGGAACGGTGACCGATGGTTTTACCCTATATTTGCTGCCCAAGATTCAAGATGAAACCGTGTACTTACAGATCAGTAGCACCATCGCTAATTTGGTGAGCATGGCGCAACAAAGTTCAGCACCCGCGGGCACTGAAACCAGCCCGAGCTCGAGTTATCAGGCTATTCAAACACCGACCTTGGCGCAGAAAATATTTAATCAGCGCAGTCGAATTCATTCAGGTTCTACTTTGATTATTGCAGGATACAAGCGGCTGCGAGATGAAACTCGACAGGATGATTTTTACGGCACGCCAGCTTTAGGGGCGCGAGGATCCCAATCCACCAATGTAGAAACCCTCGTACTCATTACCCCGACGATTATAAAGAGCGATCGCTAATGCCACTGATTGCGCGCAGTGATGGTCTTCAGTTTGTGCTGCAACCGTATCGTGAACTCATTCACTTTGCCAAAAAATCAATATTGATCCCGAAAGTGCAGTCGCTCTCACAACAGCATGGACAGTTTGTTCGTCTATTTAAAAAAGCCGCAGATCAATTTGAAGGAGTTTTTTCCAAAGAGCCTGGTTATCTGTTGGGAGAAACGGTTTATCAGCATTTTGGTCGCCTGCAAAATCTTATTTTCTGTGAAGCTTTGGCGGATGATCATGTCTTGCTGGTCATTGTGCGCGATCACAGTGTGTATTTGGATGCTAAAATTTCCCTGGAGCAACTGCAGCAAGAGCTGGCTTCTGCCGCTGTGAGTGCTGAGCCCTACCATGTCTTTATTTATGGAAAAAACCTGCCCTTTAGCGAGCACCCAGAATCGGGTAAATTTAATTTGCCTTCCGCGAGTGTTTTATCGTTTGCAGTTTTAGAAGAAGCGCTATTTCCACGCTTGGTGGCCCATGATGATTTTCGTTTGCAGCCGATTGCACTGGCGTTAAAGGCGGCGCAATTAACGCGCCAATCGCCGGTGGCCTGGGGTCTGGGCTTGGTTTTAGTTGTGGTGATCTTCGCGGCCATCATGGTGCATCATTCTCGAGTCAAATCCTTGATCCCTGTAGTTAAGCCGGTAGAGCTGCCTAAAGTCTATCCCTATCAAGAGTATTACAAAGCACTCAGCACCCCTGCGCCCAGTCAAATAGTCCAAGAGCTCGCCTTATTAACGCATCAGCTTAATTTTGTGCCCGCCTGGAATGTCAGTCTGATCAGTTACAATGGCGCGCAATATCAGATACAGATGAATTCACAGGGAGGCAGCCTGGTGTCTTTGGATCGCTGGGCGGCCCAACATCATTTCACTGTGCAGCTGAATGCTCAGGGCGCACGCTTGTATATGAACAGCTATTTGAAAAATAGGGCCAGCCCTACGGTGGTCTACAGTAATCCCGATATGGTGAAAGCGGTACTAGATCGCTTGCGCCATATTTTACCCAAACAAAGTGTTAATTTGGGCAATACACAGCCGCGTGGTAGTGCTCAAGAAACGCAAATAACGATTCAGTTAAATCAGGCTTCAGGCCAGCTCTTGTTGTTATTGGGGGAAGAATTAGAGGGCTTGCCAATTTCATTGTCAACGCTGAGCTTTGCGATGCATAATGGTTTGCTTTCAGGCAGCATTCAATTGTCCGTTTGGGGTAATGCCCAATAATAGGTTCAATATGGCTATGGATCGAAAACAAAAGGGGATCTTAGTCTTAACCATTGGAGTTTTACTCTTTTTGGGTTGGCAGGTCTATGAATTGCTGCGCGACGATTTTTCAAGTCAGGTGGTTCATAATAGCAATCCCATGAGTTCCAATCCAACGCCGGCGAATGCGCCCTTAAAACCCATGGAGCCTGTTCACATTCCGCCTGCGGCCCAAATCCCTAAGGCTGAAAATTTGCCACCCGAATTGATTAAATCGATGAACTTTCCTTCGCGAACACAATATCTCCAGCTGGCCAATCAATACGAGATGGCTAAAATGCAGCGACAGCTTTTGGAAGAAGAGGTGGCGATCGCTAATGCCAAAATGCAAATTGCTAGAACGAATATGGGTGGAGCAACAGAGCTATCGCCCAGCGCACTTTCTGTGACCACCCATGCCCCCGAACTGGGTTTGGCTCTCGTTTATGTGGCCCAGCAGGAGGGGCATTGGACAGCGACCTTGGTGCAAAATGGGCAGTATCAAATGGTGGTGGTGGGTGCGCGTTTGCCGCCGGATATTCAGGTCTTGGGGATTGATGATGAAGGCGTTTTAATTCATCAGCCAACAGGACGGAAAAAGATTACATTTAATGGTATTATTTCTGTCGATGGGCCCGCGCCAGCGACACAGGAAGCTTTGCATTAACCAAAAGGAACTGGCTATGAAATTGTTATCACGCTTAATTATTATCGCAGCGCTTTGTGTGGGATTGAGTGCTTGCCAAACCCATCAACGCGCTACAATACCTTCGGGGCAATTGGCGCAACTGGAAGCTTCTGGGATGCAAGTGATCGGGCAAGGCAGCCGCCTGCGCATTATTATTCCCACCGATACTTTCTTTAAGGTGAAAAGTATTCAGGTGCTTCCCGGCCAAGAACCGGCTCTGATGAATTTGGCCAAACTCATCGCGCGTTATAAAAATGCGCCGATTCAGGTGATGGGTTACACAGACGATATTGGCACCTTGCAAGATCAATACACCCGTTCACTCAATCAAGCCGAGGCGATTGCCGCTATTTTATGGAATGATGGCGTTCCCTTAGCGCATACGAGCATTAAGGCCATGGGCGCAAGTGGTCGGGTTGCGAGCAATGCGACCCCTGAAGGTGCCGGAGCCAATAGCCGAGTTGAGGTTTGGGTCAATTAGTTTTCGTAAAAGGCTTAGAATCAAGGCCTCCAGGCCACTTGCAACACATTCCCTGAGTTCTGACTGTAGTCATTAAGATAGCGTGGGTACTTGAAATAGAAGATATTGCTCTCTTCAATGGCAAAGGCGCGCAGAGCCTGAATCGCTAAAACTCCGGCATAGGCATGGTCTTGAGCTTGCACCACCGCCTCTTGAGCACGTAAATACTGAGCCTTAAGTTGTGCGTTATTGCTTAAAGAGGCATGCAAAACACCCACCACTCCGGCCAATTCCACCAAGCTGCTGTTGCGAGCGGCCAGCGCTAGAGTGGGGCTATTCACCCAATACAGCATCACTTTACTCTGACCCGAACTGCTTAAGTGCTGGAGATTCACCATTCCCGTCAATTTAATTTGGCTCGTGCCCTCACTTTGAATGCTCAGACCTTGACTGAAAATTTGCCCCTCAATCAGGGATGGACCCTGAGTGATTAACTGATCCAGTTGCGGTGCGCCTACCTGAAAGGGTGCGCCCCCTGAACCATGGATATACAGAGTGCCGTTTTTGGATTGAATGCTGACTTTCTTTTGTAGAGCAGGATCGAGCAGCTCCACAAAAGGCTCGGCGCTGGTGACGAGCTGTAATCGCACATGGCCTGAAACGTGAAGCGTGTTGAAGGAGGCGGGGCTTTGTCGTATGGGAGCCCTGTTTTGTTGTGTGTTGGATGGAATATAGGCAAGGTGCTGATTTAAGGGGGCGGCTCCGCCGAAGCTGCTAAAACAAAGGGTTAAGAGGACTAAGCTGAATCGAAATAATGAATACACGGCGACACTCCCTGCTGCAGTATGAGTCCTCAGTATACTCATTTTCGGATTGAATGGAATGTGGGTGTCAATCTCTTAGCTGATATCTTAAATCAGCAAAAGCCTGGGCTCGATGACTGATTTGATTTTTTTCACGGGGATCTAATTCCGCGGCGCTGCACTGATGGGTGGGTACATAAAAAAGCGGATCATAACCAAAACCCTGAGTGCCTTGCGGGGAGCTTAAAATACGACCTTCCCAGCGTCCTAAGCCTATCAGAGGGCTGGGATCCAGGGCATGCTTTATCCATACTGCCGCACAATAATAATGAGCCCCACGCTGCGCCGCGGGCACGCCTTCAAGGGCGTTTAATAATTTTTGATTGCGCTCAACGGTGGAGGGCGCATAGCGTGCGGAATAAATACCCGGCGCTCCGTGTAGATACTCCACCACAAGACCAGAATCATCTGCAATGGCGGGAAGTTGGGAACACTCTGCAGCATGTCGGGCTTTCAACAACGCATTTTCAATAAAACTTAAACCCGTTTCTTCAATCTCAGGAATATTTAAATCGGATTGTAAAACAAGCTCATACTTCAAGGGTGTGAGCAGAGCCTGTATTTCGTTCAGTTTGTCGGGATTGGTGGAGGCCAGAACGATTTTCATGGATTAAATCTCTCTTCTTTCATGGTACCACAGTAGATTTTAGCAGGGCTTTTTCTAATACAGGCTAGCTCAATACAGGCCCCTTTTACGTATGATTACGCCTATCAAGGTAATTTATTGGAGTCAACATAATGATACCCACTTGTAAATTCTTTTTAAAAACATGGAGTTAAAGTGGCTTTCAGAGGCCTGCCTGACACCATAATATTTTTCTAATTTAAGATTTCCTTAATATGGCTTTGTTATCCTGGATCTAGGTTTCATGAGTTCTTACTAATTTTACCGTTGAGCCATGAAAATTAAACTTTAATAACCATTAAGAGGAATATATGCGAACTACACAAGCAGATTTAGACGCCATAATAGCAGCTAAAGACTTAACTCGGCCTCAAAAGGTTGAAGTACTTTTAGAAAACTTGCATGGTGTGAAAATCGTATCAGCTGTTGCTGGGGCTTTTTCCCTGACAAAGCTTGGATTCGGTTTGTTTTTTAACACAATTCCCAGAGTAGTGAGGGCTCATGAAGCTGAGGCATTGAAAAACCTATTTAAGGCGGCTAGATGTGTTGCTGTCTCTGGTCAGAACGCAGCTCCTGAACAGTTGGCAAAGCTAGAGGCTTTCGTTGCTTATGTAAGGCATCGCTCGGCTAAGCATTTGGCTAGATATACAGCTCATATGAGCAAGCCAGGGATATCAGAGCTTGACAGAGTAGTCCTGCTCTCTCAGAGGGCGCATCACGCTGTACTTATGGGTGATGAATTCAATGCTATACGAGTAGCAAAATTGCTGACGGCCGCAAATATTTTGATGCCAAAAGGCTTGAGTCAGGCAAATATTGTAGAGTATGGAAGAGTCTTGGAGCCATCGATGCGTGATGGAATGATGCAATCTGGATATATCAAAAAACTGGATCAATATGTGGCTGATCTTATTGCTCAACCAAAGGTGGATTTCTTGTTTAGTTTTAGTGGTGCAGCAGCACCAGAAAGTATGCAAGCTTCTCGCTTAGAAGACAATATTAATGAGCGTCTTAAAACGTTAGCAGAAGAGTTTGTTCTTCGAGCATCGGTAGCAACAAGTGCTACAAGTACTGTTCCGGTAGCAAGGTAATATAGCAAAATCTTAAAAGATCAGGTAGGTGTCTCTGATACCTGCCTGATACCTTAAATCATCTAAAACGAAGCATAATAACCGCTGCTGCTAGTACAGTCGGCGATTTGGGTATGGGCTGAGCTGGCTAAACGTTGTTTGAGAGAGTTGCAGGCCTTTACAGGGGCATTGGGTAGAATGATTTGTATATAATGGGCATCCTCCGAATCTGCACGCACGGTGATGCTGCCACCCCAGGCATCTTGGGTATCGTTTATTCCTGGATTCACGAGCTGAGCATTTTGCAATTCCACAAGACTAACGGCCACTCCACCGGGCGTGCCGCTGCCATCAAATAAGAGTTGTTTTTGTGCACCTAACCAGCGATAGCTGGCATCACTGAGTGTTTGGATCTGTGAAACGGATTGTGCCACCTTCGTCTGTAAGCGGCTTAAGGCAAAATAGCGCGTGGTTAATAGTAAAATGCTGGCCATAATGCTGATGACCAATAACAATTCCAGCAGACTCACCCCGGCTTGTCGTTTAATCATGATTTATTTCCTGCGAATTCTTGGGTGGCTACAATTAATCATGCTTCTGTGCGCTTGTAAACCGCGGTTGTTGATTTACATCAAGATGCGTTTGGATGGAATTATAAGCTTGCTGTTCTAATAGAGCCTGTACAGCTTTGCTTTGAGTATAGCCGTGCTCCAGCACTAAATAGCCGCCTGGACGTACATAATTGTGTGCATCGATAATAATTTTCTGTAAATCCGCGAGCCCTCCTTCTTCAGCCACTAAAGCGTCTTGAGGCTCGTAATGCAATTCCAGCAAGTGAGAATCGTTGGCTTCGATATAAGGAGGATTACTGATAATAAGATCATAACTTGAATGCTGAAGGGCGCTACACCAATCGCCTTGAATAAATACAAGGGTATTGAGTTTTAAGTGTGCGGCATTGAGTTTTGCAACTGCTAAGGCTGCGCTTGAGCGATCGGTTGCGGTGATTTTCCAGTGTGGTCTTTCACTGGCTAAGGCTAAGGCGATAGCGCCTGAGCCTGTTCCTAAGTCAGCGACTTTCAAAGCGCAGGATGCGGAAAAATGCTTTAATACCCACTCCACTAAGGCTTCGGTGTCGGGGCGCGGAATCAGTGTATCTCGCGTTACGGTTAAAGACTGAGACCAAAATTCTTTTTCACCCACAATATAGGCTACAGGTTCTTTATGTAAGCGGCGTTGAATAAAATCCTTGAATTGTCTTTCTTGTTCTAGACTGAGCTCTTGCAGGGGGTGTGTATAAAGTTCGCTGCGACTCAGTCCTAATACTTTAGCCATTAAAACTTCGGCTTCAAGGCGTGGAGTATCGCATACCGCATGGAGTTGTTGTGTGCTCAACTGAAGTAGCGTTTTTATATTCACAGTGTATGGGCCTTAATGAGCAATAGAGGCTAAAAGTTCTGCTTGTTGCTCGCGCAATAGGGGCTCGATGATATCGCCTAAATCACCTTCTATAACAGCATCTAATTTATAGAGTGTTAATGAAATGCGATGATCGGTGACTCGACCTTGTGGGAAATTATAGGTGCGTATGCGCTCGGATCGATCACCGGTGCCCACCAAGCTGCGCCGTGTTTCAGCGGTTTCTTGTTGTTGAGCTTCTTGTTGACCGGAGAGAATTTTGGATTGTAATAAAGACATCGCGCGCGCACGATTTTTATGCTGAGAGCGTTCATCTTGGCACTCCACCACAATGCCTGTAGGCAAATGGGTGATACGAATAGCCGATTCAGTTTTATTCACATGCTGGCCTCCCGCGCCCGAAGCGCGGTAGGTATCTATCTTCAAATCAGCCGGATTAATGGCGATCGATTCAATTTCATCCACCTCCGGCATAACGGCCACCGTACAAGTTGAGGTATGAATGCGCCCCTGTGCTTCTGTCGTCGGAATGCGCTGCACTCGATGCGCACCAGATTCAAATTTCAATTTAGAATAAGCGCCCTGCCCTACAATGCGGCTAATAACTTCCTTGAAGCCGCCATGCTCACCCCCGTGCTCTGAAATAATTTCCAGCTTCCAGCCTTGGCGCTCTGCATAGCGTGCATACATACGAAACAAATCGCCTGCGAAAATAGCGGCTTCATCACCCCCTGCAGCCGCGCGTATTTCTAAAAAAACATTGCTGGAGTCGTGGGGGTCTTTGGGAAGCAAAAGCAATTGTAGTTGTTCAACCAGTTTTTCACGTTGTTCTTGTAGGCTGTGTAATTCAAGAGTAGCAAGCTCTTTCATTTCCGCATCGTCTTCGGACAGCATGGCTTGTGCGGAGTGTATCCCGGCTTCATTTTTTTGATACTTGGCAAAGCACTGCACAATTTCACCGAGTTGCGCATATTCTTTGCCTAGATCGCGAAAACGATTTTGATTATTGATTATCTCAGGATCACTCATCAGCGCGGCCAATTCTTCATGGCGTTGGCTTAAGGTGGCGAGTTTATTAAATAAAGATTCTTTCATAATATTTTCTGGGTGGGCACAAGGCCCGTCTTACAACTCAATATCCAAGCACTGTTTAGAAAAATTCAATAATTCCAAATTGCCTTCATAGGCCGCTTCACGTAATGTCAGCGTGGGTTGATGCATTAATTTATTGCTGAGGTTGTGTGCTAAAGCGGCAAGTACCGTTTGAGGATTCTCTGCGCTTTGTAACTGCTTGAGGGCTTTTGTAAGTTCTTGATCACGCAGTGTTTCAACGCGAGAGCGATACTGTTGGATCATGTCGCTGGCATCTAAGAGGCGTAATTGCTGTATATAGTGATTGGCTTGTACATTAATGAGCAATTCTGCATGTTCGGCCGCGCTGCTGCGAGCACTTAAATTTTGGCTAATGACGCGCTGTAGATCATCTATATTATAAAGATAAACATCTTCCAGTGTTCCTACCTCGGCCTCAATGTCGCGCGGTACCGCTAAATCCGCCATCATAATGGGCTTGTGTCGCCGCTGCTTTAGAGCGCTTTCCACCATGCCTTTGCCGAGGATGGGCAGTTCGCTGCCGGTGGCGGTGATGACTAAATCGGCCTCCTTTAAATAGGCAGGAATTTCAGTCAGTGGGATGAGTTGAGCTTGGTGGCGTTTTGCCAAAACTTCCGCTTTTTTTAAAGAGCGATTAGCAATAATGAGACGCTTAATGCCGCAGTTAAATAAGTGTGTGGCGGCCAGTTCAATGGTTTCTCCAGCACCCACGCAT
>JAKFXE010000002.1 GCA_021731545.1 Coxiellaceae bacterium
ATGGTCTTGAGCGTTTACCAAACATTTCAAGGAGCAGATGCCGATTACTGCCGGAAAATATATAAGTGATGGCTTTGCTTCTTTCAACTGCATGCCTAATCAGCGCCTCAACAGAGGTACTATCCTTTAATTCACTTATTTGTTGAAATTCATCAAACACTAGAACAGCCTTTTTCCCCAAGCGCTGCGCACAATCATCTAGTTGAAGCAGTATTTCATCAATTGAAATAGAGGCGCTTTCACTAAAATGGAGCGTTAATGACTGACCCAAGGCATTTAAAGTAAGCTCAGGGGAAAGCGATTTAACAAAATTCTTGGCCTGCAATTGCATTTTTTTTAATTCTGGAGACAAATCAAATAACAACTGTTTAGCTGCTTTTAATATTTTTTCTGCTGTCTCTTCTCGAGAGGCCGCTGATAAAAAATCAACCCATACAAAGGGAATCTCTAATTCTTTCACTACACAATTAATGAGGCTCGACTTACCATAGCGGCGAGGCGCCATAACAACCGTGTGGCTAATGCTCGCAATGTTGTCCCTAAGCTGCTTGCGCTCGATGCTTCGATTACAAAAAGCTTCGCCCTCCGCAATACCCGGGGGAAATAGATTGATCATGTTCATTTAACCCCCAATATTCGCTTCGTCCTTATACGCTTCATAAACTATACTTCGTATTTATATGAAGTCAATAAACTGGCTTCAAGCCCACGCACAAAAGCACACCCTTATTATAATCAAAGAGATAGCAGTGTCTTCCTCTGTCCCCAAACCAATGGGGAGGCTCAGTAGCGGCCCAAGATCGCCTGCATGAGCACCAAATTGAAAGCCTTTTGGTTAAAACTCAAACTTGAAATCTCAATTCTTACCCCCATTTCATTAGGTCAACCCTATCGTCACCCCAGGAGCTTAGTCCATGGAACAATTCAGAGGCACCACGATCCTATCCGTACGTTGTCAGGGGAAGGTCGTTATTGGAGGAGATGGGCAAGTCACAATGGGCAATACCCGGATGAAGGGCAATGCCCGTAAGGTGCGCAGACTCTATAACAATCAGGTGATTGCGGGCTTTGCCGGCGGAACGGCGGATGCCTTTACTCTATTCGAGCTCTTTGAGGCCAAGCTTGAAAAACATCAGGGAAATTTAATGCGCGCGGCGGTAGAGCTCGCCAAGGATTGGCGTACCGACAAGCTGCTCAGAAGATTAGAGGCGCTGCTCGCCGTCGCAGACAGCAAGAGCTCCTTAATCATTACCGGCAACGGAGATGTGATTGAACCTGAGCACAGTTTAATGGCGATTGGCTCCGGCGGTCCCTATGCTCAATCCGCTGCTCGCGCTTTGTTAGAAAACAGCAAACTCAGCGCAAAAGACATCGTTAAAAAGAGCCTGGGTATTGCCGCCGACCTATGCATTTACACCAACCATCACTTCACGATCGAAGAACTCGACAGTAAAGCCTAAACCTTGGAAAACCCCCATGCCTAATTTAGACATTATGACGCCTAAAGATATTGTGAGTGCTTTAGATCAATTTATTATCGGTCAAACCGAAGCCAAACGCGCGGTGGCGATTGCTCTGCGCAATCGTTGGCGTCGCATGCAATTACCTGCCGAATTACGCCGCGAAATTACACCCAAAAATATTTTAATGATCGGACCTACCGGTGTGGGTAAAACTGAAATTGCACGCCGATTAGCGCACTTAGCAAAAGCACCTTTTATTAAAGTTGAAGCCACTAAATTCACAGAAGTGGGTTATGTGGGGCGCGATGTGGAATCCATTATTCGTGATCTATTGGATACCGCCATTAAAATGATGCGCGAGCAGGCCGCACAAAAGGTGAAAGACAAAGCCAAAGAAGCCGCTGAAGAAAAAGTATTGAATGCACTCGTACCCTCAACGTCTGAATCTAAAACAGAGAGTACCGCACCCAAACACTCCGCCACTCGCGAACTTTTTCGTCAAAAATTACGCGAGGGCACGCTGGATGACAAAGAAATTGATATAGAGCTGCTGGCCAGCCCCATCGGTATGGAAATTATGGGCCCTCCGGGCATGGAAGAAGTCGTAGGTCAGTTGCAGCACATGGTCGAAAACATGAGTGCCAAGCGCAGCAAATCCAAACGCCTTAAAGTCAAAGAGGCCTTAAAGCGCCTTCAAGAAGAAGAGGCCAGCCGATTGATTAATGAGGATGAGATTAAAGCCCAAGCCCTAGAAAACGTGGAGCAAAATGGCATTGTCTTTTTAGATGAAATTGACAAAATCGTTCGCCCTCACGGCAATACGAGTGGCGGTGAAGTATCGCGCGAGGGCGTTCAACGCGATTTATTGCCTTTAGTAGAAGGCAGCACTGTTTTTACCAAATACGGCATGGTTAAAACCGATCATATTTTATTTATTGCCTCGGGCGCCTTTCACCTAGCCAAACCCTCTGACTTAATTCCGGAGCTTCAAGGTCGCTTTCCGATTCGAGTTGAACTCAACGCACTTAAAACAGAAGATTTAGTGCGCATTCTCACAGAACCCAAAGCCTCATTGACTGAACAATATACCGCACTCATGCACACCGAAGGCGTAGCCTTAAAATTTGTGAGCAGTGGTATCAAACGCATCGCAGAAATTGCTTATCAGGTGAACAATCAATCTGAAAATATTGGTGCGCGTCGCTTACACACCATTTTAGAGCGCCTGCTTGAAAGCATTTCCTTTGAAGCCAACAGCCTCAGGGGAGAAAGCATTTCCATCACTGCCGCCTATGTGAACAAGCAGTTGGCTAAAATCGTCTCGGATGAGGATTTAAGTCGATATATTTTGTAGGCCACTTCTATTTCTATCGAAATCTTACGGTTTCAACCTGAAATGCCCTAAATTTGGACTTGCCCCCATAACAAGCCCTGCGGCTTTCGTTAAAGTATTAAAGCCCTTCATAAAAAAAGCTTATCAAAGGAGCTAGCCTATCCCCCGCATTTAAAATAGGATGCCTGCATGAACAAGCCCAAAGATCAAACAACTCACTTTGGCTATCAAAGTGTGCCCCTGGAGGACAAAGCGGCTAAAGTAGCTGAAGTCTTTCGCTCGGTGGCGCCCAGCTATGATCTGATGAATGATCTGATGTCACTGGGCCTGCATCGCCTGTGGAAACGCTTTGCCATTGACTCTCTGGCGCTTAGGTCGGGGCACCGCGTCTTAGATTTAGCCGGTGGCACGGGAGATCTCTCTGCCCTCATCAGCCCCCCAGTCGGTGAGTCTGGGCTCGTGGTCTTAGCCGATATTAATGATGAAATGCTAAAAGTGGGCCGCAATCGATTATTAGATAAAGGCCTGCATCACAATCTTCGCATTGTGCAAGTGGACGCTGAACGCCTCCCATTTCCTCAGCATTATTTTGATCGCATTATCATTGGATTTGGTTTGAGGAATGTGACCAATAAAGAGGCGGCGCTTCAAGCCATGTTTTCCGTTTTAAAGCCAGGGGGCCGTGTGTTAATTTTAGAATTCTCCCAACCCAGCTCTGGTCTATTGCAAAAAATATACGATGCCTATTCTTTTAAGGTATTGCCCGCTCTTGGGAAGTGGATTGCCCGCGATGAAGAGAGTTACCGCTATCTCGCCGAATCGATTCGTATGCATCCCGAGCAAAATACTTTACTAAAAATGATGCAAGCAGCAGGTTTTGAAAACTGTGATTACCATAACCTCTGCGGAGGTATTGTGGCCATCCATCGAGGGTATAAATTTTGATCACTGCATTCACGATTCAATCCCTTGAAAAAATAATCAATGCCTATGTGAAGCTCGATTCTGAAACGCTAGAGTCGCTTTCACGAATTCAAGGCAAAACAGCACAGATCATTATTCAAGGCTGGGAAACAGGCTTTTATGTACAAGCCCATGCCAGTGGCTTTTGTCTTACAACATCCTCGCATCAAACGCCTGATACCATTATTGAAAGTTCGCTGAACGCTCTATTCAAATTGGGTTTTGCTTCAGAAAAAAATCCTGCCTTGGTTTCAAAAGAAATCAAGATCCAGGGGGATCTGGAGTTTGGCCAAGCACTGCACCGCATATTACGCAACATCGATATTGACTGGGAAGAACATTTGTCCCGCCTAGTCGGCGATACTGCCGCCTATCAAATGATGAAACAAGCGCGCAAAGCCTTAAACTGGTTTAAAGACAGCACCAAAAAATTCTGCGAAAATACCACCGAATACTTACAAGAAGAGGCGCGCTATACACCTTCGGCCGCTGAAATAGAAGATTTTTATCAGGATATCTTTAGGCTACGTAATGATGTTGATCGCACGGAAAAAAAAATAGAATGGCTTCTTAAAAAACGCCAAGGCGAGCCCTAAATGTTTAACCCCTTAGAAATGATTCGCTTAATCCAAATCAATGCCATTTTGTTTCGGCACAGCATGAATCGCTCACTGATTGGCCATCATTCCAGCGTATTGCGCTTCGTAAGTTATGGAAATCCCTGGAGTTGGAAAAAAAATCAGCGACGCGGCGTTGAGCTGCGCAAGGCCTTTGAAAAACTAGGCCCCCTCTTTGTCAAATTTGGTCAAATCATTTCCACTCGACGCGATTTATTTCCAGACGATATTGTAGATGAGCTCTCAAAACTACAAGACCGCGTTCCCCCCTTTTCCAGCAAGCTCGTACAAGAAATTATTGAAGAAACCTATGAAAAAAGTCTAAGCGAATTATTCGCTGAATTTGAATTAGAACCCCTAGCCTCTGCCTCTGTGGCCCAAGTTCATTGTGCAAAGCTGCATACGGGTGAGGACGTCGTAGTAAAAATCTTAAGGCCTCATCTAAAAAAAATCATTCATCGCGATGTTCAGCTTTTATATTCTGTCGCGCGCCTAGCCGAACGATTTTGGTCTCATGGAAAACGTTTGCGCGCCATTGAACTGGTACAAGAATTTGAATCCACCTTGTTTGATGAATTGGATTTAATGCGCGAAGCCGCTAATGCTTCCTTATTGCGTCGAAACTTTGAACACTCCCCTTTACTCTATGTCCCCAAAATATACTGGGATTATGCGCGCACCAATATTTTAGTGATGGAGCGCATCTACGGCATTCCGGTGTCTGAAGTCGCTTTATTTAAAGAGCGTGGCGTTGACCTTAAAAAACTATCCGAAAATGGCGTGCAAATATTCTTCACTCAGGTGTTTCGAGACAGCTTTTTTCATGCCGATATGCATCCTGGCAATATTATGGTGGATATTCAAGATCCCAAAAATCCAAAATACTTAGGGGTGGATTTTGGCATCATGGGGACTTTGAGCCCCAATGATCAATATTATTTAGCTGAAAATTTTCTGGCCTTTTTTAAGCGAGATTATCGACGTGTCGCTGTCTTACACGTAGAGTCTGGCTGGATTCCCGCCAATACCCGAGTCGATCAATTTGAATCGGCGATTCGCAGCGTATGCGAGCCCATTTTTGAAAGACCCCTCAAAGATATTTCGTTTGGGCAATTATTGCTGCGCTTATTTCAAACCGCGGAGCGTTTTGATATGGAAGTTCAGCCTCAGCTTTTATTGCTTCAAAAAACTTTATTAAACATTGAAGGTCTGGGCAGACAACTCTATCCCGATCTTGATTTATGGGTCACTGCCAAACCTCATTTAGAGCGCTGGATGCGCAAACAACATGGATTTAAAAGCATCGCGCGACGCATTCTAAAGAGCCTTCCCATCAACAGCGAAAAATTAATTCAATTGCCTGAATTGGCCTATAATGTACTCACTGAAATACATCAACAACAAGTGCATCGACGCTCCGAGCAACACTTTAATCCACCTGTACCCCTAAAGAGAAAATCCTCTTTCAAAATTCTACTGCAAGGCGCCGGTCTTGCTTTAATCTTTAGCAGCTTATTATTTTCTTCAATTCAACATCACTGGATACCCCACTTTGAGCTGGTGCACTGGGTCACCAGTGGCCTGGGTCTTGTTCTGCTGCTTTTGAGCTTCCTCTAAACCCTGCTCCTTCGTAAAAAATACGGGCTATTCCAACTCCCATATCTCCCTTACGCTTAAACCACAAGCCTACTGAAAACAAAGTCATGCTTGACTACTTTCCTATAAGAAAGTACCCTCAGGAGATTAACTATGAGCGAGTGGACCCTACTTAGTTGGGTAAGCCCAAACGGAAAGCGCCCGATAAAAAAATGGTTGGATACACTAAGCCAGGGGCAATATAAGGCAATAGATAAAGAGCTACAAGTTTTGAGAAAATTAGGCCATGAATTAAGGCTACCTCACACAAAAGCCTTGGGAAATGGGCTGTTTGAATTAAGAGAGAAAATATTTGGATATCGCATTTATTACGGATTTTTCCCGGGAAAAATTATTCTTTTATTGCATGCTGGTGACAAGTCCTCTCAAAAAAAAGATATCCCAGTAGCGCGGTTAAGATTAAAAGAATTTTACGCGGAGTTATAAAATGAAGCTTGAACGATATGAAGATTACAGAGCCACACGACTCAGCAAAGCTGAAATTGCCGAAATCGACAAACAGGCAGAGGCTGAGTATCAAGCCATTAAATCTTTGCAACAAGGCGTAGCCAAGGCCGTGAATAAGTATATGGTGCGTGAGGGCATTGGATTCAATGAGCTGGTTAGACGCCTAGGCGTTAGCACAGCGCAAGCAGCAAAAATTCAAAAAGGTGAGGCAAACTTAACCCTGGGCAGTCTGGCTCATATCGCGGGGCTTTTAAAACAGCGTCCTCATCTTAGTTTTAAAAAACTCTAGCGCATATCCACACAAAAATCCCACTCAGCTTGACAATTTAGCCCATTAAAACAATAATCTGGGACCTTTATAACCCACGAAACGCACTCATGTCTCAAGATTCAGCCCCTTCACTGCCACAACTTTCAGTCGTCATCCCCTTATATAACGAAGTGGACAATGTCGCCCCCTTGCTGAGCGAGATTCAAGCGACCCTAAGCCCGTGGGCCACATTTGAAATCATTGCGGTGGATGATTTCAGTCAAGATGGCACTTTAGAAAAACTGATGGAGCTTAAGAAAAGCATGCCAGCCCTTCGCGTCTTGCAGCATCGACGCAATTTAGGACAAAGCACGGCCATTGTGAATGGGGTTTATGCCGCCCGCTTTGAGTATGTGGTGACTCTAGACGGTGATGGACAAAACAATCCTGCGGATATTTTGTCCCTATATGAGGCCACCAAAAACAACTCAAAACCTATTGATCAATTGTTAATTGCAGGCAGCCGTCAAAAACGTAATGATTCTCCCATTCGTTTAATTTCTTCGCGCTTGGCTAATTTTGCGCGCAGTCATTTACTCAAAGATTCTTGCCCGGATTCAGGCTGCGGCTTAAAATTTTTTTCACGCAGTATGTTTTTGCGCCTACCTCACTTTGATCATGTACACCGCTTCTTACCAGCCCTCTTTATTCGTTCGGGTGCGTCGATTATTAACGTACCTGTCAGCCATCGCCCTCGTTTACGCGGCACCTCAAAATATGGTGTCATGAATCGTCTTTGGGTAGGTATTGTGGATTTATTTGGGGTGGCTTGGTTGGCCCGCCGCCCCTGTCATACGGAGCTATGTGATGAACCTTAAAGAATTATTGACCGTAAATAACATTTGGTTTGCTGTGGGTTTTTTGGGACAATTTTTATTCTCAATGCGCTTCATCATTCAATGGCTAAAAAGCGAATACCAGAAAAAAAGCGTGATCCCTCTGGAATTTTGGTATTTCAGTATTTTTGGCGGCCTGGTCTTGCTGACCTATGCTATTCATCGACGCGACCCTGTATTTATACTCGGACAAGGCCTAGGCCTCTTTGTCTATGTGCGCAATTTATATTTGATTCGACACGAGAAAAAACAAATTACAGTGACGCTTGAAAAACAGTAAATTAGAAACAGTGACATCGAAAATTTCGACCTCACCCTCTCCTCCTCATTAAAGGCGCCTCTTGAAATGAGAGATTTTGGCTTAAGACGCGACGCGGGCTTTTCGAATGGCTGCCCTTAACGCCTTTTATCCGACCACAATCTTCTGTAGCTCAGCGCCTCTAATAAGTCCGCCTGAAGCAAATCATCGCGCCCCGCCATATCCGCCAGCGTGCGCGCCAATTTTAATATTCGATGATAAGATCGCGCGGATAAGCCTAATTGCGTCAGGGCTTCCTCAAAAAACAGCTGATCTTGAATAGTAAGTCTGCAGTATTGCTCAATTTCTTTAGGGTTTAAATGTGCATTTAGTTTGTGGGCGCGCCGATACTGCCGCTCACGTGCTTGTATTACGCGCGCTCGGATAATACTGCTGCCGGTTTCTACTTGATCATAGGCAGCCAACTGCCTGGCAGAAACGGCTGGCAATTCTATAGACATATCTAAGCGATCACGAAAAGGGCCTGAAATTTTATTTAAATAACGGCGCACTTGTTCTTCGCTGCATCGACAAGGATGCTTAATGTCCCACAAATAACCGCAGGGACAAGGATTCATCGCAGCAATCAATTGAAACTGTGCAGGATATTCCACCTGATAGGAAGCGCGTGAAACACGAATAACACCTGCCTCTAAAGGTTCACGCAAGGCCTCTAATACAGGGCGGCTAAATTCAGGCAACTCATCTAAAAATAAAACACCCTGGTGCGCCAAAGAAATTTCTCCGGGATTCGGGGGTCGGCTGCCGCCCACTAATGCAATTCCAGAAGCCGTATGATGGGGTGCGCGAAACGGCCGCTGTCGCCAATCCTGTTTTTTGATACTCCGTGGCAATAAAGAATAAATCGCCGCTACACTCAAGGCTTCTGTTTCACTCAGTTCCGGCAAAATACTCGGCAATCGACTGGCGAGCATGGTTTTCCCCGCGCCGGGAGGGCCCATCATCAATAAGCTGTGCCCACCGCTCGCAGCCACTTCCAGTGCGCGCTTGGCATGTGCCTGTCCCTTAACTTCACTTAAATCTACGCTGATGTCTGTTTTAGCTTCAGGCAGCAGGGCCGAATAAAGAGGCATTTCTTCTCGAGCCTGTAGATGTGCACACACCTGCAATAAATCCTGGGCAGCAAAGAGTTTAAGTTCACTCACCCATGAGGCTTCTTCTGCATTAGCCTGCGGCAAAATCAGTGCACGCTCTGCCACTTTAGTCGCTAAGGCAAAAGGCAAAATACCTCGAATAGCCCGCAGCTCTCCCGACAAACCTAACTCTGCCGCAAATTCATAAGCAGATAAAATTTCCTGAGGCACTTGTTGGGAAGCCGCCAAAATAGCGAGCGCAATAGCTAAATCAAAACGCCCGCCTTCCTTAGGTAATTCCGCAGGGGATAAATTAATCGTGATTCGGCCAAAAGGAAATTCAAAGCGATTGTTCAGGATCGCGCTGCGAACTCGATCCTTAGATTCCTTCACCACCGCTTCCGGCAAACCCACGATCGTAAACTTTTCAAGACCCCCGGATAGGTGAGCCTCAACACGAACCAGCGGCGCTTCCACCCCTAATGCCGCACGACTGTAGACCATAGCAAAGCTCATAGTGCGGCAGTCTATAGAATGGGGCTGCGAAATTCTGTACCGTATTTTTAGCGAGGGACTTAGCAAACCCGCAGCTTATTCGATCTATTTTTATTGTTTTATTAGTAAGATAAAGAACCTGAAAAGCTCAGAACAGATATTTTAAGCCACTTGTCTTGTTGTTCCGATTATATCAATGCTATAATCGGAACAACAGACATGGGTTGTGTGAAGTTCCTCTTATAGAGGAACAATAAACGGAACAACAGGACAATACAATGAACATACTTTGCCGAAAAGAAGAATCAAAAATTCTAGAAAAGCTTTATGCCTCTCAACATTCAGAGTTTCTTGCTATTTATGGCAGAAGACGTGTGGGTAAAACGTATTTAATTCGCTCATTTTTTGAAGGAAAGCCCTGCATTTTTTTTAGCGTTATGGGCAGTAAAAACGGCGCCAGTAAAAATCAAATAGCTCATTTCTCACACAGGATTGGTGAGGTTTTTTTGGGCGGCATCGTGCCAAAAACAGGCAGTGATTGGGATGAGGCTTTTAGAGTATTAACGGATGCCATCAATAACGTTCCAAAAAACAAAAAAATAGTTCTGTTTCTTGATGAATTACCGTGGCTAGCAACCCAAAAATCCAGATTATTACAAACATTAGACTATTATTGGAATCAATATTGGTCGATGGATAAGCGCATAAAACTTATTGTCTGTGGTTCTTCAGCCTCATGGATCATCAATAAAATAATTAATAATAAAGGCGGCCTTCATAATAGGGTGACAGAAACTATTCACTTACAGCCATTTAATTTATCTGAAACAGAACAATATTTGGGCTTAAACAAAGTAACACTAAATCGAAAACAGATTACAGAAATTTATATGGTGACAGGCGGTGTTCCCTATTATCTTAACAAAATAGAACCGGGACTCTCAGCATCACAACTCATCGAGAAGCTTGCTTTTAGGCCAAAGGCTTTTTTATTGGATGAGTTTGACAATTTATTTTCCTCTCTGTTTGATGACAGCGGGGTTTATATCGAGATTTTGAAAGCTATCGCTGTTAATAGATCAGGCATTGGACAAGAAAAATTATTTAAACAACTATCTAAAACAGCAAAAGGGAACACGGGTCTTGCTCGCTTGAAAGCGCTAGAGGATGCAGGGTTCATTCTTAGCTTTACACCTCATTTTCATAAAAAACGTGGGGTTTATTACCGAGTTATTGATGAATATACCTTATTTTATTTGAACTGGATTGAACCACTAAAAGATACAAAAATGCAAATAGCTTTAGAAAGAGGATATTGGAAGACTGTAGTGCAAACCCCAAAATGGTTTTCCTGGGCAGGCTATGCTTTTGAGGCCGTGTGTTACAAACATTTAAATCAAATCAGGCGAGCGCTTGATCTTTCTCCTACATCCATCCCAAACTCTTGGCGTTACACTCCTGAAAAAACAGATGGAGGTGTTCTATCAGGAGCACAGATTGATTTATTGTTTGACAGACAAGATAGCAGCATTACTGTTTGTGAAATAAAATATAGCAACAAACCCTTTGTTATTGACAATCAATATAAGAAAGTTTTGGAAAACAAGCTAAAGGTCTTTAAAAACAGAACCCGAACCAAAAAAGAAATTTTTGTTGCCATGATTGCATCAATGGGGATAAAAGAAAATGCTTATTCACAAGGTTTTATTTCCAAAACAGTTGCTCTGGACGATCTGTTCCAAGGTTAATGATTTTTGTTGCTGTGCGGCACAAAAACCCACAGGCGATAAGAGCTATAACTAATGATCGGTGTGATCATGAGGGACGCCAGCATTCCCACATAGGGTGAGAGCAGCCAAAGCTTAACCACAGTGTGCACAATCAGCACCGTAACGCCATAATTAATCAATCCTATGATGGCATACTTAATAAGCTGTTGATGCAAGGCTTTTAAGGAACGTGCCTTAAACGCATAGTGACAGTTGGCATAAAAATGAAAGCCGATCGTCAGAGCATAGGCCAAGAAAAGCGAAAGCATATAATTAAGATGCAGTCCCTTCCAGAACACACTGAAGCTGGAAAAATACAGTAGAGTTGCCGAAAGGCCCACGACCAAAAAGACAATGACTGAGCGCTGAAACAAAAAGCGAATGAGCTTTCGGATAATCTCTTGCTCCATGAACAAAGGCAGCTCCATCTTTACTCCAACTCTTGAATTTTTTGTTCTAATTGTTCTAGTTTTTCGCGTGTGCGCAACAAGACGCCCGCCTGAGCATCAAATTCCTCACGCGTTACTAAATTCAATTTGTGGCATTGATTTTCAATCAGCTGATGCAGATTTTTTTCAAGCTCTCGAGGCAAACTCTGAACACCGCGAGGTAATGCTTTTACAATATTATCCACCAGTTCATTAATGGTTTGACTATCGATCATTTCACACCTCGCTGACCAACAAAGAATTGCTCAATACGCGATTCGCTCACGCGCAAAAACAATGCATAGATTAAAAGAACTAAAACATACACCAAGAGTCCCGAAAGTACTACATCACTCACAAAATGCCCCCCTGCAGCCAAACGCAAAGCCCCCATACTCAATCCAGCCGTGGTTACAACGCAGGCTAAGAGTTTCTTTCGTTTTACGAGGGGCACAAAGGCAAACAAGCTAAAAACCATAGCACAATCACCGCACACAAAAGCGCAGTTATGGTCGCATTGCTGACTGATCTTCCAGGCAGGTTGAAAAAGCTTATCACCGCCAAAATCTTCTATTTGGGTGGGCCTCGGCCTGCCCCAATGATCCTTTAACAAGACATTTACTACCAAGCTGGGCGCAACCAAAAAACACAACAAAACATAGAGCGCTGTTTTTGCCTGTATCCACCGCACACAACGCGGGAAAATGCTTTTCACTACTAAAATTAAAATCAAGCCGATGTTCAATGCCCAGAGAGCATCCACCACCGCAGCGCGAATACCATCTACAATTTGACTATTCTGCAGCAGAAATTGCCCTGAAGCCGTGCTATAAAAATGTTGAGACACCCAAAGATCTGTCTGTGGAAAGACAACAAAAAATAGGCTCAGCAATATGAGCGCAAACAGCATCCTCGTTATTTTCATCTTTAGCCTTTGTAGTCAATGAGCTCGCTATAATACAGCGTTTGTACTTTATCCCGACTGATGCGCAACTCCAACTTACCCAAGGGTCTCGCCTGCCGAAAATGAGAATTAATATCAGGATTGCTCGGCTCCTTACTGATTAAGATATAATTCTGCCCCCACGTAGTGTTCATATCGGTATTAAGATCAAATTGCTGCTCAGGCACCTGCCCTGGATTCCAACTATAAGCTTTTTGGGGATCTAGCCTCATATAGTACAAACTTTTAAATAAAATAATGCGATCCTGGAATAAATAATTCACATCAGGGTGTTGTTGATACAATTCTTTCAATACCGGGGCTGCCTGGCGCCAACCGAGCTCTCGTTTATAAAAATTAATTTTGTCGTTTAATAAAAGAGTGTTTGCATGCAAGTAAAGCTCAAAAGAATAAAACAACAACATTCCAAGCGCATACACCATGGTGCTCCACTTAAGATACTTAAACCGCTGAGCTCCCAGCAAATAGTGAGTCGCCCAAATCGTTGCAGTCACATAAATGCCTGCCGCCCAATTGGCATAGGATCGAACCAAGAGGGCTTCCAAACACACGACAAAAAACAGCGGCACCATAAAGCAGAGTATTAAACTATCTTCTTCCTGCCGCAAAGGCCATTTCAGTTGAAAACATTGAGCCACGACGGCAATAGCCAATACAGGGCCAAAAACTCCCAGTTGCGCCGCTAAAAACTCCAAGAGCTTTAGGGGATGAAAGCCCACCTGCTCCAAAGAAAGATTGTGCTGAGCTACATGTGAAAACGCAGCAAAATGATGCTCTACATTCCATACTAAGTTGGGTAATAAAATCAGTAAGGCGATTAAAAAAGCGGCATAGAGCTTAGTGCTTTTTAAATAATGGCGATAACGAGGAGACAAAATAAGATAACACAGCATCGAAATCGCAAAAAAAGCGGCGGTGTATTTGCTTAAAATACTTAAACCCAGGGCTAGACCTAACACCATCCACCAGCGCCAATGCGAGTCTGCCAGCGCCTTAACAAAGGCATAAAAGGCCAGCGACCAGAACAAGAGCATCAGGGGATCAGTAGAAATAATCGCCGCTGAAAAAATTACACCGGGCAAGAGCAACCAACTCAAACCCGACCAAAAAGCCGTGCGCACATTATACAAAAGAGCCGCGCTCAAATAAATCCAATAGCTGCTCAGGGCATAGCTCAACGGCGAAATGATACGAATAGCGAATTCAGAATGCCCCAAAAAAGCCGTGGAAGCCGCAATGACCCACGCGATGAATGGGGGCTTGGAGTGATAACCCAGAGCCAGCTGCTGGCTCCACGCCCAATACTGCGCTTCATCACCATCCAATTCACGCCCATTAAAGGCAATAAAGAGCAGGCGCAGGGCCGTTACCAAGACAATCCACAGCAGTAACTGGCCTTGTGTCGAAGTGGGAAAGATTTTTTTGATCGTATTCAAGCGCAGTGCCACACTATAGAGGAATTGGATTTCAATGAAGCTCAATGAAACCGCTGAGCGGATTTTATATCATCGGGAGCAAAGGGTCGACACATAAACCAGCGCGCGAATTGCCTCATAAAAAATGTTACCGAAGGGGGTATAAATAAGGATCGTTGCCTCAGAATGGAATGTTACCAAGCTGAGGGGCAAAAACGATGGGGAAAAATGGGAAACAGGGGTATCTTGAACGT
>JAKFXE010000004.1 GCA_021731545.1 Coxiellaceae bacterium
CACCAACCAATAGCCCTCTTCCTGCAGCATACGCAGAGTACGTGCAAGATTCGTTACCTGGATTAAGGGGGTCATTTCTGCTGCGCCACAGGCGACTTTGCGCACCACCGGAGTCATTCCCACGGATTGATTCTTCGGAACAATGACACATTGCGCGCCCAAGGCATTCGCGCTGCGTAAGCAGGCTCCTAAATTATGCGGATCTTGCACTCCATCCAAAACCAACAATAGGCCAGGGGCTTTTATTTGCGACAATACTGTAGGTAAATCCGATTCAGAATAGGTGGGCAATTCCACACACTCCGCCACCACGCCTTGATGCTCCTCATGCCCCGCCAATTGACTTAATTCCATTCGAGTCAACACTCGACAAACAAGCTGATGCTGCTCCGCCAAAGCAAATAAACGCGCCAAACGTTCGTCTTGACGATTTTCTTGCAGATATAAGGTGCTCACGAGCGAAGGCCTGGTTTCAAGTAAAGCTTGAACGCTGTGTATTCCGTAGAGTCGTGTTTTCATAGGCGCGGAGTATAGCATAGGGCTTGGATAGGTGTTAGGCGGCCATGTATGCATGGACGAGAAAGCAATTACTACCTATACTTGAATCCGATTAACACTCAGGGATTAGAGCAATATGCACCCACAACGTTTTCAAAAAATCATAGCCATTGGGCTGCTCTGCCTCCTGCTCGATGCCTGTACTGCGCATCGTAGCTTGCACGACGGACCTCCTGCTTACAACGTGGATGTCAGCAAAATTCCGAATGCCACTCCTCAAAAATTACCGCGCAGCGCCTATGGAAACCCCAAAACCTATACAGTATTGGGCAAACAATATCATGTGCTCAGCACAGAGCGGGGCTATAACCAACGCGGCATGGCTTCTTGGTATGGCACCAAATTTCATGGCCAGCTCACCTCAACGCGAGAACCCTACGATATGCTGAGCATGACAGCGGCCAGCACCAGCCTGCCCATTCCCTGCTTTGTAAAAGTGACCAATCTTCAAAATGGAAAATGGGTGATTGTTAAAGTCAATGATCGCGGTCCCTTTGTCGCAAACCGTATTTTGGATTTATCCTATGCCGCCGCACGCAAATTAGACTATACGGGGACCGGCACCGCTCTGGTTCAGGTCACTGCCTTAACGCCTTGGGACAGCAGCGAAGCCCTGCATTTCGCAAGCAACTCTAGCACACAACATCCTCAACTCTATCTGCAACTAGGTGCTTTTAGTCAGCGTGACAATGCCTTAAGTTTACAAAATCGCTTGAAACAACTTATTTCCAAACCCATTCGCATTGACGACACAAGCTCTTTGTATCGAGTTCGCATTGGACCCCTGCGCGATGCAAGCGAAACAGATCTCTTGAAAACAATATTGGATCAACACGGTTATGGTAAATTTGTAACCGTAGTCAGCTGAGCACAGAATGGAATATAAAGATTATTACAAAGTATTGGGTGTGGACAAAAGCGCCAGCGCTGAAGAGATAAAAAAAGCCCATCGTAAATTGGCGCGCAAATATCACCCCGATGTCAGCAAAGAACCCAATGCCGAAGCTCAGTTTAAAGAAGTTCAAGAGGCTTATGAGGCCTTAAAAGACCCTGAAAAACGCAAGGCTTATGATCAAATGGGTCGGGGCTATCGTGCGGGTGAACATTTTACACCCCCTCCCGGCTGGGACTTTCAACAATCCGCAGGAGGTGCTGATTTTGGAGATTATAGCGATTTTTTCAGCTCGCTCTTTGGTCAACAGGCTCAAGGTGGATGGCAAGGCACTCGCAGAGCACGCCCTCAAGCAGGACAAGATCAACATGCCAAAGTGGAGATTAGTTTAGCGGATGCCTATTACGGAAGTACCTGCAGCCTGAATCTACAAACTCAAGCCATAGATTCCAGCACCGGAAAATTACAGGCCAAGACGCGCAACCTCAAAGTTAAAATTCCTGCCGGTGTGACTCAAGGACAGCAAATTCGCTTGAGTGGTCAAGGTGGCACGGGCGCATCGGGTGGACCCGCCGGTGATATTTATTTAGAAATTTCTATTAAGCCGGACCCTCTCTTTAATTTAGAAGGCAAAGATGTTTATCTCAGCCTTCCCATCACACCTTGGGAAGCGGCCTTAGGGGCCAGCATCCCTGTGCCTACCTTAGGAGGAAAAGTAGATTTAAAAATTCCACCCAACTCACAAAGCGGGCAAAAATTACGATTGAAGGGTCGAGGATTGCCCGGAAATCCTGCAGGTGATCAATACCTATTATTAAAAATTATGACGCCTCGCGCTGGTACCGAAGCGCAACGTGAAATTTATCAAAAGATGGCACAGGATCTACCCTTTAATCCACGTGAACATTTATATTCCTAGGAGTCAGCTATGGCACAAATAGGCGTCATCAGCGGTCAATTATTGCAGCAAGATCAAGCGCTCAGCTTTGAAGAGTTTTGTCATGCACTGGATACGGAAAATGCAGTCATCATTGAGATGATTGAGTTTAGCTTGCTCGAACCCCAGGGAAATTCTCCTGAAACCTGGAGTTTTGATTCTATCTGTGTGACACGCGCCAAAAGAGCTCTGCATTTTCAACAAGATTTAGAAGTGAACATGGCTGGAATCGCATTAGCTTTAGATTTATTAGATCAAATTGACGCGCTTCACAATCAATTAAACATTTTGCAAAAGCATGTAGGCTAAAAAAAGTGGACGGGTACAAGACCCGCTGATTCATATTTCTAAAACAGCTCTTAATTTATTCAGCATAACAGAATGCTTGACTTTGTCCATTTTCTTGATATTAATAAGTTTCCATTGTAATGCTGGAAATTGCTCAATATTTTGAAATGGTAATAACGAATAATCTGGTTCGCCTCGCTTCATGGATAATAAAAAATGTCTTTCATTCGCAGATAAGTCATGGTTAATTGTACGAATCAACCTCTCGCGCGCATCTAATATGGATTCTAGCGATATATCTTTTTTTGTCATATTCACAAATTCATTTTCATAAACAGCTCTTAAATCAATTAAATTTGGCTGAAGAAGCTCATGAATAGGCCTTGGGGAACAAACGAGATAAATAACAAATGCTTGGCGCATTACATCCGATATTCCCGTTCTGTCTAATAACTCTTTTATATCAAAAAAATCTCGCGGATGTTGCCGACTGAGTGCGGCACATATCTTTCCCGCATACAGCTCAGCTTCAGACAAAACTGGAATATTTTTTACGCTGTATAAAAATCTATCTTCAACTGCTTTCTGGATATCCATTTTCTCCACCGGAAGCAATGTTCCTCGAATTGTAAAATTAGGCTCTATTTTTATGCTTGTTGATCCATCGATGATGACTATTTTTTGTAGCAGTCCATCTCTGCTTTTTATTTCCCTAATTTTATATCGATTTTTTCTTTCAATGATGGACTGTCCAATTGCTCTCAATCCATTTCCTATTTCAGTAATAGCTTCACTTCTTTGAGATTTTTTTAAATATGTCAGATCAATATCAACAGAGAGCCGTGGTAAATCACAAATAAAGAAATTAATCGCTGTTCCGCCCTTTAATGCGAATAATTCTTGATCTTTTAGGGTCGTCAAACAATCTAACAATAATGTAGCTTGTGCAACATACTGCTCTTTATTCATGAGGTATCTCATTATCTAATTCATTGTCAGGCAGACTCAATAACCACCTTTTGTGGTAACGCCCACCTTCATCAACAACACGCTTCCCCGACCCTAGGTCTATTCGATCTATGTCTAAATCACCAAAGCAAGCTAAATTACATTTTTCTGCAAAATATAAAAAAAGACGTTTTGTCTTAACGGATAAGCAGGATTCTAGTAATTGTTGCATAACTCCACTTCTTAACCGATCTAACGATTCCATTAATTCATTAGAATGGTCTAACGTTAATTTATTAGGCACTAATGATAATAATTCTAAAATAGCGCGCTCAGGTGAGGATGTTGTTATTTGAACACCTACAACCTCTTTGCTTGATAATCCCACTTCTAAATTAAACAATCGTTTCTGTTCAAGATGGCAGTTAGTGAATTTATTTAAGAACCACCTGGGTATATGAGGTGGTTTTTTTTCTGAGTTATATAAATAAAATGTTGGATTCAAATCATTAAACATCACGTATTGCGTCACACCATACAGCTCAAGTGCTGTGAGTCCACCGACATGCACAGGAAGTTTTAATTGCGTCTGAAGAGCGTGTACAGCACCTTGCCATGTAAGGTGATCATCAAGTCTTGTATATGCGCCCTTTCCAAGAGATTTTATCCACCCATTTTTGCTGTACAAATTCACTAGCTGCTTATAATACCCCTTATTTTTTAACCAATGAGAGGTAAGAGGGACACCTGTAGGCCAGTGCCTCATCAAATGGTTTAATTTATTTTCTATTGGTCTATTCATAATAGTCTATTATAGGCTGTATTAAACCAAAATGCCAATGCCTTTAAATATAGTTCATATAAATCAATTTTGGACTATCCTAAGTAGACTACAATTAATTAATGTGAACTAATAAGCCTTGTCTTATGTCAGCACGCCAAACATTGGTATTTCTGCGACAAGCTGTCGCATTTTTAAATGTCCCCTTCTAATATATCAGGGTGCATATAGGGTGCAATTTGATTACAAGGATTAACATGAGGATATATCACGGTACAATATAATTTGTTTATATTCCTTGAATTTACAGAATTTTTCATTCATGGAAATGCATGAGGATACACTGAAGCATTTATTAATTCACCCTTACGCAAGATCGTGTTGGGATTAACAACCCAAGCAGGGATAATGCAAACAGTGCTGACATTCCGGCACTTGAATAAGTAATGTCACATCGCGCAAATGAGTGACTGACTTAAGCTTAACTTCACTCAGTAACTTAGCTTGATAGGTAATGGTATTATCTTGATACTTCGGAGCGGAAAGCTCCAAAACCACGCTGGTAGAACGCAGCTTCCCCTTCTGCATTTCTAAAGCCTCTGCACTGGCCTTAAAGGATAAATCTGCTGATTTTTTTCCTCCTTCCGTCCATAAACGATAAAAAGACGAGCTCTTAATTCTTCCTTGACGAAAAGGTAATTCTGAAAAATAAATCAGCACGCCGCGCGCGCCCTGTAATTTTAATTCATAGCGATCTGATTTTTCAGATTGCGGTGTTAACACCGCCGCCCAAGCACGCTGTTCAAATACAGCATGGGTATTGATTTCAGGACAGCTTTCGGTAGTCACGGCGGCAAAATGGCTATCAGCCGATTCCATATCGTCGGTGGCTTCAGCATAAGCCCCTTGGATTAAAAAACTAAGCAGTACTACTAAAATCTTGATGTGTAGTTTCATTATCCTTCCGCCTTATTTTTTGAAGCTCGTTTTCGCAATTGAGTCACTTGTTGTCGAATATACGCAATGGCATAGTCTATTTCTGCTTGAGTGGTAAATCGACCCAAGCTAAAACGCAAGGAACTGTCTGCTTCTTCACGCGTCAAACCCATGGCTAACAAGACATGTGAGGCCTGAATGGTAGCAGAATCACAGGCAGAACCACTGGAAACCGCTAAATCTCGCAAGCAAACCAACAAGGACTCGCCGTCCAGGCCATTAAAACGCACATTCAAATTTCCCGCAACCCGGTGCGTAAAATCGCCATTCAATTCAACGCCCTCCAAGTCTTTAATGCCCTCCCATAAATGATCGCGCAAGCCCTGAATACGCGCTGATTCAAGGCTTAAATTTTGCTCTGCCAGGCGAAAAGCCTCACCCATTCCCACAATTTGATGCGTAGCCAAAGTCCCTGAACGTAAACCCCCTTCCTGACCCCCTCCATGCATTTGTGCCTCCAGACGAATCCGCGGCTTACGGCGCACATACAAAGCACCCACTCCCTTGGGTCCATACACTTTGTGCGCTGAAAAGGACATTAAATCCACCGGCCACTCCGCTAAATTAATCACGATCTTTCCCACACTTTGAGCGGCATCCACATGTAAGAGCACGCCTTGCTGCTTGCAAAGGCGAGCGATCGCTTCTATATCTTGAATGACACCCGTTTCATTATTAACATGCATCACTGAAACTAAGACTGTGTCCCGACGCATCGCTTGAGCTAAGTGCTCAAGCTCCAACAAGCCATTAGGCTGTGGTGTCAAATAGCTTACTTCATAAGCCCGATGTTCCAGTTCCCCAAAAACCTCCAAGACCGATTTGTGTTCTGTTTTCAATGTAATCAGATGACGACCCTTACGCTGATAGAAAGCGGCGGCTCCCTTGATCGCCAAATTATTGGCTTCCGTCGCGCCTGAGGTCCAAATCATTTCCTTAGGGTCCGCCTGAACTAAGTGCGCCACCTGTTCACGTGCGATTCGAATCCGCTCACCGGCCTCCCAACCATAGCGATGCCCCCGAGACGAAGCATTGCCAAAGGCCCCAGAGAGCAACAAGCATTCATTCATCTTGAGCGCAACCGCAGGATCCACGGGGGTAGTGGCCATATAATCTAAATAGAGGGGTAATTGCATGGGGGGATTCTAATAGATTCAACGAGTCGCTACCACCGCTTTGCGTGTAACATGATGGGTGCGTAGATTGGTGCCGAGCACGCAGTGCGAGGCCCAACACTCGGAGCATGAACCACCACCGAAACGTTGGGCCTCATTTCATTCGGCACCAACCTACGATCAAGTTACGAACAAGCAAGAAAACCTATGTATATAAAAAATGGGCGAAAAAAAAGCCAGCAGTTTTAAAGCTGGCTTCCCCGGTTTAAGGTCTGCGGCATGCTTTCCGCCTCGCGGCGAAAACTTCCTAGCACACTGTTCACGAACAGCGTTTGTTTACAGTGACTAGGCTTAGATTCCCATAATGCCTTACGGTAGTGGAAAATAGCCTATCACACGGTTTTTGTTTGATCTAGCGAAAAAAAACAATTTTTCAAAAAAATATTTTATTTGCTTAATTTTGATACAAGATGGTTAAATTTAGTCCAATAAAAAATCTTATACATTTCTTGCACGGTTTACTCACATCTAATTCACAGCTTAATTTTTTTCTGCATCGCCGCCAAAACGCCGCGCAGGATATTGATTTCCGTTTTACTGAGCTGCGCTCGATTAAATAAACGCTGCAGACGTGCCATCAACATTTTGGGTTGCTTGGGGTCTAAAAACTCTAGGGCTAACAAGATCTTCTGTAAATGCTCATAAAAGCCTAAGACTTCGACGTGTTCTGCCAGGGGATCTTCTCTTACATCCGCTTCGAGCGCAGAGGAAATACTGAGATTTTTTAGTTCATAGGCCATAATTTGTACCGCCGCAGCCAAATTAAGGGAGCTAAAATCTTCCGCGGTGGGAATATGAACCTGATAATGACTGTGTGCCAGCTGCTCATTGCTCAAGCCAATGCGCTCATTGCCAAACAAAATCGCTACTTTCTCTTGCGAGCGTTCACGGATGATCTGCGCGCATTCTCGAGGCGTGCAATGGGGCCAGCTGAGTGTGCGAGATCTCGCACTGGTGGCAAAAATTAATTGGCAATCACTGAGTGCTGATTCAAGATCGGCGCACACGATTGCTTTTTCTAAAAGATCATCGGCACCCGCGGCGCGCGAATGAGCAATGCTACTCGGAAACTCTAGGGGATTCACTAAATATAATTGACTCAAGCTCATGTTTTTCATGGCTCGAGCAGCCGCACCGATATTACCGGGATGACTGGTTTCCACTAAAACGATGCGCACATGATCGAACAAAGGGGGCCTCGATACTAGAGACTGGAAACCAGAGACTAGAAACTAAAAGCTAGAGACTAGGGCTTAGTTTCATCGTCTTTAATAGGCTCAGGCATTTCAGGCTGAGCCTCGTCGACCGCTGGGCTCGTGGCAGGCGAAAAATTTTCCACCTGGACCTCTCCCGCCGCCTCTTTTAAGACTTCAATATAATCATGAAGCTCTTCATCTACCTCATTGATTACTTTCAATAACTCTATGTCTGAATCCAGTTTTTCACTCACAGAAGCATCCTTATCTGTCTATGATTTCATCTCTATACTATAGACGATAAATCGGCCTTTAGCCTACTGAATTTGGCCCAAAATTTCTACACAGATTCTCCACGGAACAATGTCTCGGCTTCCACTATTGGTGGGCTAAAGCTCGTAAAGCGGCTAGGATCATAAAGCGGATGCTCAAAGCGCTGCGTGGGGTAATCTGCCCCCAGTTGCTCCAGATAAGGCACCAAAGTATCCATTAGGCTGCTCACGCTTCGTCCCAGCGCATAATCGTGTTGTAGAGCATTATTTCGCATTAGAACTGACCTTCATTATTTTGGCCTATCATACAAAGAAGAGGCCTTGAGTTATAGTACTATCGCCCCTAAGATAGATTTTTTTAAACAAGGATGAATCGTGCCTTCTAAATCTCCTGCTTCTGCTTCTCAACTTGCTTTGAAGTTTATTGTTCTCATGGGGGTGGTGAGTCTTTTTGCTGATATGGCCTATGAGGGCGCGCGCAGTGTCACGGGTGCTTATCTCGCCACCCTAGGAGCGAGTGCTGCACTGGTGAGTTTTATCGCAGGCTTAGGTGAATTTGTCGGTTATGGATTACGCTGGCTATCCGGTTATATAGCGGATCGAAGCCGTCAATACTGGATGATTACCTTTATCGGCTATAGCATCAATTTACTCGCTATTCCGGCTCTGGCCCTAACCCAGCATTGGCCAGCCGCGGCCGCTTTGATTGTGGCGGAACGACTGGGTAAGGCCATTCGACTGCCCACCCGCGATGCGATGTTAGCCGATGCCAGTGAACATATCGGCATGGGCTGGGGATTTGGCTTGCACCAGGCCCTTGACCAAGTGGGCGCTATGCTAGGCCCTCTACTCATTGCCCTGGTGCTGTATTTGAAAGGAAGCTATCAACAAGGCTTTGCCCTTCTAGCCGCCCCAGCCGTGATTGCGCTTTTGGTATTAGCCATTGCGTATCGTCTCTACTCCAATCCTGAGAGTCTGGTTATTAAACAACTCGAGGTGCACACTCAGGGCCTGAACCCCAGCTTTTGGTGGTATGTTGTGGCCATTGCCTGCGTGGGCTTAGGTTTTGCCAATTTTCCTCTGATTGCCTATCACTTTAAAAAAACGGAACTTTTGGCAGAAGCCTTAATTCCCATCAGCTATGGAGCCGCGATGGGTGTGAATGCCCTACTGGCACCGCTGATGGGTCGCCTCTATGATCAATGGGGTATCAGTGTGCTTATCGTGGTCACGATACTCTCCGCTTTTTTTGCACCCCTGGTTTTTTTAGGCAATGAAGCCATGGCGTTTGCGGGTGTCATACTCTGGGGTGTGGGGGTGAGCGCTCAAGCTTCTTTAATGCGCGCCATTGTGGGCAATATGATCAGCGCTCAAAAACGCGCTTCGGCTTATGGCGTGTTTAATATGATTTATGGCCTCGCCTGGTTTGTAGGCAGCATCTTGCTGGGGTTTTTATATGATTACTCCATCCGGGAAATGGTTGTCTTCAGTTGGGCGGCTCAGCTCAGCTCTGTACCTTGGCTTTTTGTGGTTAAACGAAAACTTAAGCAACTACGGTAAAAACTACGGTATTTAAAAAAATTATTGCCTGTGTAGACTTAAAAGTCCACACAGGAGCCTAGCATGCCTTTCACAGCCGCTGCAGTTAAACAGTTTTTAGACCTTAACACCGCTATTGAAAAAACCATTGAGCGCGTTGCACAACGCCTGGAAGACTTACAAAAACAAATGCCTGAGCTGAGGCAGAGCCGCACAGAAATTCATTTAATTCCCTGCAAGCTGGCTCAGTGGATTCCGAGTCAGCGCAATTGGCTTTATTATTGGCTCTCTCCCGCTTATCGATATCGCTGTCAATTCCCTCAGAAATACAGTGCCTTGTTAGCCCAACAACAAGCTCTTTTCAAAGCCGGGCCTCAAGAGAATCAGTATAAAATAGAACTTTCTTGTGATGAAAATCTAAAAAAATATAGGGCGCTAGAGTTAAAGCTTAATGCGACTGAAGAGGAGCTTCAACACGAACTACAGCTGGAACGTTTAAGTTTTTTTAAAAGCCTGAAGAAAACAAGCTTGATCAAGAGCTATATAAGTTTTATAAAAAATTCTCAGCTTCATCTACTTTTCCTAAAAACGAATGCATTAAAAGAGTACACTGATCAAATGAAAACTCTCATTTTATTTCCAAAACTAGAATCTCTCAATGAAAGCATTTCGATTCTTTATCGACAAGATCCCTTTAGACATCAAGTATTGAATCTGTGTAAGGAAATTAAAGCAAGTCTTAAAAAACAAGGCCGTGGGCCTAAAATTTCATCCTTAGAACATCTCCTTCATGAAATAACTTTTGTTCTCGCTCAATTTTATCGGGCTCATTCCAACGATAACGAATACGATTCTGGCGCCCTAGAGGAGCTAGAAAATCTTTTAAACAAGGGCTTGCATGCCCCTCTGGAAATGGATTTCAATACACTTCAAACCTTATTGGAGCGCTCCTGCCAGGCTTTTTCTCAACACATAACACACATCAATCCCCTGTATCAACGCGCCTGTGAAAAGCTGCTCTATACGTTTATGCTCCACTATCTCAATTTTGTCTGTAAAAATCCATTTCCAGAATTTTCGCTCCGCGATAAACTAAAACTCATCGAACAATACCTCATCCAAATGGAACTTAAAACACCGGTTCAATCAAGCTATATTCAAGAGATCATTCAACTTAAGAATAATCCTCAAACAAAATATCCTGAACAAAAAATACAGATTCAATGCGCTATTATGATAGAAATATTACAAACTCAGCTGGCCGCTTACCAAAAGCCTAAGATGCGGATACCCCAAGCTCCTGGATTACTCGAAACTCAAGCCCATAGAGGTGAAGAATCCACCTTACAATCCCACCCATCCCGAGGCACTTTACGATGAAAATACTAGAGCAACTCAAACAGGATTTAGAAAAAGTCGTTCGTGAATTGGAAATACGCCATTTAATTGTTTCTGAAAAGGCCAAACACTTTGTAAAACTATTTGGCTTTGAATTGAGCCAAACAGAGACAGCTATTGAACTCTCCCAAAATATTCAGCAACTTTTGCTAGAGCAACTTCCGCCGCAATGGCTGAACCCACGCTGGTATTTTTCCGACAGCCGTTTAATTCGAGATAAGCTCCTTTCTATTTTAGTACAAGAACCCTATCGGTTTTTAAATTTACTGATAAAAACCCAAGCCGAAAATCAAAAAGAGATCTCGGAGTTAAGGGCTGAGCGAGCCCTTTTGAAACAGCAAATTGAAGAAGTGAGTGGAATGACTCAAGAAGCCTTTTCCAGTCTCAGTATACAGCTGCGAGCTTATCAGGAGCGTTTTGAAAGGGATCAACAGCGCGTTCAAGGACTCAACAAGGCCCTCGATGTTCAAATTGAAAAAAATGAAGAACTGAAAATTGAAATAAGCGCCCTGAATACGGAGCTTAAAACACGACGAGAACAGTTCAATGAACAAGAAGATATTTTAAGCTTGATGAGTCGATTAAGTGTACACCCTGAATTTTCAAGGGCACTAAAAGAATCGGGTCTGTCGAAGGCAGAGCAAAAAATTCTCTGTAGCTATTTTGAATGTGGGGACGAAACGGATATTCATCCCAAAACAAACGGAGCGCATCCGCCCGTACACACAAGTGCGTAGGTTGGCGCCGAATGAAATGAGGCCCAACGTTTCGGTGGTGGTTCATGCTCCGAGTGTTGGGCCTCGCACTGCGTGCTCGGCACCAACCTACAGGCCTTGTGGATACACTCAGATCACTGCAAATAAGAAATCACCACTTCCACGGTTTTAGTAATAATCGTTTGGGTGCTGAAGACTAATTTTTTACCCCCGTCTTCTAGGTATTTTTTTCATCTAAAAATGAAAGAGGGCTTTCTTGATCCAATAAACCCAGCAATACCAAGCTGGTGCTTAAGTTAGTCAATAAAGCATCCACCACAATACTAGTAATAGCCCCATCCGCAATAGGACGCAGAGTCGTTGTAGCATTACTGTTACCCGAAGTCAGTCCCACATTCACTAAAGTAGGGTAACTTCCATTGACTAAAGTCCAAATGCTGGTGCTCCAACCCGCTTCTGTGAAAGTAGAGGCAGTCTGCATGGCTGCTGTTGTGCTATTGCTCACTCCGCTACAGTTATCCCCTGAACCTAAACAACTGGGCGCAGAAACATAGCGTTGTGTATTCCAAAAACTCCCACCAATGCTGGCCGCTCCCGCTATACTCCCTGCAAACCCTCCTGAATTTGTTGCAAGCCTGTCAATAATGCTAATGGTATAGCTATTGCTAATGGATGCATTGCCCTCCATCGCCCCCACAAAACCTCCTTGATTATCTCCTGTACTACTAACAGTTCCCGTGGAATAAGCATCACTAATAGTCGCATCATCCAATAAATAACCAATAAAACCACCTGCATTCGAAGTGCCCCCTGCCACTACAGCACCGCTGGCATAGGAAGCGCTAACAGCTGCGGTACTATCCGTACCATTACCCATTTGACCCACAAAACCACCGACATTGGCTGAGTCTCCACCTGTTACAGCCCCTGTCGCATAAGAGCCACTGATCGTTGATGCGCCCGCCACCAAGCCCACAAAACCCCCTACCGTGGCGCTCTCGCCACCCGACACCGCTGCTGAAGAATAACTGCGACTAATAGTGCCATCTCCCATCACACCTAATAGACCCCCACCCGAAGTGGTGGAGCTTATTGTACCGGTGGTATAGCTATTGGTGATATTTCCTCCATCCATTTGGCCCACTAAGCCCCCCACAGCCCCTGCTCCCGTTATACTCACATTGGTTAAGGCTAAATTTCTAAGATCCGCTCCCGTTTGTATGTCTCCAAACAGTCCTTGATAATCCACACCCACAGCACTAATCGTTAAATTACTGATGACATAATTTTGTCCATTAAAGTGACCTGAATAATAATCCACATTTCCATCACCAAAATTACCAATCGGTGTAGCAGCATAACCCGTTAAATCGATATTCTGCCCAAAAGCAAATTTACTGTCATAAGCATCACTGTCATTAACCGCCGCCGCTGCAGCCGTTAAATCGCTGGTGTTATTGATCAGCATATAAGAATCCAGCGCAGCGCTCGATAAGCTCACCCTGCTTGCAAAAAAATCCGCCGCTACTGTACTTGCCTGAGCACCGGTGTATTTACCCGCTCCAGTGGGATCATAATAAATCTCAACACGACCATTGGTTTTTGTAATCTGTGTTCCACTGCCATTAAAATTCACAGCACCCGTACCTGTGGCGGTATAATCCGAACGCAAACTCACTATGCCAGTAGTATTTGAAGTAATAGAACCCCCCGAATTCATCTCAATGTTTCGGGTAGCTTGTAAATAAAGATTACCACTCGTTGAATTATTGGTAATGGCCGAATTCACTAATATATCGCGCTCTGCTCTTAAGGTTAAATTGTTATTATTGGGATTGTCTGCCGAATTATAATTAATGGCTGAAGCCACCGTGAGATCTCCCGTACTCCCAGAGTTACCTGCCGTTGTGGTCACTAAAACATTGCTCGTCGCCAAGGTGTTGACAATTTGCTTAGCTAGAGCCGCATTAATGGTAATATCATAAGGATCAAGCAGCCAGGTGCCGGAGTGGCCTGCGCGTTGGCTGCTCGTATTAATCTGGGCACCCATCACATCCAAGCTACGCAGACCCGATGTTTCAATCAGCCCCCCATCACCACTCACGCTCTGTGCACTGAAGCGGCCTAGAGCCTGAGTGTAATCATTACTCCACACTACAATGTGGCCACCGTCTTGATTACTCCCCGTGCTGTCTGCGCTTAAGCGTGCACCTTGTGCAATAGTGCTTGTTTCAGCTTTGGCTAAATCGCCTTTGCCCTCTGCAGGACCCCCTACATAAATGCTACCGGCCTGATCTCCGCTCACGCTCAGTTGGGCATTATTTTTTAAATGAATGTTTTTACCCAAGACCGCGATCTTGCCATTGCTGGCGAACAAGCTGCCATCCACCTCCACATCGCCTCCATTGGCATATAAAACAATACTTCCGTTTTTGTCTCCCATACGATTGGCTTCAATCACCCCGCTGTTGCTCACCACTTGATGCAAAACATCGTGCGCTGCCGCGGCCGTTAAATAAACATGACCTCCATTAGCCTTAATGATGCCGGCATTATCAATAGAAACGGGGGTGCCTTGTTCATTCATCACTTGCATGGAATCACTGAGCTCATAATTTAAGAGCGGATT
>JAKFXE010000007.1 GCA_021731545.1 Coxiellaceae bacterium
AGGAATTTGGTTCTGATCAAGGTTATAAATATGTCAACGGTGTTTTAGATGCGGTGTTGCCTAAAGTAAGAGATAAAATGTAGGAACGCGTGAACGAATTTGAACTCATTCAGTTTCTCTCTCGACCGATTCAATATAATTCGCCTATTGTTTTAGGTATCGGTGATGATGCGGCCATCCTTGATGTGCCTGCAGGATTTCAACTCGTCACATCTATCGATACTTCGGTGAGTGGAGTGCATTTTCCCGAAAAAACGAATCCTTATGATATTGGCTACAAATCACTGGCGGTCAGTTTAAGCGATATGGCCGCGATGGGAGCTGAGCCCATCGCTGTGTTACTGTCTTTGAGTTTGCCTAAGATCGATGAGCGCTGGATTACAGAATTTGCGCGCGGATTTTTTGACTTGGCGGGAGAGTTTAAAGTTCCTCTCATTGGAGGTGATACCACGCGAGGCCCTTTAAGTATCAGCACGGTGCTGCAGGGCTTGGTTCCCGCGCATCAAGCGCTGCTCAGAAAGGGCGCGCGCCCCGGGGATATCTTGTATGTGAGTGGATTTTTGGGTGACGCAGGATGGGCTTTAAAACAAGAACAGGCAACACAGCCTGCGTTGATACAAAAATTGAATCGCCCTTATCCACGCGTGGCCTTAGGTTTGGCGCTGCGAGCACTGGCCACTTCGGCTATCGATATTTCCGATGGTTTAATGCAGGACTTGGGTCACATTTTAAAAGCAAGCCAGGTGGGTGCCAATATCCAATTAGAAAAATTACCCTTGTCGCAGGCACTTCGATCTGAGTGTAGTGAAGCAGAAGCCATTAAGTTGGCCTTAAGCGCGGGGGATGATTATGAGTTGTGTTTTACGGCGAGTCCTGCCTGTAAAGACTCGGTGCAGAAAATTTCTGAAAGCTTATCATTGCCTCTAACACCCATCGGTGAGATTATTTCGGAGCCTGAATTAAGGCTGTATCGAGATTCGCAGCTAGTGCCTATGCCTGAAAAGGGTTACCAACATTTTTAAAAGCGGGCGGGTACAACCCGTCCCTACGAATACCGAACACCAGGAGACGAAAATCATAGCGACAACGCGCAGCATTTGGACTAATCCAGTTCATTTCTTTGCCTCGGGCTTTGGTGCGGGTGCTATGCCCTTTATGCCGGGAACCTTTGGCACCTTTATGGCCATTCCTTTGTATTTAGTGCTGGTTAAATTGCCGCTGCCTTTATATGGGCTCGCCACTTTAATCTACAGTCTGGCCGCAATGTGGGCTTGCGATAAAACAGCTAAAGATTGGGGAGTGGCGGATCCGGGTGCGGCAGCCAGTGATGAGGTCGCGGGCTTTTTAGTCGCCTTGTGTGGCTTAACGCCCAGTGTTTCGACTATTTGTGTGGCCTTTGTGATTTTTCGCATACTGGATATCTGGAAGCCTTTTCCCATTACTTGGTTTGATCGCAATGTTCATGGAGGCATTGGGATTGTATTGGATGATCTCATCGCGGGAGCGGCTACCTGTGTTATAACGGGATCCATTTTTAAATTTTTGGTGTGAGCTAGGGATTTGAAGCCTCCGCTTTTCATCCACATTTTCTGTGGATAAGTCTGTGGGGAAGAGCTCGATAAGGGGCTTAACTTGTTGTTTTATTGAGGCTGAGAACGTTTTGTTAAGAATCGATCAAAGCCGGGTTAGCAATTAAGAATCAATGAGTTGCAGCGCAGCCCTCGCAAGACCTCCTCATAAGAAAGACTGAGTCAGCCAAAAGCTCACGCTATGTGTATAAAAGCTCACACAGACTTTGCTATTTTGCCTGAGAATCTCCCCGGCTTATTGAAAAATCCCAAATTTTATTGAGCCATTTAAGGCCACCTCTCGAAATGATTATTTTGGTGTCTGGCTCCGCTGGAAAAGATTTTAACTCATTGATTTAATGTGTTGCGGTGCCTGACTCCAAAATAAAAATCAAACATTTTGAATAAATAGAGGTGCCCTTAATATTTTCTTAAGAAGTCTTCGTTACACTGGGACTCAAATAATGAGCAAATGGGGTGAAGGTGTGCCAAAAGTGTATACGGAAAGAAAACGAAGTATTGGAAAGAGATTGGCGAGTGCTCGAGAAATTACTCAGGCCTCGGGCGAAGTGGTGACCGTGATTGATTTAGATTATGAGCGGGAGCCGGCTCGCGAGATTACTTTTTTAGAGCTCATGGAGGAGGCTCCTGCCCAGGCCTTTATTTTAAAAATTAAAATAGAACTCTCTTCCGCTTTACGCTCAGAATTTAAGCGCCTGTTGAAAAAAATAGCGAAGGCTGAGTTGCGCTTGTTTTATGTTGATTTAACAGCAGCACCAAGAGAGTCAATTTTGGGTCTTTTGCGCAGTTTTGAGCACGCTTATCAAGGCACTGTTCAGGTTTCTTTTCTTTTGCCTGAGCTTTTGTCAAAAAGAGTAAAAGAGAATGCCAAGATTCGAATTTTAAAGCCTAGTGATTTATCAGGGCTTTCTACTTTGTCAGGGCCTTCTGCTTTGTCAGAAAGGCGTAATATGGACCCTAAAGATCATTCTGTGGGTAATGGGCTTGTTTCGGTGGGTGCTACAGGCAGTGCGGTGGAACTTTCAGTGGCCGAGAGCTTATTGAAACTGTTTGAAACTCCGGTGTCGGTGCCTGAGGCAGTGGCTCCTATTCCTCCCCCTGTAGCTTTCATGTATCCGCCTGCAGCACACTTTCCTTCCCCTGTGGCTCACATGTATCCAGCTAGCATTGCGCCACCACCCTCTTATTTTGATGGAGCAAGGGGATTGGTGCCTATAGCGAGGGAAAATTTTTTCAGTCCACAGCTAAGGCTCGATTCTTATGGGCGTCCCCCCCAGTTTAACTTAGTGGGGAAGAGAGAAGTGGTCCCAGCTGTAGCAGTGAGTGAAGTGTATTATAGAGGGTATGGGCCCCAGAGATTATTTCACGGAGCTGGATTTTTTAACCTCGCTCCGCCAGTGGGAGTACCGTACGGGTTTTTTCCCCCACATAGAGCTGACGAGGGCGGGCCAGACGTTGGTTGGGGTCGCTCATCATTTCCATCCAGTTAGAAATCCAGCCCACGGTGCGCGCTAGAGCAAAGATTACGGTGAACATCGTAGGAGGGATGCCGAGTGCGCTTTGAGTGAGGCCTGAATAAAAATCTACATTGGGATAGAGTTTCTTTTCAATAAAGTAATTATCCTCCAAAGCAATTTTTTCAAGTTTAAGGGCTAGCTTGAAGAGAGGGTCCTCTTTGGCATTCATAATGTCCAGTACTTCATGGCAGGTCTCGCGCATGATTTTGGCTCGGGGGTCATAATTTTTATAAACCCGATGACCAAAGCCCATAAGGCGGAAATCATCATTAGGGTCTTTGGCTCGGGCGATAAAATGCTCGATTTTATTTTCAGAGCCAATTTCATGCAGCATGTTCAAAGCCGCTTCGTTCGCTCCGCCGTGCGCAGGTCCCCAGAGGGCTGCAATGCCGGCAGAAATACAGGCAAAGGGATTGGCCCCCGTGGAGCCTGCGACACGTACGGTAGAGGTGGAGGCATTTTGTTCATGGTCGGCATGAAGAGTGAAAATCCGATCCATGGCGCGGGCCAATACGGGATTGGGTTTGGGATCATCTGGGGCTTTGGCAAACATCATATGCAGGAAGTTTTCAGCATAGCTTAAATCAGCACGAGGCGGGATAAAGGCTTGGCCCTGAGAGTATTGGTAACACATCGCAGCGATGGTGGGCATTTTGGCAATCAGTAGGGTGGCAAAGCGGTGTTGGTTGACCGTATCTTTATAAGATTGCCGATCATTATAGAAAGCAGAAAGGGCGCCTACGACCCCCACCATAATAGCCATAGGATGAGCATCACGACTGAAGCCACTGAAAAAATTGGCCATTTGCTCGTGCAAGCTGGCAGACTGATTGATAGAGCTCACAAGTTCATGTTTTTGTTGAGCATTGGGAAGTTCTCCATTGATTAATAGGTAGCAAACTTCCATATAATCACATTCATAGGCCAGTTGCTCTATGGGGTATCCGCGATACAAGAGTATGCCCTCGTCGCCATCGATAAAGGTGATTTTAGAGGCACAAGAGGCCGTGGAATAAAAACCAGGATCAAAGGTATAGAGACCTGCATTGCCCAGTTGCTTGATATCGATGACCTCAGGGCCTAGGCTGCCCTTTAAAATAGGCAGTTCAATTTCGTGTTGATCAAAGTGGAGGCTTGCTTTAACGTCGGCCATTCTAACTCCATTGGGGCTTGCTCAAAAGCGTTACTCTATCATAGCTGGGCGAATTTCCTAAAATAAATTACACGGGAAAATGTTTTTGTAATCCTCCAGTTATTGTGGTTATAATTTGCGCCGCCCCCCGTGTATCTGAGAGAATGGGAAGCTTTTAAGACCTTTCCTTAGCGGGCTATTGTGAGTAAGGTGATGAACAGTATGAATGTTGCACGACCGACGAATCGGGATGTCCTTCAGTATCGATTTCCGCTCACCGCCATGGTTTCTATCCTCCATCGAGTCTCAGGCGTAGTGCTTTTTCTGGCCTTGCCCCTACTCCTCTATTGGCTCTCACTGTCTTTAGGCTCCTCCCTTCAATTTTCAGCGCTGCAGACTGAGCTCCATCAGCCGCTGTATAAAGTGATGCTTTGGATCATTTTGGCGGCCTTAAGTGTTCATTGGGTGGCGGGACTGCGGCATATGATTATGGATGCAGGTTTTGCGGAGAGTTTGAGAGCAGGGCAGATCAGTGCAAAAGTGGTGGTTTTAGTTTCGCTGGTTCTTATGGTATTGGCGGGGATCTGGTTATGGTAGGTGGCACGACTCAGTTAGGACGCAGTGGATTGAGTGCTTGGCTTATTCAGCGCGTCAGTGCCGTTATTTTGGGCGCCTATGCGCTTTTTCTGATTTTGTTTTTAGTCTGCCATCCTGCCATAAATCATGCTCTTTGGTCGGGATTGTTTTCCCACCCCTGGATGAAAATTTCAACCTTATTAGTGGTATTAAATCTGCTGGCGCATGCTTGGATTGGTTTGTGGACGGTCATCACCGATTACATTCACTGCAGTTGTTTGCGCCTTATTCTAGAAGTGGGTTTGGTTCTGGGCCTATTAGCCTATTTTTTATGGGCTTTAATGATTGTGTGGAGTTAGTGGAATGAGTTTAGCGGTTTATGAATTTGATGCGATTATTGTGGGAGCGGGGGGCGCAGGTATGCGTGCTTCGCTGCAATTGGCTCAGTCCAAATACAATGTGGCGGTTTTATCTAAGGTATTTCCCACGCGCTCTCATACGGTTTCTGCGCAAGGTGGCATTAGCGCGGCTTTGGGGAATGTAGATGAAGATAAGTGGCAATGGCATATGTACGATTCTGTGATGGGTTCGGGTTTTTTAGGTGACCAAGACGCCATTGAATATATGTGTGAAAGCGCGCCGCAATCGATTATTGAATTAGAGCATATGGGCTTACCTTTTTCCCGCTTGGAAAATGGAAAAATTTATCAACGTGCTTTTGGGGGGCACACCAAGAATTTTGGGGGTGATCCTGCGCATCGTGCTTGTGCTGCAGCGGACAGAACCGGGCATGCCTTGTTGCATACCCTGTATCAAAAAAATGTGGAAGCGAATACACATTTTTTTAATGAGTGGTACGCCATTGATTTAGTGAAGGGCACTGAGGGTGGTATTGCGGGCGTAGTAGCCTTGTGCATTGAAACGGGTGAGATGGCTTATTTCAAAGCCCGTGCAACGGTTTTAGCCACCGGGGGTGCTGGTAGAATTTTTGAATCTACCACGAATGCCTATATCAATACTGGTGATGGAGTCGGCATGGCTCTGCGTGCAGGCCTGCCTCTACAGGATATGGAGTTTTGGCAATTTCACCCTACAGGCATCGCAGGCGTAGGCTGTTTAGTGACAGAAGGTTGTCGCGGTGAGGGCGGTTATTTAATCAATAAAGACGGTGAGCGTTTTATGGAGCGTTATTCGCCGCATCTTAAAGATTTAGCCTGTCGAGATGTGGTTTCGCGCGCCTGCATTATGGAAATTTTGGAAGGCCGTGGTTGTGGTCCCGAGGGCGATCATGTATTGCTGAAATTAGATCACTTGGGTGAAGAGGTCTTGAAAAAACGATTGCCGGGGATTTGTGAATTAGCCAAAGAATTTGCGGATGTGGATCCCACTCAAGAACCCATTCCAGTGGTTCCCACCTGTCACTACATGATGGGCGGAGTGCCCACCACGATTCACGGCCAGGCTGTTACATTAAATGCAGAAGGTCAGGAAGAAATTGTTGAGGGTTTATATGCTGTGGGTGAATGTGCCTGTGTGTCAGTGCACGGAGCCAATCGCTTAGGCACGAATTCTCTCTTAGATTTAGTGGTTTTTGGTCGCGCAGCAGGCTTGCAGTTGCAAAAAGCTTTAGCCGAAGGTTTAGAGCATCGTGCTGAGAATCAGGCGGATATGGATGCCGCTTTAATGCGCGTGAAGCGTTGGGAAAACCCAAGCAATACCGAAGATTTGCTGAGCATTCGCGCTGAAATGAAAAAGGTAATGCAAACAAGCTTTGGCGTATTTCGCGATGAAGAGCATATGAGCAGCGGATTGGAAAAACTACAAAAATTACAGCAGCGTTTGCAATCGGCTCAATTAAAAGATCAAAGCCAGGTGTTTAATACGGCTCGGATTGAGGCTTTAGAGTTGGATAACTTAATGGCAGTAGCTTTAGCCACCGCTGTTTTGGCGCAGAAGCGCACTGAGAGTCGAGGGGCTCATGCGCGTTATGATTACCCTGAGCGAGATGATGCGCATTGGTTAAAGCATTCCGTTTATTTTCAAGAAGGTCGTTTGGGCTATCGCCCCGTTAATTTTAAGCCCAAAGGGATGGAGCCTATTCCCCCTCAGGCAGAGTCATAATTCATTAAAAATATGGGGGCAGTTCACGAATTGCCCCTAAAATTGGGTACAACATTATGTCAGACCGCACACTACGATTATCCATTTATCGTTACAATTCAGAAATGAATGAAAAGCCTCGTATGCAGGAGTACGAGATTAATACGGCAAAAATCAAAGGAAAGATGTTATTGAATGTGCTGGAAGCTTTAAAAGAGCAAGATCCCAGCTTGGGATTGCGGCGCTCGTGTGGGGAAGGTGTCTGCGGTTCCGATGGAATGAACATTAATGGCACCAATGGATTGGCCTGTATTACTCAGATTCGTTCGCTGCCGAATCGCATTGTCTTAAGACCTTTACCGGGCTTTCCCGTCATTCGTGATTTGGTGGTCGATATGACTCAGTTTTACAATCAATACTATCGGGTTCAGCCTTACTTACAAAATACGGAAGTCGCGCCGGCTAAAGAGCGTTTGCAATCGCCCGCAGAGCGCGAAAAACTAGATGGCTTATACGAATGTATTTTGTGTGCTTGCTGCACGAGTTCTTGTCCCTCCTATTGGTGGAATCCAGAAAAATTTATCGGGCCTGCAGGTTTATTGACAGCCTACCGATTTATTGCAGACAGTCGTGATACGGAAACCCAGCAACGTTTAGAGCATTTAAAAGACCCTTTTAGTTTATTTCGCTGCCGCACGATTATGAATTGCGCGACGGTGTGTCCTAAGAAATTGAATCCCGCCAAAGCCATTGCAGAAATGCGCAGAGATATGCTGTCGGATTCGGTATAAACAACTTTGACATCCCTCTGGTGCTGACCCTATATGAGACATAAAATGCAAAAGAAATCTTTAGAAGAGCTTGAAGCCAGCTCTTATCTTTCAGGTGGAAATGCCGCCTATTTAGAACAAATTTATGATGTGTACTTAGCCAATCCTGAAAACGTAAGCGAGCAGTGGCGTCGTTATTTTAAATCATTGCCGCCGGTAGGTAGTCGTTTCACTCAAGATGCTTCGCATGCGGCGATACAAGAAGAAATTCGTGCGCAAGCCCGTCAGCCTAAAATGGCATTTTCGGCTAGTGTGGGGGTTTCAGATCAGGAGCGGGTTGATCGCTTGATTGATGCTTTTAGACGCTATGGCCACAGGGAGGCAAAGACGAATCCTTTGCCCTCGTCTAGCTCGCTTGAGCCTCGTTTGCAGCTCGGTTATTACGGCTTAAAATCCTCTGATTTAGATCAGTCTTTCGAGACGCGCGGAGTTTTGTCAAAAACACAGGCGAGCTTACAAGAAATTTTTGATGAACTGAAGCGAATTTATTGTGGTTCACTGGCCTTCGAGTACACCTATATCGAAAATGAAACAGAACAAGAATGGTTGCGGGGGTATATTGAATCGACCCTATCAAAAATGCAGCCGAGCTCAGACCAGCGAAAAAAAATAGCTAAGCATTTGGTATCGGCTGAAGGCTTAGAAAAATATTTGGATACTAAGTATGTAGGTCAAACGCGTTTCTCTTTAGAGGGGGGCGATAGCTTTATTCCGATGCTGCATGAGCTGATTGAAAAGGCCAGTCAAGATGAAGTGCGTGAAGTCGTGATTGCGATGGCGCATCGAGGTCGTTTAAATATGTTATTCAATGTCATGGGCATGTCTGCTCAGGAATTGTTTCATGAGTTTGAGGGTTCTCGCGAAGGAGATAAAACCTCAGGGGATGTTAAATATCATATCGGTTATTCTGCGGATTTGCAGACGAATACAGGGCCCATTCATTTATCCTTGGCTTTTAATCCCTCTCACTTAGAATTTATTTCACCGGTGGCGATGGGTTCCGTGCGGGCACGTCAAGATCGCGTAGAAAATAATAAAGCAAGTCGTGCACTCACTGTGATGGTGCATGGTGATGCTGCTTTCACAGGCCAAGGGGTGGTGATGGAAACCTTGAATCTCTCAAAGGCCCGCGGCTACGATGTGGGAGGATCCCTTCACCTTATTTTGAATAACCAGGTGGGTTTTACCACCAGTGATCCAGAGGATGCGCGCTCCGCTCGCTATGCCTCGGGCCCTGCGAAAATGATTGAAGCTCCGATTATTCATGTCAATGCAGATGATCCTGAGGCCACTATTAAAGCAATACAATTGGCTATGGATTATCGCCATTATTTTAATAAAGATGTGGTGGTTGATTTGGTCTGCTATCGTCGCTATGGACATAATGAAGCCGATGAACCAAGCGCAACACAGCCGCTTATGTATCAGCAGATTCGGGCTCAAAAATCGGTAGCCACGCTTTATTGTGAGCACCTTATTCAAGAGGGTCTGCTGAGTGAGATCGAAGTTACTGCATGGAAAGAACAATATGCAGATCTGCTTGATCAGGGTCTTGCTGTCATTCAGCGCTTACCTGAAGATTTAACCAAACAATATGCGACGCGTTGGGCGGCTTATTTAAATCAGGATGTATCGGCTCGGGTAGATACGGGAGTTCCTCTGCCTGATTTAGAACAGCTTATTGTAAAGCTAGAATATATTCCCCCTCATTTTGAATTACAGCGTCAAGTGGGCTTGTTGTTAGCCGCGCGAAATAAAATGTGGGCGGGTGAGTTGCCTTTAGATTGGGGTGCGGCGGAAACCTTGGCCTATGCTACTTTATTGGCAGAGGGCCATCCGGTGCGTTTTACAGGCCAAGATGTGCGTCGAGGCACCTTTGCGCATCGACACGCAGCGATCTTTGATCAAAAGACGGGCGAGGTCTATATGCCCTTAGCACATTTGAGCGATCAACAGGCACGACTTTCTATCTACGATTCGACTTTATCTGAAACGGCTGTCTTAGCCTTTGAATATGGTTATTCAACTACAGAGCCTGATGCTTTAGTGATTTGGGAAGCACAATACGGGGATTTTGCGAATGGCGCTCAAGTCATTATTGATCAGTTTATTACTTCGGGCTGGCAAAAATGGCAGCGTATGTCCGGTTTAGTGTTAATGTTACCGCATGGACAGCAAAGTGCGGGCCCTGAGCATTCTTCTGCGCGTTTAGAGCGATTTATGCAAATGGCCGCGGAAGATAATATTCAAATTTGTGTGCCCACAACCCCCGCACAAATTTTTCACTTGTTGCGTCGTCAAGTATTGCGACCTGTACGCGTGCCTTTGATTATCATGACGCCCAAGGGTATGTTAAGAAATAAGTTGGCGGTTTCTCCGCGTGAAGATTTGACGAAGGGTGGCTTCCAATGGTTGCTTCCAGAGTTGGATGTTGAGGTAGAGGCCAAGCAGGTGTCACGCGTGATTATTTGTTGCGGAAAAGTGTATTACGATTTGCTGGCCAAGCGTCGAGAGCTCAAAGAAACAAAAATCGCCATGCTTCGCATTGAGCAGTTGTATCCCTTCCCTTATGAAGAACTAAAGGCAGAGCTTGAAAAATATTCAGCGGCGAAAGAAGTGGTATGGTGTCAGGAAGAGCCTATGAATCAGGGTGCTTGGTTTATAGGCCGCCATCGTTTGAGTGACTGCTTGGCTCCTCATCAAAGCTTAAGCTATGCGGGACGCGAAGCTATGGCCGCGCCTTCACCCGGTTATCCTGAGTTAGATAAAAAGCAACAATATGCATTGATAGAGCAGGCTTTAAAATTGAAATAATCAAAAGGAAGACACTATGACAATCGAAATCAAAGTTCCTAAATTGCCAGAATCTGTTGCCGATGCTCAGGTTTCTAAATGGTATAAAAAAGAAGGCGATTATGTTGAGCGCAATGAAAATTTAGTGGATCTGGAAACGGACAAAGTGATGTTAGAGGTTCCGGCTCCCAGGGCCGGCATTCTTGAAAAAATTGTAACGCCGGTGGGCAGCAGCGTGAAATCAGATGAAGTGATGGCGATGATTAATGAAGGGGGCGCTCAAGCTGAGGCAAAGTCCGCCGCCTCTGAAGCCAGAACTGATTCCAAACCTTCTGCACCTGAGGCCAAGGTCGATGCAAAAGCAGCGGCACCCGCCGTTAAAGCAGAAGCGCTGAGTGAAGAATCCAAAGAAGATTTAAGCCCGGCGGTGCGACGTCTCATGGCGGAACACAACGTGGATATTAAAGCGGTTAAAGCCAGTGGTAAAAATGGGCGCGTGACCAAAGAAGATGTGGAGGCGCATTTGAAGGAAGCAAAGACCGCTAAGCCGGCTTCTGCTAAATCTGAGGCCTCTGAAGCTTCTGGTGTGGGTCGCGAGGATAAGCGTGTACCGATGTCACGTTTGCGAGCACGTGTGGCAGAGCGTTTATTGGAAGTGCAATCACAAGCGGCGATTTTAACGACTTTTAATGAAGTGAATATGAAACCCGTGATGGATTTGCGCGCTGAATATAAAGAGCGCTTTGAAAAAGAATACGGCGTGCGCCTAGGCTTTATGTCTTTCTTTGTCAAAGCAGTAGTTGAAGCTTTAAAGCGTTTTCCTATCGTGAATGCTTCCATTGATGGCACAGATATTGTGTACCACAACTACTATGACATCGGTATTGCGGTTTCAAGTCCTCGCGGTTTGGTGGTTCCCGTAGTGCGTGACGCAGATACTTTAACGATGGCGCAAATTGAAAAAACAATCATAGCTTATGCCAATAAAGCCAAAGAGGGTAAATTGGAAATGGAGGATATGACGGGAGGTAGTTTCACCATTACTAATGGCGGTACTTTTGGCTCTATGTTGTCAACGCCCATTATTAACCCTCCTCAGAGCGCCATTTTAGGTATGCATAATATTGTGCAACGACCCGTCGTTCTGGATAACGAAATAGTCATAAGGCCCATAATGTATTTGGCTTTATCTTATGATCACCGTATTATCGACGGTCGCGATTCGGTGAGCTTCTTGGTAGCGATCAAAGAGCTCTTAGAAGATCCTGCGAGATTGGTGTTGGAAATATAGTGGTAAAAATGGGATGTTTTCGTAGGGGCAATTCATGAATTGCCCCTACGGTTTTTTTGGGCAGTGACAAGAATTTTTAAATTTAACGAACGGGACATAAACCATGAATTTACATGAATACCAAGCCAAGCAACTATTAAAACAATTTGGAGTGGCCATTCCTAACAGCATCGTGGCCAGCACGCCTGAAGAAGCACTGGCGGCTGCTCAAAAGTTAGGAGGCGATCGTTGGGTGGTTAAGGCTCAAGTTCACGCGGGCGGCCGAGGAAAAGCGGGAGGCGTTAAATTAATTTCGGCTTTGGAGGAGGTGAAAACTTTTTCAAAATCTCTTTTGGGCACGCGATTGGTTACGTTCCAAACGGATGAGCGGGGTCAGCCTGTTCATCAGGTGTTGATTGAAGAGCCTTCCGCCATTGAGCGCGAATTATATTTGGGTGCGGTGATTGATCGCGCTCAGCAGCGCATTGTCTTTATGGCTTCAACCGAAGGCGGTATGGAGATCGAAAAAATTGCAGAACACTCGCCTGAAAAAATTCTAAAGGTTTCAATTGATCCTGTCGTGGGTATGCAGCCTTTTCAATGTCGTCAGCTATTTTTTGGTTTGGGTTTGGATATTGCTCAGATCAACATATTCACCCAGCTAGTCTTGGGTCTTTATAAGCTGTTTGTGAATTTAGATTTGGGCATGTTGGAAATTAATCCCCTGGTTGTTACTAAAGAGGGCCAATTATTCTGCTTAGATGCTAAATTAAATGTGGATGATAATGCTCTTTATCGCCAGCCTGAATTAAAGGCGATGCGTGATACTTCGCAAGAAGACGAACGTGAAACGCAGGCTCAACAATGGGAATTAAATTATATTGCTCTGGACGGTGATATTGGCTGTATGGTCAATGGCGCAGGTTTGGCAATGGCCACGATGGATTTAATTAAACTGAACGGAGGCAATCCTGCTAATTTTTTGGATGTGGGGGGCGGGGCCACGAAGGAGCGTGTAACGGCAGCCTTTAAAATTATTTTATCAGACCCTAAAGTAAAGGGTGTTTTGGTCAATATTTTTGGAGGCATTGTGCGTTGCGATTTGATTGCGGACGGCATTATTGGCGCTGTCGGGGAAGTCGGTATTAAGGTTCCTGTGGTGGTGCGTCTTGAGGGAAATAATGCTGAATTGGGGGCTAAGAAATTGGCCGAAAGTGGTTTGAATATTATTGCAGCTTCTGGATTTTCCGATGCCGCAAAGCGAATCGTTGAATGCGTTAAGAAAGAGGGTGCATAGTCATGAGCATATTGATTGATAAAAATACTAAAGTGATTTGTCAGGGTTTTACCGGAAAGCAGGGGACGCTTCACTCAGAACAAGCTATTGAATACGGCACTAAAATGGTGGGCGGTGTGACCCCCGGTAAGGGAGGTCAGCAACATTTAGGCCTGCCTGTTTTTGACAGTGTGCACGATGCGGTGCGCGCCACACAGGCCGATGCCAGTGTGATTTTTGTTCCCGCCCCTTATTGCAAAGACTCTATTATCGAAGCGGTAGATGCGGGCATTAAATTGGTGGTGTGTATTACCGAAGGCATTCCCGTCTTGGATATGCTGCAGGTTAAGGCCTTTATGAAAAATCACGCCTCGCGCTTAATTGGTCCCAATTGTCCGGGGGTAATCACTCCAGGCCAATGTAAAATTGGTATTATGCCGGGTTATATTCATAAGCCCGGTAAAGTGGGTATTGTTTCGCGCTCTGGAACTTTAACTTATGAAGCGGTGAATCAAACCAGTGCTTTAGGTTTGGGTCAAAGCACCTGTGTGGGTATTGGAGGCGATCCTATTCCGGGCACGAATTTCATTGATGTCTTGCGTTTATTTCAAGAGGATCCTCAAACTGAAGTGATTGTGATGGTGGGCGAAATCGGTGGTAGTGCTGAAGAAGAGGCCGCTGAATTTATTCACTCGAATGTTACTAAACCTGTGGTTTCTTATATTGCGGGTGTAACAGCACCCGCGGGCAAGCGCATGGGTCATGCGGGTGCTATTATTGCGGGCGGAAAAGGAACTGCGGCTGAAAAATTTGCAGCCCTACAACGCGCCGGCGTTCATACCATTAAATCCCCCGCCGATATTGGAAAGGCGGTGTTGGAAGTACAAGTCGGGGTCAGATAGGTGTCAGACACCTATCTGACCCTCTGCTTACTTGCGGGTGCTATTATTGCGGGCGGAAAAGGAACTGCCGCTGAAAAATTTGCAGCCCTACAACGCGCCGGCGTTCATACGATTAAATCTCCTGCTGATATTGGAAAGGCGGTGTTGGAAGTACAAGTCGGGGTCAGATAGGTGTCAGACACCTATCTGACCCCGACTTGTACTTCCA
>JAKFXE010000006.1 GCA_021731545.1 Coxiellaceae bacterium
CGCTTCTTTTTGAAAGTGGCTAAAGTCAAAGTTGCTAAGATCTATCTTTTCGTTTGTCATGCTCAGTTCTCCTGTTGTTGGCAATAACGCCATTATAGAAAACTGACACAGTTATTTAAACACTACCGAGGATACTCAAGATTAAATTCGCTGGCCCTAATTTTAGCAACAAGTGTGTCAATCAATCGTTTAATCTCTTCTAGCTTACGTTCTTTGTCTTGGCATTTTTGGTAAAGTTTTTTATTTTTAGCATACAGCTTTCTTCTTAGTTCAATTGCCTCATTCTGTTTTCTAATGTGCTCTTGCAGAGATACATCTTCATTTGCTTTGTAATCATCAAAAATAAGTGGAATTGTCTCATTAAATAAGCGTAATTGCTCTCGTACTTGCTCGCTGGTATATAACATGAGGTTGAAATAGCGCCTAGCATTAAAATCAGGAGCGGCGACGCTGTCTTCTGTACTTTTTGCGGAAAGAGTGGGTGTTTCTGGCATAATAATCTCCTGTTTTAAAGCGCACACTGAAGAAAATGCAGGGGACGTACGCTCCCTCGTGACCGCTTCAATATAGCATAGAACGCATAAATGTAAATCCTGAAAAGTTTTCCAATATAAAGTGAATCTAAAAAAAGAGGGCATGCGTTCTCTATGTTCTTGACAGGCCACACACCTCCATACAAACTCAGCTCATGGAACTCAGTCAGATCATCAAAAAAACATCTGAAGCCGAAAAAAATCAGGTAGCGCTTAGCTATCATGATGCACAGATGAGCTATCAGGCCTTGGACAGCGCTTCCGATCTCCTGGCCAATGCGTGGATTGAGCAAGGTCTGCGAAAAGGTGATCGCATTGCTTTATTTATGTTCAATAGCCTTGAAATGGTAATCAGTTATTTTGCTATTTTTAAAATGGGCGCTGTTGCCGTCCCTGTGAATAATCGATTTAAATCCTCTGAGCTACATTATGTATTGGAGCACTGCGCTGCGACATTATTAGTGATTGATGAAAGCTTGCTACCCATCTATACCGAGCTAAAATCGCTTTTTAACATACCCTGTATTTTATCAAGTGCTTTAATGCTTCAAGCATCAAACAGCACACCAAAGCCTTCTGTGCACATTGAGCCCCATGATCTAGCTTGCGTCCTCTATACTTCAGGCACAACTTCAAAACCCAAAGGAGTGATGCACTCGCATTCTTCCCTTTTCAATACGGCCATTAATCAATCTCATTCATTGCACATGAGCCCAGAAGATAAAGTATTAGTTTGCTTGTCCATCTGCCATATTGCTGGTTTTTCAGGTCAGTTACTCACCACGCTCTATATTGGAGGACAGCTTGTCTTAATTAAACAATTTGATCCTGAGATTCTTTTAACGCTCATAGAGCAGTGTGGCATAACACATTTGATGTTACTGCCCACTCAATTAGAATTACTGGTTTCGCATCCTAAGGCAAAACAAAGCAATCTTTCCTCGCTCAAGCTGTGTGTAGTGGGCGGAGACAAAGTGCCTTTAGCCACGCACACACTCTTTCATCAACTCACAGGACAATATGCTTGCGAGTGTTGCGGCATGACAGAATCTTTTTCATATGCCATTAATTTCAGTCGTCAAAAGGCGCACTTAGGTTCTATTGGAATACCAACCTATGCCACTGAATTGAATATTATCGACGAAGATCAGAATACATTACCCTCGGGACAAACAGGAGAAATTGTCGTTAAAAGCTTAGCCAATATGTTGGGCTACTGGAACAATGCTGAAGCCACGGAAGCCACTTTAAAAAAGGGTTGGGTCTACACAGGTGATTTGGCCTATCAAGATAAGGAGGGCTATTATTGGTTTGCAGGGCGCAAAAAGGACATTATCATCCGAGGCGGCTCCAATATTTCACCGCTGGAAGTGGAAGAGCTTATTTACAAACACCCTGCTGTAAAAGAAGTCGGTGTTTTTGCTTATCCTGATAAACATTTTGGAGAAGTCGTTCATGCCCGCGTTGTTTTAAAAGAGGGCCAATCCTTAACAGAAGATGATTTAAAAAAATTTATTAAAACTGCTCTGTCTGATTACAAAGTTCCCGAAAAAATATTCTTTGTTAGTTCCCTACCCCACAACGCCATTGGAAAATTAGATAGAAAAAAGCTGTGCCCCTAACCCCTTTGCCTTTTTTAATCTATACTCAACAGGCAGCTTAATGCTGCACCCAGGAAACCACTTAATGATAAGGAGCTTGAAAATGACCCTTCTAAAACCATTACTACTAGCCGCTCTTCTTTCCAGCCTATTGGTGGGCTGTCACACCGTTGACGGAGCGGGGCAAGACATCTCTGCTGGCGGACATGCCATTAGTACTGTCGCCACCAAAACTGAAGCTAAGATGTAATAGAACTGTGGGGGTGTACATCACCCCCACACATTCTTACACCTCTCACTGAATGATAGGACCAAATCCTGTTTTGGGATCAACGGCCCTTTGAACAGAGCCTGAAAAAGGTACTATTGTAATTTCGACGGTAAGCCCTACTTTTGCGGAATTCACATGACCCGCAATACCCCGAAACTTTTTATCTGCTAATACCGCATGAAGATGCGTATAGTACTGTCCCGCATTATTCGTCACATTTCCGTTTAAAGCCGCCAGTTCATAATAGCCCGGAAATGTAGTAACGGTTGGCTTGTCATCAGGGTTGCTGCTGAAATAAGCCAATGCAGGATTATGTAATTGCCCTAATCCACTTACGGAAGCCCCTTTCAACTTCGCGTCTTTAACGCAGCGATTAATACTTTCGCGCAAATCATCGCCGCTGTTTAAAACCAAGATAAAGGGCTGTGTGCTATTAGCCAATCTTCCGCACGAAGCCTGGGTCACCACAGCAGAAGATGCCGATGCGATACTGCTGCTCACTGCCAAAAATAAAGCCATTAATGTATTCAAATATGTTTTCATAATCTCTCTCTGTAGGTTATTAAGGAGGTGTTGTTAATCTAAAATGCTTTAGATACGTTGAGAGCTTAATTCACACGGGTAAAGAAGTGAAATCACTTATATTGATGGGGCTAATAGGAAAAATATATTGAATGGCATTTTAAAAAATGCGGGCGGACACAAGGGCCGCCCCTACAAAATAGCTAAGCCCACACCTACCCATTAGCCGCCGTTGTCATCACAGGCACCGCTGTGCTCGCATTTTTGCTCTGTAAAAACTGAGGCGTTAAGTCATCCACATAAGCCGGTCTTGCGATAGGCATTTTTAAGCGCGCTGCATTTTCCGAAAAATCAAGCGCTGATAGAGAAACAGAGCGCAGTGTCATATCACCATAACTGCGATAATAAAATATTTTATGTGTTAGATCTTTAAAGACCACCCACTGCGTTAGCTCGCCACTGGCCTCATCACTGCCGGGCTCCCGCGCTAATCCCAAAGGAATATCCACATTATTAATAATATGTTGGGCCAAATTAAGCTCAGATTGAATACTGCTCATGGGAAAGGCCACGCGCATCAGTGTGGCAATTCTTACAAAACGTGAGGGCGGACTAATATCACCGGGCAATCCCATCATGCCAAAACCTTGCCCATCCACTCTATAGGTAATTCCCTTCACGATAACAGCGGGAGGATTGAGCGGCGTTAACCCCACATAATTCAAAATATTTTTAAGGTGCCAATCGTAGGTGGGTGAGTTGGTCATAATGCCGAGGTGATCATAGACGTGTAACTGACCTTTCACATATTCCACGACAATCCCTTTACCCGAGGCATCAAAAATGGAGAAATGCAATGGAAACACTAAGTTCGCATGTCCTTGTACATTAATGGCTTGTGTAAAAACAAAAACCTTAGAAAGCGCCGATTTTACTTCGTCAATGCTTTTAAAATTTCCCAACACCCAATCTGCAAAACTTAAATAAGGCAGGGATTGAGCTTCTTTACCGGCGGGAACACTTTGATACTCGGCATAGCCGGGCAAGTATAAATTTTCAATACTTAAACCCGCTTCGTTCAGGCCATCCAAAGCCGTATCCACTTGAAAAGCATCCAGAAAGACATATCCGTATTTTGCTTTCCACGATAAGCCCGGCTTACCGTTGGGGGCAGTATTAGTAAAAGATCGGCCGCGCGTGGAAGTACGAAGATTAGAGTTCATGTCTGCACCGAACTCCATACTGCGTGTTACTAAAACAGTTCCATCTTGAGCTGTTAAACGAAAATCAGTACAGGCCCATGCACTGGTGATACCCAACAAACAACACATCGCCCATATACCCAAATACCATCCTCGTTTTTTCATACAACACTCCTTTTGATTGATGTCGATGTGATTATAAAAAATCTCAATAAACTCATAGCCTCTGAGTCTGCAAGACTAACACAGCGGCAATGCAGCCCGTGAGCTTCTTTGCAGTAGGCAGATGCAAAAATTCATTAGGGCCATGCGCATTAGAGTGAGGGCCCAAAACACCGGTAATTAAAAATTGGGCCTGAGGAAATTTTTTGCCGAGCATCGCCATAAAGGGAATGCTGCCGCCCTCCCCTAAATAAGCCGCCTCTTGCCCAAAAAAAGCCTTTGAAGCCGCTGCACATGCGGTATGCAACCAAGGCTCCAACAAAGGAGCCTGCCAACCCGAGCCTACATGATCCACATTCACTTGAATGTGTGCGCCAAAGGGCGGATCTTTTTCCAGCGTGGCTTTTAGAGCACGCGCAATCTCATTAGCATCGGCGCTGGGCGGGGTACGCAGAGACAATTTGACCTCAAGCGCTGGAATACTCACATTCCCGGCCGCTTGCAGGGGAGGCAATCCTTCTAAACCCGTAATACTCAAAGCGGCTCGCCAGGTACTGTTCAACAACAGCTCGGCCGCTTCTTCGGTGAACAACCGCACACCACTGAGCAGAGGATACGTTTCCGACAATGAGGCTTTCAAAATGCAGGCAGTCTGCTGCGCTTGTTCAAGCGATTGCGCTGGAATATCCCACTGACACTCCGGCAATAACACAGCGCCTGTGTGTTCGTCTTCAATGCGCGACAACAATTGTCTTAAAATTAAAAATGGATTGGGTACGGCACCACTGCCTTTACCCGAGTGAATCCCTTCTCGCAATACTTTAATCTGCAGCGTTCCGGTGACATTGCCGCGCAGTGAAGTGGTGCTCCACAAGCGCTCATAATCACCACAACCGGAATCCAAGGCTATAATTAATTTCGGTACCCCTATTTGCGCACTGAGTGTTTCAAGATAGTGGGGTAAATCTTCGCTGCCCGATTCTTCACAGGCTTCAATGAGTATCACACAACGGGCATGCGGCTGTTTTTGTTCTTGCACTAAACGCAGTGCCGTTAAGGCTGCGAAGAGGGCATAACCATCATCCGCGGCTCCTCGCCCATACAATTTATCGTCTTTTAATACAGGCTTCCAAGGCCCCAAATCTTTATCCCAGTCTTGTAAGGGCGGTTGTTTGTCCATATGACCATAAAACAAAACCGTATCTTCTGTGGTGCCCGCTACTTCAATATACAATAAGGGCGTGCGACCTGGCTCTTCCAACAATCGACACTGCAGGTTTTGAATGGGTTGTTTTTGCACCCATTGCAGCAATAACTGCATGGCCTCTTGCATAAAACCATGCGCTTGCCACTCTGGATCAAAATAAGGGGATTGATTAGGAATGCGAATATAGTTTTCTAACACGGGAAGGATGTCGTGATCCCACCATTCACAAAGGCGTGAGTAGCTAACGACTAGTTGATCTACAGCCGAAGTGTTCATCTTAATTCAACCACAGTCATCCTGCTAAAAACTCCTAGGGTTCTTTAGGCTTTATTAAAAACAGCTATAGCCTGGTGACTTATGTGTCGACAGAAGAGGTTGTTTTTCACTGGAACTCCCCTCAAGATCTTTATCAGTCAGCGGCTGTGGATCAATACCGTTTTCTACTTTATTTACTTTGTTTGGTGCACATGAAAGAGGATCCTCCGGGTCTGACTGAATACACCCATTACCACCAATATATCTTGATCTTGGCTCAACAACAGCACTCAACAACACGGAGCAGCATCTGTCCTCTTTAATCAATTTTTTTTCAAAAAGATGCAAGCGTATAGAAAAGGCGCCTATAAAAACAGCACTCGCAAAGGCCGCCATTGAAAAAATAACGGCCAAATCTGTGACAACAATAGGCACCGCAGAAAGGAGTCCTGCATGCGCCAAGGCCAAACTCGCAGCCAAAGGACCTCCCGTGGGCGGAAAAAGCACCATAAACGAAAGCAAGATGAGCAGCAACAAAAGCGTCAGCACCGTGATAGCCACGCCATAGCCATTCAGCGCGCGGCGTTCTGCATAGGCTTCTTGTAAATCACCTATATCCTTTTTTGAGGGCTTTGATATTGAGCGCAGTCTTTCTATTTTGCCTGTAACGAGGCTCCTAGCTTCTTTGGGCGTATTCCAAAAAAAATCTTTTAGAGTCTCTTTAAAGCTCATGTGTAAAAACTCCATTTCCTATGCTAAGGGAGAAGTTCTGCCTGTGGGCTTTGTGTAGCAATTCCCTGTGAGATCTACCTCGTTGGGACCTGGCTGATAACCCTGCGGCTCTTTATCACCAAACAAATTTACTATAGAAGAACTTAAAACTCTGTCCCTTCTCACATGCACAGGGCCTTGCACTTGCTTTACTCCACTAGCACGACAATCAGCCATGTTCACCACGGATATGTTTGTCGGAATAGATGGCGGCGTATTATCATCAGAGCGATTAAACACAGGATTCGTTGTACTCTGCGGAGCCTTCTCATAACCCTCAATCAACTGCCTCTCAAAACGATCCAGGCGGTAAGCCGAAGAACAGATCACAGCCAATCCCACAACCGCTATACCTGCGGCAGCACCCACCCAACCCCAAAAACCCAAGCCTCCTACCGTGGCTAGAGCCACCGCCAAAAGACCTGCAGCGGGAGGAAACAAGAGCAGAAGGATTGCAGCGGCACTCAAAATCATCAAAGCGCCCATCCCTAACAGAAGTCCATATCCATTCAATCCATTGCGATCCCCAGAGGCAAACCTCACCGCTGTTCTATACGTGTCTGCAGCATCTTCACCATCATAATCTTGCGCTTTCGCTTCTGTGATTTTTTCATTAGCTCTTTTTCTGGCTTGATAAGGACGATCCCAAAAAATCTCTTTTAATGTGCTGACAATACTCATAATTTAAAACTCCTAATGCTGGTATTGTGATTGAAGTGTTTGTACGCCGGACGAATGTTGACCCTAAGCGATCAACGCCACGCCAGTCTAACCTAACTCAGATTCTCTGAACATGTCTTTTAGCATGTTTTTTGATATACCCCCTACCGAATGGGCGTGCTCGCATTTTACCTATCTTAATGAGCAAGCCCCTGCTAGAATAGATTCCCGTTTTAGGTGTAAATGTTCTCAAAACGGGATAAGACATGACGCGCTATATTTTCATTACCGGTGGAGTGGTTTCCTCACTGGGCAAAGGTATTACTTCAGCCTCCTTGGGCGCCCTTTTAGAGGCGCGCAATCTCAAATTAAGTCTCATGAAGCTCGACCCCTATATCAATGTGGACCCCGGCACCATGAGCCCTTTTCAGCACGGAGAAGTCTATGTGACGGAAGATGGGGCCGAGACCGATTTGGATTTGGGACACTATGAGCGCTTTGTACGCACTAAGATGAGCCGCAAAAGCAATTTCACCAGCGGCCGCGTCTATGCGGATGTGCTGCGCAAAGAGCGGCGAGGTGATTACTTGGGGGCTACCGTGCAAGTCATCCCTCATATCACGGACGAGATTAAACAAAAAATTCGTGAAGGCTCTGAGGGGGCTGATATAGCGCTGGTGGAAATTGGCGGCACCGTAGGTGATATTGAGTCTCTACCTTTTTTAGAAGCCATTCGTCAAATGCGTATTGAAGTGGGCGCGCAATATGCTGTTTTCATTCACCTCACCTTAGTGCCCTACATTGCTACCTCGGGTGAAATCAAAACCAAGCCGACGCAACACTCTGTAAAAGAATTACGCTCTATTGGTATACAACCTGACTTCCTCGTTTGTCGCTCTGAAAAACCGCTGCCTGAAGCTGAGCGCGCTAAGATCGCTTTGTTTACGAATGTAGAGGCTGCGGATGTTATTTCTCTGCACGACATGGACAGCATTTATGCGATCCCCATGTTGTTGCAAGAGCAAAAAATGGGTGAGCGCGTGATACAAAAATTAGGCTTGCAAACCCAACAAGAAGATTTGAGCGAATGGAAGCGTGTCAATGAGGCGTATAAACATCCTACTCGTGAAGTCACGATTGCCATGGTGGGTAAATATATTAATTTGGCAGATTGCTATAAATCCTTAAATGAGGCCTTGATTCACGCAGGCATTCAAACCCATACCCGTATTAAATTACAATACATTGATGCTACTCGTTTAGAACAAGAGGGAACGGAGTCCTTGCAGAGCGTGGATGCCATTTTAGTTCCCGGTGGTTTTGGTGAACGCGGTGTGGAAGGAAAAATTTTAGCGGCCCGATATGCACGCGAACATAAAATTCCCTACCTAGGCATTTGCTTGGGCATGCAGATTGCCATTATTGAATTCGCACGCCATGTAGCCCACTTAAATGCAGCAAATAGCACCGAGTTTGATCAGCTCACCCCTCACCCCGTGGTCGCGATGGTTAACGAATGGCTTAATTCGGAAGGCATTAAGGAAGTGCGCGAACAAGGAGGGGATCTGGGGGGCACCATGCGCTTAGGAGGACAAGTGTGTCAACTCACCCCGGGTTCACTCGCCCAACGTCTGTATGGGACAGAGCAGATCAGCGAACGCCATCGTCATCGCTATGAAGTCAATAATCATTTATTGCCTCAACTCGAACAAGCGGGTTTAGTGGTTTCAGGTCGCTCAGTGGACGGGCAGTTGGTGGAAATGATGGAGCTCAGTGATCATCCTTGGTTTGTAGCCTGCCAATTTCACCCTGAATTTAATTCAACACCGCGCGACGGACACCCTTTGTTTACAGGATTTGTGGAGGCGGCATTGAAAAAAGCCGGAGTTGCATGAAACTTTTAAATTTTAAAATCGGTTTAGATCAGCCCTTTTTTTTATTAGCAGGCCCCTGTGTTATTGAAAGTGAAAGTTTAATTTTGGACACCGCACATGAACTCAAAGCCATCACAACAAAATTAGGCATTCCTTTTATTTTTAAATCCTCTTTTGATAAAGCCAATCGCTCTTCGGGAAAATCTTTTCGGGGCCTCGGCATAGAAAAAGGCTTGGCGATTTTAGAAAAAGTAAAAAAAGAGGTGGGCGTTCCGGTCGTTACCGATGTGCATGAAAACACCCCTTTTCACGAAGTTTCTACCGTAGTGGATGTTTTACAAACGCCTGCCTTTTTATGTCGGCAAACGGATTTTATTCAGCAAGTGATGGCCTGCGGCCTGCCCGTCAACATCAAGAAGGGGCAATTTTTGGCTCCCTGGGATATGAAACATGTGGTCGCTAAGGCTCGAGAGTCTGGCAATGAAAATATTATGGTGTGTGAGCGCGGCGTGAGTTTTGGTTATAATAATTTAGTCTCAGATATGCGCTCTTTGGTTATCTTGCGTGAAACTCAATGTCCTGTTGTATTTGATGCCACCCATTCCGTGCAATTGCCTGGGGGCCAAGGTGCCACTACAGGAGGACAACGTGAGTTTATTCCGGCCCTCGCGCGAGCTGCCGTCGCGGTGGGCATTTCAGGCTTGTTTATGGAAACACACCCTCGCCCCGATGAAGCCCTAAGCGATGGACCCAACTCTTGGCCTTTACACCAAATGGCGAATTTGTTAGAACAGCTCCGTGATTTGGATCGCCTAACTAAAAACGCGGCTCATCTGGCCCTCTAATGTCGGCAAAGATGAAAACAACGAGGAACTCATGAATAAAATTATTAAGATCGTTGGCCGCGAAATCATTGACTCGCGCGGCAATCCCACGGTGTCGGCCGAAGTGACGCTAGCCTCCGGCGCCACAGGCTCCGCCATGGTGCCCTCAGGTGCTTCTACCGGTTCACGCGAAGCCCTAGAGTTGCGCGATCATGACCCCAAACGCTATGCAGGCAAAGGTGTGCTGAAAGCCGTTGCGCATATCAATGAGGAGATTGCTCAAGCACTCTTGGGTGAGAATGTGGAGGACCAAGAAAAAATTGATGCGGTTTTATTAAGCTTAGATGGCACTGAAACCAAAAGCCGCTTAGGCGCAAATGCTATCTTAGCCGTTTCTTTAGCGGTGGCGCATGCGGCCGCCGCCGGCTTAAAGCTCCCCCTATATCGATACTTAGGAGGTGAAGGTCCCTTTAGCTTGCCTGTACCGATGATGAATATTATCAATGGTGGTGCGCACGCGAGCAACAATTTAGACATTCAAGAATTTATGATTTTACCCGTGGGGGCCCCTAGTTTTTCCGAGGCCATTCGCTATGGCGTTGAAATTTTTCATGTACTGAAGAATTTATTACACCGCTCTGGTTTAAGTACTTCGGTGGGCGATGAGGGAGGCTTTGCACCTGATCTGGCTAATAATGAAGTAGCTCTACAATTGTTAATGGAGGCAATCCAAGCCGCCGGTTATGTTCCGGGTAAAGATATTTACCTGGGATTGGATATGGCCAGTTCTGAATTTTATAAAAACGGCCGTTATTGCTTGGCCGCAGAAAAAGTGGAACTAAACAGCCTAGAGCTGATCGATCGCATTGAAGCTTGGACCAAACAATATCCTATTCTGTCCGTTGAAGATGCTTTAGCTGAAAATGACTGGGAAGGCTGGGCTGCTCTCACTCAACGTCTTGGCAAAGACATACAACTCGTGGGCGATGATTTATTTGTAACCCATGTCAAAATTTTAAATCGCGGCATTAAAGAAAAAGTGGCCAATGCCGTACTCGTTAAACCCAATCAAGTGGGCACGCTTACCGAAACCTTAACCACCATTTATGCTGCTAAACAAGCCCACTATGGAACCATTATCTCACATCGCTCCGGAGAAACTGGCGATGTCACCATTGCCGACTTGGCGGTGGCCTGCGATGCGGGTCAAATTAAAACGGGTTCCGTCTCCCGCTCAGATCGCGTCGCCAAATACAATCGCTTGTTAAAGATCGAATTAGAGTTAGGAAAACACGCCGAGTACGCCGGAAAATCGGCCTTCCCTATGCTGATGAGCTCATGCGCGCTATCTTAATTGCCTTGATTGCTCTGTTACTCGTGCTGCAATACCGCCTGTGGTTTGGACAAGGGGGTGTTACGACTATCCTGCATCTCAAACATCAAATCACAGCGCAAAAAAGAGAAAACCATGTGCTTAAACAGCGTAATGCTGTATTGATAGCGGATATCGAAGATCTTAAAAAAGGGAATGAGGCCGCTGAAGAGCGTGCGCGCAATGATTTGGGCATGATCAAAAAAAATGAGACTTTTTACCGAACGGTTCCAGGAAGTTAGAACGATTTGTACAGGGGGAATTCGTGAATTCCCCCTACAGGCAAAAACCGCGCACAAAAACTCCCAATAATGCTACCGTAATTTTTCCCGTCTATTCTTAACTCACGCTTTGCTCTAATTTATTAAGATGCCTTTACTGTCTATTCACACCTCCCTGAACGATCCACGCATTGTATTGCGTTCAATGCGGGGCCGAGAAGCTTTGTCTGAACTCTTTTCATTTGAACTGGAGATCGACTCACACGAATTAAGCCTAAGACAAGATTCGTTTTTATTTAAAAATATAAGCATTCAAATTCAAACCCATTCCACACAATTATTTAATGGTATTGTGGCTGAATTCTCTGAAAGACCCCATTTTACCTATCGCCTAAAGCTCGTTCCTACCCTATGGAAACTCAATCAATTAAAGCGTAGTCGGATTTTTTCAAACACAAGCGTGATTGATCTCATTAAACTTATTTTAAAAGAAGAGGCTGAAATTGATTATGAGCTCGATTTATTTCAAGTCTACCCAGAGCGCGAATATTGTATTCAATACCAAGAAAGCGATTTTGAGTTTATGCAGCGTTTGCTCGCCGAAGAAGGCATTCGCTACTATTTCAAGCATAGCTTAAACCAGCACATCTGGGTGCTGACAGATCAAGTTGCTAGCGCGCAGCATACCCATGCCCTATATCATCACTCAGAAATTGAAGAGGGTTATTTGATCCAATGGAATCAAATTTATCGACAAACAGCTACTCAGTTAAGCAGTGGAGACTATAATTTCAAATCCCCACAAGATCCTTTGCAGCTCACTCAGAACCTGTCTTTTTCAAATACTCTGGGCAAGCTTGAACAACATTTTTATCCAGGCGCTTATCAAAATTATGAACAAGGCAAGCATCGACTGAGCTATAAAGCCAAATCTTATTTGGCTGAAAATAATTTTTTCGACGCTCGCAGTTATTATCTGGGGCTATCTCCCAATCACTTGGTTCAGCTCGCGAACAAAGCACCCCACTACCTTGTTACTGAGATGACACACACCGCGCACAGCTATACAGATCGAGCAGCAATATCCCAACAAAAATCTTGTTATCAAAATCACTTCAAATGCATTCAAGCCTTAGATTTCAGGGCTCCGACAAGGCAAAAGCCCGGCATAGCCAATGCCCAAGTGGCGCAGGTGGTGGGCACTCCAACGGAAACTCCAGATTTTATCCTTCATGGCGAAATACTCATACAGTTGAGTTGGGATGAAAATGCCACCGCTCTGCGCGCACGCCTGGCACAGCCCTGGGCGGGAAAAGACTGGGGCCTGCATTTAATTCCCCGCGTGGGCGATCCCGTTTTGGTTTATTTTCTTAACGCTGATCCTGAACGAGCGATTATCTGGGGTGGATTACATGACGACCTACATCCCCCTTTGTACGATAAACACAGCAGCGGAATAAAAACACGGGGTTCTGATTCCACATTTAATGAGCTTCGCTTTGAAGATTCAGAGCACCCACAACTCTATTGGCAAGCCGCTCGAAATTTTGAACAGCACGTCGGGCGTGATGAAATACTCCACGCAAAAAACACTGAGATCACTGTAGAGCAAGGCAAATATACATTGGACGTCGGCCATCACTACACACTAAGCGCAACAAAATCGATAGTGTTGCAGGCAGGGGAGAGTTCAATTAGACTGCTAGCAGACAAAATAATAATCGCCGCATCGGACATTAAGCTTAATTAAATGACAAAAATTTTATTATCGAACGATGATGGCGTAGACGCCGAAGGATTGGCGACTCTGGCCCGAGCGATGGAGCAACTCGCAAAAATCCATGTCGTTGCCCCCGATCGCAATCGCAGTGGCGCCAGCAACTCCCTCACTTTAAGTGTTCCCCTACGCGTCAGCACTCGTCCGAATGGCTGGATCAGTGTGCAAGGCACGCCCACCGATTGCGTACACTTAGCCATCACAGGTCTATTGAAAGACGGCGTGGACATGGTGGTTTCTGGGATTAATGAGGGCTCCAATTTAGGTGATGATGTCTGGTACTCCGGCACTGTGGCCGCCGCGATGGAGGGACGTTTCTTAGGATTGCCTGCCATAGCGGTTTCGCTCTCTGGCAAAAATGGACACTGTGAACACTACCCCACCGCAGCCCAAGTGGCCAAGCTGATGGTACAGCGCTTGATGGTCCATCCTTTACCTGCGGGGACTATATTAAATGTGAATGTGCCCGATCTTCCTTTTTCGGAGCTACAAGGCTATGAAGTCACTCGCCTAGGCACCCGACACCGAGCTGAACCCACTATCCAACAGCTGGATCCTCGCGGTCGCCCTATTTATTGGGTGGGCCCTTCAGGTGCTCAACAAGATGCAGGTCCTGGCACCGATTTTCATGCGATTGATCACCGCAAGGTTTCCATCACCCCTCTGCGTGTGGATTTGACCCAGTATGAGGCCTTTGAACCCCTATCGATTTGGGCGGAAGCCCTCAATACTGAAGTTTAATTGAATTAGGGCTCAGGATATGAGCTCAGCTTAGCACCCATGATGAAATTGCCTTCTTTGCCGATTTTGTTGATCCTCTGTGTAAGCCTTTTAAGTGCTTGCGTGCGAGAAAATGATGAGTCTGCGCCCATCGCCAATGCTTGGAGCCGCGCAGAAACACACTCTCCCACCTATGTGGTTCGACCAGGAGACACTCTGT
>JAKFXE010000021.1 GCA_021731545.1 Coxiellaceae bacterium
GCTATTTTGTTCAACGTATGGCAAAACAAGACATGTTGCAGCCCTTGGATTTAAAAAAGCTGCCCAATGTAAAATACCTCAATCCCCTCTTAATGCATCAAAGCTTTGACCCCAAGAATCAATACAGCCTACCTTTTACCTGGGGAACCACCGGAATTATGGTGAATGATCGTTATTATGATCCTAAGACCATAAAAGATTGGAAAAACTTTTGGGATCCTCAGTTTGTGAACCAGCTCTTACTGTTAAATGATGCTCGAGGAGTTTTTAGCATTGCTCTAAAAGCGTTGGGATACTCGATCAATGAAACCCATCCAAAGCGTATTCATGAGGCTTACTTAAAACTTAGAAAATTGTTACCTAATGTTAAATTATTTAACACCAATGCTACGATCAGTATTTATACCGATGAAGATGCTCGAATAGGGATGGTTTGGAGTGGGGATGCCTATTCTGCGGTGCGTGAAAATCCGCATCTACATTATATTTTGCCCAAGAGCGGAACCGATGTGTGGATTGACTGCTTTGCAATCCCAAAAGACGCTCCTCATCTGGACAGTGCCTACCAATTTATTAATTTTTTAATGCGGCCTGAAATTGCGGCCGAAATTGTGCGAGCTCAAGGCTACTCTTCTTCCAATCGTGCGGGGATGCAATTGTTGCCCCCTGAAATTCGTAACAATCCCATCATTAACCCTAAGCCGAGTGATATCAGAGGGCGTGAGTCGCTTAACGATGTGGGTCCCGCCAAGGCGCTGTATGAGCATTATTGGCAACTCTTAAAGATTAGCTCGTAGCTGGGTGAGTGCTGGACTAGGCCCTGGGACTTCACTATCATGAGCCTTCATTTGAGCAGGAGAAAATTATGCACTACCTGGCCGATTACGGCATTTTTATCGCCAAATTGTTAACGCTGTTAATGCTCGGCTTGGGCTTTGTGGGCGCTGTGGTGATGCTGCTCAGTCGAGGTAAGGAGCAGCACTCTGCCTCTAAATTGAAAATAAAAAAAATAAATGAGCATTATGCCCATATTCGAGACAGTATTCACGGGGTCATACTTAGCAAGGCACAATTAAAAAAAGAGCACAAGGCCGATAAAAAAAAGAAAAAAGATTTTGATAAACTTTCCGAGGCCAAGCCCCGGCTATTTGTCATCGATTTTGATGGCGACATTAAAGCTTCGGCTGTCAGTGCGTTGAGTGAACTTATTACGGCCATTTTGTTAACAGCTCAAGTCAATGATGAGGTTTTGGTGCGTCTTGAAAGTGGCGGCGGTTTGGTGAATGCTTATGGATTAGCAGCTTCTCAGTTGCAGCGTTTGAAGGATGCGAAAATTAAACTGACTGTGTCGGTGGATAAGATTGCAGCCAGCGGTGGTTATATGATGGCTTGTGTAGCCGATAAAATTTTGGCCGCCCCGTTTGCGATTATTGGCTCTATTGGTGTTATCGCGCAGCTCCCCAATTTTCACCGATTTTTGGAGAAGCAAAATATTGATTTTGAGCAAGTGACAGCAGGTGAGTATAAACGCACTCTCACACTTTTCGGCGAAAATACCGAAAAAAGCCGACAAAAGCTGCAGGCAGAAATAGAGGATACACAAGAATTATTTAAAGCCTTTATTCAAACAAATCGCCCCCAGGTTAATATCGATGAAGTGGCTACAGGTGAGCATTGGTTTGCAAAGCGCGCCATTGCCTTTGCTTTGGTGGATGAGCTAAAGACCAGCGCTGATTATTTGTTGGCGGCTAACGATCACTCAGCTATCTACGAGTTATGTTATAAAACAAAGCCTTCTTTAATAAAACGCCTGGGCTTGAGCATAGATAGTTTAATAAACAAAGTGTTTATGGGTCGATCGCAATTAAGGGGTGATTATCTCTAATGCATACACATCATCATGCGCATGGGCATTCTCACGCCCACAAAAATTCGGCCTATAAAGTATTAAGTTTAGCTATATTATTTACCTTTAGTTTTGCTTTGGTTGAGGCGGCGGGCGCTTGGTGGAGTGGCTCGCTCACCTTAATGGGTGATGCCGGGCATATGGTTTCGGATTCGTTTGCTCTGGGTATTTCTGCTTTTGCGGCATGGTTTGCACTCAAGCCCCCTTCTGTAAAAAATTCTTATGGTTTTGGACGTATTGAGGTGATTGCGGCTTGGTTTAGCAGTTTATTAATGCTGCTGATTTCCATCGCTATTATCATCGAAGCGATTAAACGCTTTCAGCACCCCTCAGCGGTTAAGGGTTTTACCGTGATTGTGGTTGGTTTTATGGGCTTGTGTGTCAATTTAGGGGTAGCTTGGATCTTGAGTCGTAGTGAGCAAACGTTAAATGTACGTGCTGCTATTTTGCATGTTATTTCAGATGCTTTAGGTTCCGTGGCTGCATTGCTTTCAGGGCTGGTCATCTATTGCCTGGGTTGGTTGATGATCGATCCTATTTTATCGATTGTGGTGGCTTGTTTGATTTTATTTTCAAGTGTTCAGCTCCTGCGTGAAGCCATGGGTATTCTTATGGAAGGCGTTCCTGCACATCTGAATCTGCAGGAAGTGGCGAATACGATGATTGCTGTTGAGGGCGTGAGGGCAGTACACGATTTGCATATTTGGACTTTGTTTTCCGGAAGGGTTGTTTTGTCAGCCCATATCGATATTGATCAATTGGATCTCTGGAAAGTTATTTTAGATCGCTTAAGCGCTACATTAAGTAAACACTATCATATTGAACATGTCACTTTGCAACCTGAAACCTCCGTACAAGTCTTAAAATATCAACCGAAAAAATAGGGAGAAAAATTTGGTGAGTGCAGTCGATTGGTCTTTAAGTCTTGAGCTTTGTGGAGGCAGCCCAGAAACAGCCGAAGAGCTTTTAATGATGTTGTCTGAAGATTTGCCAGAGTTTAAAGAAAAAATACAAACCGCGTATGAAGCAAAAGATGCGAAAAATTTAAGTTTTCATGCGCATAAATTGCATGGAGCTTGTTGCTATTGCGGAGTGCCTCGCTTAAAGCCCTTAATTAAAAACTTAGAAGCTCATGCTAAAAGTGCCCCCCCTATTTTTGATGATGCCTTGTTTAATGAAGTGATGGCAGAGATAAGTATGATTGAGCATTCTTTAAGGGATCAGGACTATAAATGATTACCGAGTCCACACCCAATCTTAGTGTAGATGAAATTCATAAGTTTGATGCGCTGGCGCAGGAATGGTGGAATCCTGAAGGCCCTATGCGCGCTTTACATCAATTAAATCCTCTTCGCGTTGAGTTTATGCAGCGCCATATGTCTTTTGAAGGGAAAAAAATATTGGATGTGGGTTGTGGTGCTGGCATTTTAAGTGAGTGTTTGGCTGAGTTGGGTGCAAAAGTTACCGCCATTGATATGAGCGCAAATGTTTTAAGGGTGGCGCGTGAGCACGCAGATCAAAAAAACCTAACGATTGATTATCGGCAAATCCTCGTTGAGGAGTTTGAATCTGAAGAAAAATTTGATGGCATTAGCTGCATGGAATTATTGGAGCATGTGCCCTCGCCTCAAAGGGTGATCGAAGCGTGTGCAGGCTTATTAAAACCAGGTGGTTTGGTCTTTTTTTCAACCCTGAATCGTACCTTTAAATCGTATGCTCTGGCCATTATCGCAGCAGAATATGTGCTGAACATACTGCCAAAGGGAACCCATTCTTATGCGCAATTTATTCGCCCCTCTGAATTAAATCATTGGGCTGAAGCATCGGGTCTTGAGTTGCTTGAATTGCAGGGGGTTAGCTATCAAGCTCTGAGTCGTTGCTTTAATCTCAGTCCTTCGGTGGAGGTGAATTATATGATGTGTTTTCGACTTCACTCGTAGTTTTTCCGGTAGTGAGCTCCTCTTTGTTTTTAGCTAATATGGCTGGATGAAATTGCTTTTCCAGCAATGCTAAGGCCATAAAGCGATGTTTGATTCGGATGTACACAATCCCCATGATGCGTTGGCCAAAGCTTGCTTAACGAATATTGATTTAGCTCGAGATTTTTTGGGGGCACATTTGCCTGGCTCCATTAAAGATCTTTGTGATCTGTCCGGTTTAAAAATCGAATCAGGTTCGTATGTGGATGAAGCATTGCGGCAGCAATGTTCTGATGTTTTGTATTCTCTTAAGATCAAGAAAAAGAGTGCTTATATTTATTGTTTGGTTGAGCATCAAAGCAAACCCATTAAGTGGATGCCTTTTCGAATGTTGTGTTACCAGATAGCCATTATGAAGCGTCATCTCGATCTAAAGCAGAGTAGGCCTCCTCTTGTGATTCCACTCTTACTTTATCACGGCAAGAAAAGCCCTTATCCGTACAGTGTGAAGTTAATGGATTGTTTTTCTCATCCTCGTTTGGCAGAAGAGCTCTTGTTTAAGGAGTTAAGGCTAATTGATTTGACTAGCCTGAGCGATGATGAAATCCTTAACCATAAACGGGCGGCACTGCTTGAGATGGTTCAAAGGCATATCTTCGATGCCAATATCATGGAGCATATTGAACCTATTAAGCAGGTGTTGAGTTTAATCGCAGAGCACCCGGAGCTTCAAAATCCTGTCAACCGTGTGATATATTACCTTTACAAAAGGGCAAGGGTTCCGGAGGGAACCAGCCTCATGACGGTGCTAACCCAGACTGAAACCCCCTATCGGGAGAATGCCATGACCACAGCAGAATATTTAATACAACAAGGATTACAGCAGGGCCTACAGCAAGGGCTAGAGCAAGGGCTAGAGCAAGGGCTAGAGCAAGGGCTAGAGCAAGGGCTAGAGCAGGGCAAGCTGGAAATTGCTCGCAAGTTACTGAGCAAGGGTGTCGATAGATTTTTAATTAAGGACATTACGGGCGTGGAATTGTGATGCTGGAAAAGGCTTTCACTTACACATGATCAATGGCATTAACACTCTTTTATTTGATCTTGATGGTACCCTCTTTGATACAGCGCCGGATATTATCGATGCACTGAATCAGGTTTTAAGACATCATGGTCGTCCTGAAGTGGCGTTAGAAACGCTGCGTTCACGCGTCAATGGAGGCAGTCTGGCTTTGTTGGGGCATACCTTTAACATCGATGAACATCATCCTGATTTCGAATCCCTGAAAGAGCAGCTCTTAAGTCATTGCTCTGCCATCTCTGATTATAAAACCGATTTTTTTGACGGGATGAAAGGTGTGTTAGATTATTTGGATCAAAATGACATTCCTTGGGGGATTGTTACGAATCGCACAACGGCCTTGGCCATGCCCTTGCTTAAACATTTTGCTCTCATCGATAGAATGCAGTGCTTGGTGGGTGCAGATTTAGTTGAGCATCCCAAGCCTCATCCAGATCCACTGCTGCATGCGTGTCGACTCTTAAAAACGGTGCCTCAACAGGCCTTGTATGTGGGTGATAGTCATACGGATGTTCGTGCAGCCCATGCGGCGGGGATGCGCTCTATGGTGGCGCGCTATGGTTATATCCCTGATAATGAAAACCCCAGCGCGTGGGGAGCGAATTATTATATTGATCATCCGATAGAGTTGATTGAATGGATTGAAGGCGTCCTTAGGTAATTCTAAATTCAACTTGTTATTATGCTCAACAAGCCCTAACCTTGTCTGAGGCCTTGGAGGCCAGGGATAAAGGACTATAAACCATGCGTTTTTTTAGCTTTCTCTCATTACTGCTTTTTCTAGTGTTCAGTTTAAGCGGCTGTATGGTAGGCCCTCATTTTCAACAGCCCCTAGCGCCTAAAACGAATAGCTATACTCAGCTTCCGATGCCTACCCATACGCAAAGCTCACCTGGAACACAGGTTCAGCATTTTGTGTATGGGCAAGATGTTCCAGAGGAGTGGTGGACGCTTTTTCACTCTCCCGCCCTAAATGAACTCATACGCACAGGATTAGCCAACAGTCCCACACTAGCAGCGGCGCGTGCTACCTTAAAGCAAGCAGAAGAAACCTTAAGAGCCCAACTTGGTTCAACGATGTTTCCAGAAGTGAGTGCTCAGTTGGGTGCCGAAAGAACGCGAAGCAGCGGTGCTGCCTTGGGTCTTAATAGCCCGCCCAATATTTTTAATCTGTATAATACCTCGGTTAATGTGAGCTATACCCTCGATGTCTTCGGTGGCTTGCGCAGGCAAATTCAAGTTTTGGCTGCCCAGGTTGATTATCAACGCTACGAGCTCAGAGCGGCTCGACTGACGTTAACAGCAAATATTGTCACAAGCGCTATTAATATCGCCTCACTAGAGGCGCAAATTGCAGCGACACAGGCCCTGATTAAAGCGGAAGAAGAACAGCTTAAAGTCATTAAAGAGCAGCTGGGTTTAGGGGGCGTTTCCGAAACGAATGTCTTAACTCAAGCCACTCAGGTGGCACAAACACGCGCGCTCTTACCCCCCTTAGAGCAAAACTTAGTGGTGGCTCAACATGCTTTGGCAGTCTTGGTGGGAAGCTTCCCCAGCGCAATGGCAGCGCTGAAATTGGATTTGAATGCACTGTCTTTACCCCAAAATTTGCCGGTGAGCTTGCCTTCCGCTTTGGTGCGTCAACGACCGGATATTGGTGCTTCGGAAGCGCTGTTTAAGGCGGCTTGTGCCCAGGTGGGTGTGGCAACGGCTAATTTATTTCCACAAATCACCTTAAATGGCGCCTATGGTTGGCAAAATGATGCACTGAGTCAGCTGGTTTCATCCAGTAATCAGGCGTGGAGCTTAGGTGGGCAATTGTTGCAACCTATTTTTAATGCTGGTGCTTTAAGAGCGACTCAGCAAGCGGCTGTAGCCAATTACGAGGCTACAGGGGCACAGTATCGACAAACGGTTCTGCAGGCCTTTCAAAATGTGGCTGATAGCTTGCGTGCCCTGGAAAATGATGCTTTGGCCTTGCAAGCACAAACTCTGGCTGAAGCGGCGGCTTGGAAAACGCTGAAGATTACTCAGGAACAGTTGAAATTAGGAGGAGTTAGCTACTTGGATCTTTTAACAGCAGAAGAGCAGTATCAGCAGGCAAAAATCGCGCGTATTCAAGCCAAGGCGGCTCGTTATGCGGATAGCGCCGCGCTCTTCCAGGCGATGGGTGGGGGCTGGTGGAATCAAGGAATGCTTCCGCCCCCCTCTTTTTATTGTGAGGGCCATGCGTGTAAAAGCTAGAGCAAGCACGCAGCGTCTCTTCACAGCGCATAAAATACCCAAATTCTCTAAGGCCAGGTATAATCGCGCTTATTGCCTGATCTTAAGGAAATGGAAATCCGCCCCATGAAAAAACCCATGTCCATTATGCTGATTTGTGCGGCCATTCTCTTTGGTGGCATCTACGGCTATAAGCTTTTTATGGGCATTATGATGAAGCGTTTTTTTGCGAGTCAAGCACCTGTGTTCACTGTTTCCGCAATGAGCGTGAAGTCTGCTGAGTGGAGTTCTCAGCTAACAGCAGTGGCCAGCTTGCGTGCGGTGCAGGGCGTGGATGTGACCGCGCAACTCTCCGGAATGGTGCAAGCCGTTTATTTCACACCGGGTACCGTAGTTGAAGAGGGCGCTGTACTCGTTCAACAAAATGCGGATACGCAAATAGCACAGTTGAATTCTTTAAAAGCGACTTCTGCATTAGCCGCCATCGTATTAAAACGTAATACCGCACAATATGCCGCGCATGCCATTAGCAAGGCTACCTTGGATAATAATACGGCCGATTATGAAAGCCAGCTGGCCAAGTTGGCAGAACAACAAGACGTGGTTAACAAAATGACGATTCAGGCTCCTTTCACAGGACACTTGGGGGTGGCTTCGGTCAATGTGGGTCAGTACTTGAATCCAGGGGATAAAATCGTCAGCTTACAACAGTTGGATCCTATTTATGTGGATTTTTATGTGCCTGAACAAGCCATCACGCAGCTTAAAAATGGGCAAGTGGTTGAAGTCAGAGCCGATGCTTTTCCTTCGACCGTTTTTCAGGGAACGATTACTACGGTGAATCCTGTCGTAGATAAAGATACACGCAATATTGAAATTGAAGCGACTGTCAGCAATCCGCGCTCCGAGTTATTGCCGGGCATGTATGCTAGCGTTAAGGTCAAAACGGGTTCTGGAAAACATTATCTTACTTTGCCACAAACGGCTATTAGTTATAATTCATTTGGAAATATTGTGTATGTGATTCAACAAAATGGAAAAAACAAAGAGGATTTAAATGTAATTCAACGCTTTGTTACAACAGGGGATACTCGGGGCGATCAAATTATGGTTCTGCGTGGCTTAAAAGAAGGCGAGCAGGTAGTAACTAGTGGTCAGCTTAAACTAAAAAATGGCAGCCGAATCAAGATTGATAACTCGATAGAACCCGATAACAGCCCTGATCCTGTTGTTAAAGGCGAATAAGGCTTAAGATGCAGTTCACAGAAATTTTTATTAAGCGCCCCGTACTGTCTATTGTAGTGAGCTTGTTTATTTTAGTGCTGGGTTTGCGCTCTGTCTTTCAGTTGCCTATTCAAGAATTTCCCTCCACCGAAAACGCCATTATTACAGTGACCACAACCTATACGGGTGCAGATCCTAATCTCATCGCAGGCTTTATCACCACACCGCTTGAAAATTCCATCGCACAAGCTAATGGTATTGATTATTTAACTTCAAGCAGCACCCCGGGAACCAGCACGATTCAAGCTAATTTGCTGCTTAACTATGATCCTAATAATGCATTGAATGAGATCAATGCCCAGGTGAATGCAGTCATTAACCAGTTGCCTAAAAATGCACAGCAACCCGTTATTGCGATTAGCCCCAATGAAACCGTGGATGCGATGTATTTGGGCTTTTACAGCAAGGTGCTGCCCAGTAATAAAGTGACGGATTATTTGACTCGTGTGGTTCAGCCAAAATTGCAGGCGGTGGAAGGTGTTCAAGAAGCTCAAATTTTGGGAGGCCGTCAATTTGCTTTACGCGCTTGGTTAGATGCTCAAAAATTAGCGGCGCTCAGTATTACAGCCCAAGATGTCAGCAATGCCTTGTCGAAAAATGATTACATTTCGGCCGTAGGCCGAACCGATGGCAATACCTTTATGGTGAATTTAACGGCAGATACAGGATTAACGACTACCGAACAATTTAATCAACTGGTAGTCAAATCCCAAAATGCCTCTTTGGTGCGTTTAGGTGATTTGGGCGAAGTGTCTTTAGGTTCTCAAAACTATGATAGCTCTGTGAGCTTTGATGGGGCTTCATCTGTATATATTGGGATTGAGCTCGCGCCCAATGCCAATTTACTGAGTGTAGTTCAATCTATTAATAGTATTTTCCCAGCCATTCAGAAACAATTGCCTGAAGGCCTAATGGCGAAGATCGTGTATGACTCTAGTGCCTTTGTAAACAGCTCGATTAATGAAGTTGAAAAATCGCTGTTTGAGGCATTGATCATTGTGACAGCCGTTATTTTTGTTTTTTTAGGCTCAGTGCGTTCAGTGGTTATTCCTACCATTGCTATACCGCTATCGTTGATTGGCGCTTTTTTTATGATGTCGATCTTGGGTTATTCTATTAATTTATTGACCTTATTGGCTTTGGTATTAGCCATTGGTTTGGTGGTGGATGATGCCATTATTGTGGTTGAAAATATTTATCGGCATATTGAGGATGGATTGTCGCCTTTAAAAGCGGCAATTCAAGGAACTCAAGAATTAACCAACCCCATTATAGCGATTTCAGTAGTACTCATTGCTGTTTATGTGCCTATCGGCTTTATGGGTGGATTAACGGGTGCTTTGTTTACTGAGTTTGCGTTTACCTTGGCGGGTTCAGTGGCTATTTCGGCGATTATTGCGTTAACGCTTTCACCCATGATGTGTTCTAAATTTCTAAAATCCACGAAAGGCCAAAAACACAAGTTTATGGATTTTGTGGATGAAAAATTTGAACAATTTCGAGAAAAATATGAGCTCGCTTTAAGTGCGGCGCTGAATCATTTAAATGTGATTGCCGTTTTTTCATTGATTATTTTGGCCAATATTTACTTTCTATATTCCAGCTCTAAATCAGAACTAGCCCCGCAAGATGATCAAGGTATTATTATTGCGCAATTAACAGCCGCACCCAATGCGCCCTTGCCGCAAACGGAAATTTATGCCAAGGCAGTGAGCGACACCTTTTTCAAATACCCTGAAACCTTTCACACCTTTACGGTTAATGGGTCCAATGGCTTAAATTCCAGTATCGGCGGCATGGTGTTAAAGCCTTGGGATCAACGCACACAAACCAGTATGCAATTGCAGCCCAAAGTTCAGGCAGAGCTTAGTAAGATTGCGGGGGCTAAAATCGCTGCTTTTCAGCTGCCTTCTTTGCCCGGTAGTAGTGGGATGCCTGTTCAGTTTGTTATTGATACAACGGATTCGTTTAATAGTTTGAATACTGTGGCTCAGGCTGTGATGGCTAAGGCACAAGAGAGTGGTATGTTTTTGTATGTGGATTGTGATCTTAAAATTGATCAAGCCCAAACCAGTGTTATTTTAGATCGTGATAAGGCAGCGGCCCTGGGCTTAACGATGCAAGATGTGGGTAATGCACTTCAAGCGGCTTTAAGTGAAAACTATATTAATTATTTTAATTATGTGGGTCGATCCTATCAGGTGATTCCTCAAACGATTCGCTCTCAGCGCTTGGATTATAATCAATTGCTAAATTATTATATTACGGCCAATGGTTCTTCAGTCCCGTTGTCCACAGTAGCACATTTAAAAACAACGGTCGTTCCTGAATCGGTTAATCATTTTCAGCAATTAAATTCGGCGACCATTAGCGCCATTCCTTTTCCAGGTATTACCATGGGCCAAGCCTTGGATTCCTTCAATCAGTGGGCCTCGGAAATTTTACCCGATGGTTATGGGGTTGATTATGCCGAGCAGTCGCGCCAGTTTATTCAAGAAGGCAATGCCTTGGTTTCTGCTTTTATGTTTGCGCTCATTATTATTTTCTTGTCACTGGCGGCTTTATTTGAAAGTTTTCGAGATCCCTTGATTGTGATGGTGAGTGTGCCCATGTCTATTTGTGGAGCGCTTATTTTTATTAGTTTAGGAGTGGGGGGCGCTAGCCTTAATATTTACACCGAAGTGGGTTTAGTGACCTTGATTGGTTTGATCAGTAAGCACGGCATTTTGATTGTGCAATTTGCCAATGATTTACAGAAGCAGGGGCGGGGAAAGCGTGAAGCAATACAAGAGGCCGCAGGAATTCGTTTACGACCCATCTTGATGACCACTGCCGCGATGGTCTTGGGTGTAGTGCCGCTCATCACCGCCAGCGGTGCGGGTGCCGTGAGCCGATTTAATATTGGACTTGTGATTGCCACCGGTATGTCGATTGGCACACTGTTCACGTTGTTTGTGGTACCTGCGATGTATATGTTTTTAGCAGCGGAACATTCGGCGGTGGAGTCACTGGACTAGGGGTTGGTATGAAAACTTTTTATAGGCAGATCCCGGTATTTATTATTTTAATTTGTTTGGCTGCTTTTTTCTATTTTGGATTTTATCGCTATCTTAGCTTTGATTCTCTCAAAAATCATCGCGATGCCTTAATTGCTTGGCGTGAACAATATTACGTGTTATCAGTTTTTATATTTATGTTTATTTATACCGTGAGTGTAGCCATCTCTGTTCCTGGGGCAAGCATACTGAGCTTGGTGGGTGGGTTTTTATTTGGCACGGTTCTGGGTACTTTTTTTATTGTTTTTTCCGCCACAATAGGGGCCAGTCTTTTATTTTTCTCCGTTAAAACAGCATTGGGAGATTATTTTTATAAGAAAACTCAGGGAAAGCTTAAGAAGATGGAAAAAGGTTTCCGAGAGAATGCTTTTTATTATTTACTAAGCTTGCGATTGATCCCCATTTTCCCTTTTTGGTTGGTTAATATAGTTCCAGCCTTATTAAAAGTCCCCTTTAAGAAATTTTTGTTTGCTACTTTTTTAGGTATTATCCCAGGTAGTGCTGTGTATGCAGCGCTGGGAGCCAGTTTGCACACCGTATTTTTAAAAAATGAGCGACCAAATCTAGATATTATTTTTAGTCCAAGCATATTGATCCCCCTGCTTGCTTTGGGTTTGTTATCTTTGGTTCCTATAATGTATAAAAAGCTAAAATCAGGGAGTATTCCATGAGTACTTTAAAAGTTGATTTATGTGTCATTGGGGGCGGCGCAGGAGGACTAAGTGTTGCTTCGGCGGCGGCACAGCTTGGAGTGAGGGTTGCCCTAGTTGAAGCCGAAAAAATGGGTGGTGATTGTTTAAACTATGGCTGTGTTCCCTCAAAAACACTTTTAGCGTCTGCTAAGGTGGCTCAGATGTGTCGTGAAGCCGAAAATTTCGGGCTCTCCATTGCAAATCCATCGGTAGAAATAAAGTTGATTATGGAGCATGTAAAAAAAGTTATTGATCGTATTTCTGAGCATGATTCGGTTAAGCGTTTTGAAGGCTTGGGTGTTCATGTGATTCAAGCAGCAGCTAAGTTTGTTGATAAAAACATCTTGTTGGCGGGCGAAGCTTTGATTTATGCTAAACACTTTGTTATTGCAACCGGATCCTCTGCAAGCATTCCTCCTATTCCGGGTTTAGATACAGTTTCTTATTTTACGAATGAGAGCATTTTTGATTTATCCGAAAATCCAGAGCACTTGGTGGTTAATTGGTGGGGGTCCTATTGGCTGTGAGCTGGCTCAGGCTTTTTTAATGCTGGGTATTCGGGTAAGTGTGTTAGAGATGAATAAAATTTTGCCGCGTGATGAGGCGGAGCTGGTTGGTATTTTAAGAGAGCATCTGTTAAAGCAGGGGCTTTCTCTCTTTGAGGGAATTAAGATTCTTGAAATTTCAAAACAAGATACAAAAATAATCATTAAAATAGAGCAGAACGGAGAACAAAAGCAGATAATGGGATCGCATTTGCTTGTTGCAACGGGGCGAAAACCCAACTTGGAATATTTGAATTTAGAAAAGGCGAGCGTTGTTTATACTCCTCGCGGTATTGGTGTGGACAGTCGTTTGCGCAGCAGCAATAAAAAAATATATGCCATTGGAGATGCCGTTGGGCCTTATCAGTTTACGCATATGGCTAGTTATCATGCGCGCATTGTTATACGTAATATTTTGTTTAAATTGCCGGCTAAGGTAGATTATCGTGTTGTTCCGTGGGTTAGTTATACTGAGCCTGAGCTTGCGCATGCTGGGCTTTCTTTTGAAGAGGCTCAGAAAACAGACCCAAAAGTCAAAGAACTCACTTTTTCTTTTGACGATAATGACCGGGCCCAGGCCGAGGTCGCTACGATGGGTAAAATTAAAATTATCGTCAATCGTAAAGGAGTTGTTTTGGGTGTTAATATCTTGGGGTCCCATGCGGGCGAGTTATTATTGCCTTGGATTGATTTGGTTTCAAGAAGAAAATCTTTAAAAGCTTTGATGGATTTGATTGTGCCTTACCCCACTTTGAGCGAAATCAGTAAACAAGTTTCAGCCGAATTTTATAAGCCTATGCTTTTCTCTAAAAAAATACGTAGACTAGTTAAATTTTTAGGGTGGTTTTAGATGCTTGAAAGACGCTTTCGACCAAAATATCAGAAATATTTAGTAGATAGGCCTGCCGTTTATCTGTCTCGGTATTTTTCTCCCAATCAGTTGACCCTTATGGGTGGTTTTTTTGGGATTTTACTTATCCCAGCGCTTTATTTTGGCCACCCATCTTTGTCTATTTTTTTGTTACTACTCTCAGGATATTTTGATACGCTCGATGGAACCGTTGCACGCTTGACGGGAGTCAGTGATGAATTTAGTTGTAGCCTAGATGTGATGGTGGATCGAATAGTTGAGACTTCAGTTATTTTAGCTTTTTTTCTGGTTCATCCTAGGGCAGCTCTGGAATGCATTTTTATGTTAATTTCAATTTTGATCTGTATTACTAGTTTTTTGTTGGTTGGCATCTTCACTGAAAAGTCTAAAGAAAAAGGTTTTTTTTACAGTGAGGGCCTTATTGAGCGAGCAGAAGCTTTTATTTTTTTTACAGCCATGATTTT